>JBBDZZ010000033.1:0-6320 GCA_040899885.1 Chloroflexota bacterium | reverse complement strand
GGCCGGGGCGCGGCCGATCGGCGCGCTCCCACGGCCGGTAAGGGCCGCCGGGTGCGCCTCCCCCGCCGCGATCCCGGTCCCGATCATCGAAGTCGCGCTCGGGACGGTCTCCACCGCGGAATCCAAAGCCCTGGCGGCCTTCCCTGTCGGATGGCCCTCCACGCGGTCCCCGGCCGCCGGGCGCATCTCCCCGAGGCCCTCGTCCGCGGCCGCCGGGACCGCCCCAGCCGGGTCCGCCACCACGGCCCGGTCCGCCCGCGCCCGGCCCGCGACCACCAGGCCGACCGCCCGGCCCGCGGCCCGGCCCCCGGCCCGCCCGGCGGCCATCGTCTCGCGGCCCGCGCGGCGCGCGATCGTCCCGGTCAGCCACGGCCGGCCTCCACGGCGCGCCGCCAGCGCTGGCCGTCGCGCGTGTCCTCGACGGCGATCCCGTGCCCGGCCAGTTCGTCCCGCAGCCGATCCGACGCGGCCCAATCGCGGGCGGCCCGGGCCGCGGCGCGCTGCTCGAGGAGAGCGGCCGGTTCCGGCTCGAGGTCCTCGACCTCGTCGGGCAGCACCCCGAGCACGGCGTCGAGCTCGCGGATGAGCTCGACGACACGGCGCGCATCGGCGGTCGACAGCGCGCGGGCCTCGATCCGGCGATTGATCTCCCGGACGAGGTCGAACACGGCGGCAAGCGCCGCAGACACGTTGAGGTCGTCGTCGAGGGCGGTCTCGAACGCGGCCCGCGCGCCGTCCAGCAGGTCGTCGAGTGTCGAGTCACCCGGACTGTCCTCGCGATAGGCGCCGAGAGCCGTGAGCAGCGCATCGAGCCGCTCCACCGCGGCGGCCGCCGCGGCAAGCGACTCGTCGCTGTAGCTCGACGCCTGGCGGTAGTGGACGGAGATGAGCGCGTAGCGGAGGGCGCGGGGCGAGACACCCGCCTCGAGCAGATCGCTCACGCGCGCGATGTTGCCGGTCGACTTCGCCATCTTCGCGCCGCCCATCTGGAGGTGCGCGCAATGAAGCCACGTCTGAACGAAGGGGCGGCCGGTGGCCGCCTCGCTCTGGGCGATCTCGTCCTCGTGATGGGGAAAGATGAGGTCGACGCCCCCGGTATGGATGTCGAACGACTCGCCCAAGTGTTTCATACTCATCGCGGAGCACTCGATGTGCCAGCCCGGGCGCCCCGGCCCGATGCGCGTGTCCCACGAGGGCTCGTCCGGCTTCGGGCCCTTCCACAGCGCAAAGTCGCGGACGTCGTCCTTGCCGTACTCGTCCGCCTCGACCCGCTCGCCCACCCGGAGATGCTCCGGGTCCAGGCGGGCCAGGCGGCCGTATGCCGGCCACGACGCGATCCGGAAGAAGATCGACCCGTCCTCGGTCCGGTACGCGTGGCCGCGTTCGAGGAGTGTGTCGATCAGCGCGACGATCGGCTCGATGTGCCCGGTCGCCCGCGGCAGGACGTCCGGTGGTGTCATCCGGAGCGCTGCCGCGTCCTCGAGAAACCGCCCGAGCCAACGCTCCGCAAGCTCGTCGGTGGCGATGCCCGCCGCGGCTGCACCGCGGATGATCTTGTCGTCGATGTCCGTGACGTTCATTACCCACGTGACGCGCAGCCCGCGGTAGCGGAGGTAGCGGACGAGCAGGTCGGCGAAGAGAAACGAGCGGAAGTTGCCGATGTGGGCCGGGCCGTAGACCGTCGGGCCGCAACTGTAGATCCGGACGTGACCAGGCTCGAGCGGCTCGAGGGGTCGGGTGCCGCCCGTCAGCGTGTCGGTCAGCCTGATCATCGGATCGCCTCGACGATGGCGATCGCCTGGGCGGAGATTCCTCGCCCGGCACCCTCGAGCCCGTCGAGATTGCCGGTCGCGGCCTTGACGCTGACTGCCTCCGGGCGGACTCCGAGGAGCGACGCCACCCGCTCGCGCATCTCGTCCAGCCGATCCGCGAGGCGGGGACGCGCCGCCACGATCGTCAGGTCGACCCGGAGCGGCCTCAGCCCCTCCGCGGCGAGCCGGCGGACGACTTCGCCGAGGAGCTCCCCGCTGGCGATGCCCCGCGGCGTCCGGGCGTCGGCCGGAAAGAGCCGCCCCAGATCGCCTTGACCGGCTGCCCCGAGGAGCGCGTCGGCGACCGCGTGGAGGGCGACGTCGCCATCGGAGTGGCCGTGGAGGCGCGGCGCTCCCGCGAACTCAAGACCGCCGAGCGCGAGCGGCTCCCCGGGGCCGAACGGGTGTCGGTCCTGCCCGAACCCGAGACGTCCGGCGGAACCGCCGACAAGTCTGCTCTCTGCGCGCGCGAAATCGGCGGGCACGGTCACCTTGAGGTTGTCGGGTTCGCCGGGAATGGCATAAACGGGGATTCTACAGGCCTCCAGCAGCGCGGCCTCGTCCGTCCAGGTCTCGGGTCCCCCGGCCGGGAACCGTTCGTAGGCGATCGCGAGAAGGCCGCTGCGGACGCCCTGCGGCGTCTGCGCCGTGGCCAGGCCGGAGCGATCGACCGTCTCTCCGACGAGGTCGCCGTCCAGGCGCTTGATCGTCTCGGACACCGGCAGGACCGGGATCGCCGCACCGTGCTCGGCCGTCGCCCTGGCCACGGCCGACACGAGCACCGGGGTCACGAGCGGGCGTGCGCCGTCGTGGACCAGCAGGACACGGTCCGGTTGGGGCGGCTCGCCGGCGGCGACGAGCCCAGCGAGCGCGGCGAACCCGGCATGGACCGACTCCTGGCGCCGGGCGCCGCCCGAGACGACCGCGACGACCTTCGCCGGCAGCCACGGAGCCGACTCGACGTCGAGCCGGCGCGGCGGCGCAGCCACGACGACGATCCGGTCGACTTCGGGCGCGGCGGCGACCGCGGAGAGCGACCAGGCAAGGACGGGCCGGCCGCCGACCTCGAGGCCGAGCTTGTCGATACCGCCCATCCGGCTCGATGAGCCCGCGGCGACGACGATCGCGTCGGCGAACCGCGCCTTCAATCGAGCCGGGGCTGGGCGAAGATCATCCGCCCCGCGACCGTCTGGAGGACCCGGGTGACGGACACCTCGAGGTCCCGGTCAATGAATCGCGAGCCACCTTCTACGACGATCATCGTCCCGTCGTCGAGGAAGCCGACGCCCTGTCCGGCCTCCTTGCCCTCCTGGATCACCCGGACACGCAGCTCCTCGCCGGGCAGGACGGCCGGTTTCACGGCGTTCGCGAGGGAGTTGATGTTCAACACGCGGATGCCCTGCAGCTCTGCGACCCGGTTGAGGTTGAAGTCGTTCGTGAGGATCGCCCGGCCGCGGCCCTTCGCGAGGGCGATCAGCTTGGCGTCGACCTCGCCGCCGTTCGGGACGTCTTCCTCGACGATCTCGATTGGCGTCGGCGACTCCTTCTGCATCCGGGCGAGGATGTCGAGGCCGCGGCGGCCCCGGTTGCGGCGCAGCGTGTCCGAGCTGTCGGCGATGTGCTGAAGCTCCTCGAGCACGAACCGAGGCACGAGCAAGGTCCCGTAGAGGAACCCCGATTCGACGATCTCGGCGATCCGGCCGTCGATGATCGCGCTCGTGTCGACGACGATCTGGGGCTCGCCGGATCGGGGGCGCGAGCCGGCTGGCTCCGCAGGTCGCCTGACGATCCCGATCGCCTCAGCCGCGAGGAGGAGGTCGGCGCGCTTCGCCACCGTGAGGCCGATCATCCCGAGCCCGAGGAAGAGCGACACGGCAAGGGGCAGCCATGTCCCCCACGGCTCGGCTAGGTTCGACAGCGGGAGCCCGATCAGCACCCCCATCGTCAGCCCCAGGATCAGCCCGACGACCGCGGTGACGAACTCGGCGGTCGACAGCTCCTGAACATGGCGGAAGAGCCACATCGCGGGGACGACCGTCAGGTAGGGCAGCAGCGAATAGCCGAAGACGACCCAGGCCACGACCCAGATCCCGATGAGCAGGCCGGCGTTGGGAGCGTCGTCGAAGAGTCCCCGGCTCGCGGGTGGCCAAGGTGAGATCGCGAGCACGACGCCGAGGAGGCCTCCGAGCGCGGCGCCGAGCAGCCGGATGTACAGGATCACGCGTGCCTCGGTCGTTGCCTCGAGCGGTCGGGCCCGCCGGGCTGTCAGCGCCCGGGGCGACCCGAGCGCCAGCCTAGCATCGCGCCGTCAATCCCCGCCGTTCGCTGGTGCGACGAGGACCTTCGCGGCCATGTCCCGGTCCCCTTCCCGACCCCTCTCCCGCGGCCCGAGCGCCCGCTCGATCGCCTCCCGGAGCGTGGCGACGGACACGAGCTCGATCTCGGACGGGAATTCGGCGTCACCCGCGGCGGCGCGCGGGACGATTGCGCGCCGGTAACCGAGGCGGGCCGCTTCCCGGAGGCGGCGGCCGAGGCCACTGACCGCCCGAAGCTCCCCGAGCAGCCCGACCTCGCCGATCGCCACCGTCCCGCTGTCGACCGGGCGGTCGCGGAGCGACGAGGCGAGCGCAAGCGCGAGCGGGAGATCGAGCCCGGGCTCCGCGACCGACAGCCCGCCGGCGAGGTTCGCGTAGACGTCGTGGCTCCCGAGCGACACGCCGGCGCGACGGCCGAGGACCGCAATGAGGAGCGCCAGCCTGTTCGCGTCGAGGCCGCTCGCGCGCCGAGCCGGGTTCCCGTACGCCGCCGGCGAGGTGAGCGCCTGGACCTCGACGAGGAGCGGCCGCGTTCCCTCGAGGACCGGGGCCACCACGCTGCCCGGCGCCCGCAAGTCATGGTCGACGAGGAAGGCGCGACTGGGATCGGCGACCTCGGCGAGGCCTGCTTCGCGCATCTCGAACACGCCGATCTCGTCGATCGATCCGAACCGGTTCTTCGTCGACCGGAGCAGGCGGAGCGAGGCGTACCGCTCGCCCTCGAGGTTCAGGACAGCGTCGACGACGTGCTCGAGCGTCTTCGGACCGGCGATCGACCCGTCCTTCGTCACGTGGCCGACGAGTAGCACCGCGATCCCCTCCCCCTTCGCGAGCTCCATCAGCCGAAGGGCCGACTCGCGCACCTGGCCGACGCTTCCGGCTGGGCCGTCGAGCTCGTCGACGGTGGCGGTCTGGATCGAATCGACGATGAGGGCTGCCGGACGGACGGCCCGGGCATGCTCCGCGATCCGGCCCACCTCGCTCTCGGCCAGGACCGCCACTGCGGCGCCGGCCGGGCCGCCGAGCAAGCCGAGTCGGGCGGCCCGAAGCCGGACCTGCGCCGCCGATTCCTCGCCGGTCGCATAGAGGACGGGCCGCGCTCCCGTCGGCCCGGTAACGCCGGCGGCGGCCTGGAGGAGGAGCGTCGACTTGCCGATTCCCGGTTCGCCGCCGACGAGGATGAGCGAGCCTGGCACGAGTCCCCCACCGAGCACGCGGTCCAGCTCGCCGATCCCGACCCGGAGCCGCGGCAGGACCGCCTCGGTGACCCCTGCCAGCGGCGTGGGGACCGATCCGCTCCCAGTGGTCGCGGCACGGGCGGCGGCGCGCGTCGAGCGCGCGGGCTCACGGACGAGCGTCTCGACGAGGCTGTTCCAGGTCCCGCAGGAGCGGCACTGACCCTCCCACTTGAGGAAGGCGTCGCCGCACGACTGACAGACGAATCGGCTCTGGGTCCGCGCCATGCGGGGAGGTGTCGAGGAGGGCGCGGGTTACCGCGCCTCGACGGCCGTCTTTGGCTCGGCTGCCCGGATGTCGAGGCCGGCCTCGGGGTCCTTGTCGACGACGATCGTCGTGCCGGGCTCGTACTTGGACAGCAGGAGGTGCTCCGCGAGGACGTCCTCGATCGTGTTCTGGATGACGCGGCGGAGCGGCCGGGCGCCGTACGCCGGGTCGTAACCAAGCTTGATCAGGTGGTCCTTCGCCTCCTGCGTGACCTCGAGCTGCATCTGCTGCGCCTTGAGCTGCTCGCGCACGCGAGCCAGCATGAGATCGACGATCAGGCGGATCTCGTCGACGGTCAGCGAGCGGAACACGACGGTCGCGTCGATCCGGTTGAGGAACTCGGGCCGGAAGCTCTGCTTGAGCTCCGCCTGGACCTTCTCTTTCATGATCTCGTAGGAGGTCTCGGCCCGAGCCGCGTCCGTGTCGCCCATCGCCCGGAAGCCGAGTGAGGCGTTCGACTGGAGCTGCTTTGCACCGAGGTTCGAGGTCATGACGATGATCGAGTTCCGGAAGTCCACCCGCCGGCCCTTGGCGTCCGTGAGATGGCCGTCCTCGAGGATCTGGAGGAGGATGTTGAAGACCTCCGGGTGGGCCTTCTCGACCTCGTCGAGGAGCACCACCGCGTAGTTCTTCCGTCGGACCGCCTCGGTCAGCTGGCCGCCCTCGTCGAACCCGACGTAGCCGGGCGGGG
>JBBDZZ010000032.1:0-6477 GCA_040899885.1 Chloroflexota bacterium | reverse complement strand
CATGGAACGATGCGCCTGCTGATCGCGGGCGGGGGAACGGGCGGACACATCTACCCGGCACTCGCCGTCGCACGATCGCTCCAAACGCGTCGAACCTCGCGCGACGCGCCTGAGCTCGTCTGGCTCGGCGGCCACCGTGGGTTCGAGGCGTCGCTCGTCCGGGCCGCCGGCATCCCGCTGCGCCGGCTCGCGCTGCGCTCGCTCCGGACCGTCGACCGGGACGTCCACCTGCTCCTCGATCCGCTCCGCCTCGCCGCGTCCGTGCCCCAGGCCGCGGCGATCCTCGCTCGCGAGCGGCCGGCGGCGATCTTCACGACCGGCGGCTACGTCGCGATCCCGACGCTCCTCGCCGCTGCGCCGCTCGGCATCCCGGTGCTGCTCTGGGAGGGCAACGTCGTGCCCGGCCGGAGCGTCCGCGTGACCGCTCGGCTGGCCGACGCGGTCGCCGTCTCGTTCGCGGCGACCTGCGAGGCCCTTGGCGGAGGCGGGTCCTGCTTCGTGACCGGCACGCCGATCCGCGACACCCGGGAGATCGACCGGGAGGCGGCCCGCGCCCGCCTCGGCGTCCCCGCCGGCGCCCGGTTGATGCTCATCTTCGGCGGCTCGCAGGCCGTCCGCCGGTTCAATGCGGCCGTCGCGGACGCGCTGCCACGGCTCGTCGAGCGCGCCTGGGTCATCCACGTCACCGGCGACGCCGGGTACGCGGCCGCGCTTGCCGGTCGCGAGGCTCTTCCCGCGGAGCTGCGGGAGCGGTACCGGCCGCATCCGTTCCTGCGAGACGAGATGCTCCCCGCGCTTTGTGCCGCGGACCTCGTCGTGGGGCGGGCCGGCTCGAGCACGCTGGCCGAGGTGACCGCGCTCGGCCTGCCGATGGTCGTCGTCCCGTATCCCCACGCGGCGGGTCATCAGCGAGCAAACGCGCGGGTCCTGAGCGAGGCCGGTGCGGCCAGGCTCGTCGAGGACGAGGCCTTCGACGCCGCTGCGCTGCTCGACGCGGCCGCGCTGCTCGACGACCCATCTGCCCACGTCCGGATGTCTGCCGCGGCGCGGCAGCTCGGCCGGCCGGCGGCCGCGGAGGCCGTCGCCGACCTCGTCCTCGCGCTCGCCGAGCGGCGGCCGCTGCCTGACCCGGCCGAGATCGAGCGGCGCTCGCGGGGCGCGGCGTGAACCAGACCGTCCCGTTCGACCCGCTCGCGCTCGGGACGGAGATCCAGCGCCGGATCGGCGCGAAGACGTCGCGCGACGAGCCGCTGGCCCGGTTCACGACGATGCGGGTCGGCGGCCCGGCGGACCTGTTCGTCACGGCCCACAACCGGATGGAGCTGCGCGCGCTCATCCGCTTTGCCCGGACGCGGGCCGTGCCCCACGTGGTGCTGGGGCGGGGGAGCGACGTCGTCATCAGCGACCGCGGGATCCGCGGCCTCGTCATCCAGGACCGGGCGGAGGGCTCGCGGGTCGACGGCGAGCGCTACGTCGCCGAGGCCGGCGTGCCGATGGCCCGGGCGGCGACCGAGACGCAGAAGGCCGGCCTCACCGGGCTCGAGTTCGGCCTCGCGATCCCTGGCACGGTCGGCGGCTCGGTGTGGGCCAACGCGGGTGCCCACGAGTCGGACGTGGCGGCCATTCTCGAATCGGCCGACATCCTGGCGTCCGACGGGACCGAGGCGCGGCTGACCGCGGCGGAGCTCGCCCTGACCTATCGCGACAGCCGGCTCAAGCACCCGCCGGAGGGGAGCCCGGCCGAGTGGGTGCTCGCCGCGACGTTCCGGCTTGCCCCGGCCGAGGCCGACACGATCAAGGAGCGCCTCGACGAGATTCGCCGCTGGCGCCAGGCGCACCAGCCCCTCGGGTTGCCGTCCGCCGGGAGCGTGTTCCGCAATCCGGAGGGCGACTCGGCCGGCCGGCTCATCGACGAAGCCGGCCTGAAGGGCACGCGAATCGGTGGCGCGGTCGTCAGCGAGAAGCACGCCAACTTCATCGTTAACGACCAGAAGGGCACTGCCGCCGACGTGCGGCGGCTCGGGGACCGCGTCCGCGACGAGGTTGAGCGGGTCCACGGCGTTCGGCTCGAGTACGAGATCGTGTTCCTCGGTGACTGGGACGGCTGGCCGTGGCCGGCGAGCGGCGAGGCGAAGGCCTGATGGCCGCCACCCGTCCACCGGTCGTCGTCGTCTACGGCGGTCCGTCCGCGGAGCACGACGTGTCGATCGTGTCCGGAACCGCGATCGCGGAGGCGTTGACCGGCGCCGGGTACTCGGTCGACCAGCGGCTCATCGACCTCGACGGGCGGTGGTGGCGGCTCCCCGCCGACCACGTCCGCGGAGACCGGCCCGGGGCCGGCTACGACGACCCGGCCGCGCTCGGCGCGAGCGGCCCGGAGACGATCGGCGCCGCGATCGACGGGCTCGCCGCCGCCCGGCCGGAGCCGGTCGTGTTCGTCGCGCTCCACGGTCCGTTCGGCGAGGACGGGCGGATCCAGGCCCTCCTCGAGGCCGCCGGCATCGCCTACACGGGGTCCGGCGTGGCAGCCTCGGCGATCGGGATGGACAAGGCCCTGTTCAAGCGGATCGTGCGAGGCATCGGCCTGCCGGTCGTCGACTGGCGGGAGGTCCGGGCGAGGCGTTGGGCCGCAGACCGCGAGGCGGTCCTCGCGGAGCTGGAGGCATTCGCGGCGGGCACCGGCGACGCGCGCCTGATGATCAAGCCGAGTGGGCTCGGATCCTCGGTCGGGATGACGCTTGCCCACGCTCCGGCCGAGCGCGCCGCCGCGGTGGACCTCGCGCTCCACTACGACACGGTCGTCCTCGCCGAGCGGTACCTGGCGGGCGCCCGCGACCTCGAGGTGTCGGTCATCGGCAACGACCCGGCGCGACTCGAGCTGTATGGGCCGGGCGAGGTCGTCGCCGGTAACGAGTTCTACGACTTCGCGGCGAAGTACACGCCCGGGCTGTCCGAGACCTCGACCCGGGCGGAGGTTCCGGCGGCGACCGCCGCGGCGATCCTGAAGATCGCGCGAGACGCCTACCGGGCGATCGGCGCCGAGGGGTTCTCGAGGATCGACTTCCTCCTCCACGGCGAGACGATCTACCTGTCCGAGATCAACACGATCCCGGGCTTCACGCCGATCAGCCTGTTCCCGACGATGCCGGCGGCCGGCGGCCACGACTTCGCGGCGGTCTGCACGCGGATCGTCGACCTCGCGCTCGAGCGGCATGCGGGCCGGGTCGAGCGACGGCTGGCCCCCGGCGACCTGCCCCGATGACGAACCGGGCGGTCCGCCACGTCGGCGGCCATGCTCGTCGGACGCGGCCGATCCGGCGCGCCTCCGCCGGCCTCTCGCCGGTCCGGGCCGGCGCGGCACTCGCAATGCTCGTCTCGGCCGGGGCGATCTACGGGGTCGGCGCCTCGGCCGCGTTCGGATTCCGGACACTCGAGCTCGACGGCGACCGGTATACCGTCGCGGACGATGTCCGCGGGCTCGTCGGCGTGACTGGTGGCGCGAATCTGTTCCTCGTCGCGACCGATGTGATCGAGGCCCGAATCGCCCAGCTCCCGACCGTCGCCGGGGTCGACGTCGAGGTCAGCCTGCCCGCCACGATCCGGGTCGCGCTCCGTGACCGTCAGCCGGTCATGACCTGGCGGGTGGGGGAGCGGTCGTTCCTCGCCGACGGCAGCGGCATGCTGTTCGCCGAGCTGGGCGATCGATCGACCGAAGAGGCGGCCCTGTTGCCGGCGATCGTGGACCTGCGGGCCGAGTCGGCGTCGCTCGAGGTCGGCGACCCGCTCGACACCATCGACATCGACGCCGCGACCCGCCTGGGATCCGTCAAGCCCGAACAGATCGGTTCTGCCGCGCGCTCCCTCCGTGTGACCGTCAGCGATCAGCACGGCTTCGTCGTCCACGCCGACCCGGACGGCTGGACGGCGATCTTCGGGTTCTACACGCCGAGCCTGCGGACTCCCGATCTCATCCCCGGCCAGGTCAACCTGCTCCGAAGCCTCCTCGAGGACCGCGAGACCGCGGTCGACCAGGTCATCCTCGCGAGCGACACCGACGGGACGTTCGTCGCCCGTCCGACGCCGTGAGCGCCGCAATGGCCGGACCCGGTTCGCGCCGGGCCCGCGCGTCGGGTAGCCTAGCCGAAACGCACCGGAGAGAGGACAGGAACGCGTGCTCCTACCCCTGGCGGGTCTCCTCGTGGGCGTCCTGGCCGGGCTCTTCCTCAACGTCACGGTCAGCTACGACTTCCAGCGGTACTCAGCCGTGGCGATCCTCGCGGCCCTTGACTCGGTTCTCGGCGCGGTGCGGGCGGAGCTCGACGGGGTCTACAACAATCGGATCTTCATCAGCGGCTTCGTCACCAACGCGATCGTAGCGGTCATCCTCACGTTCATCGGCGACCGCCTCAATCTCGACCTGTACCTCGTTGCCCTGATCAACTTCGGGTTCCGGATCTTCAACAACGTGGCCCTCATCCGGCGCCACTTCATCTAGGCCAGAGCGGGAGACGAACGGGACGTGGAGAGAGAAGCGGTCCTCGTCGGGATCGACGTCGGGACGACGAAGGTCTGCGCGCTCATCGGTGAGGTTGGCCGCGACGGGCGGCTGACGATCATGGGTCACGGGACCGTGCCCGCGTCGGGGCTGAAGAAGGGCGTGGTCGTCAACATCGACCAGACCGTCCGCTCGATCGCCGATGCCGTCGAGCGCGCCGAGCGGCTCTCCGGCTGGAAGATCGACCGGGCGTTCGTCGGGGTCGGTGGGCAGCACGTCGAGAGCCTCAACTCGACCGGCCAGGTGGCCGTCACGGCTCACCATCGCGAGGTCACCCGCGAGGACGTCAACCGGGCGATCGAGGTCGCCCGGGCCGTGTCGATCCCGTCGAACCGCGAGGTCCTCCACGTCGAGAGGCGGGGCTTCATCGTCGACGGCCAGGAGGGCGTCAAGGACCCGCTCGGGATGAGCGCGCTCCGGCTCGAGGTCGAGACCCACATCGTCACCGCCTCGGCGACCGCGGTCCAGAACCTGACGAAGTGCGTTGCCCAGGCCGGCGTGAAGATCGACGAGCTCGTCGCGGGCTCGCTCGCCTCGGCCGAGGCCGTCCTGACCGACACGGAGAAGGAGCTCGGCGTCGCGGTCGCCGACATCGGCGCCGGGACGATCGATCTTGCGCTGTTCGCCGACGGCTCGCCCTTCCACACGATCGTCCTGCCAATCGGCGGCAGCAACGTCACGAACGACGTCGCGATCGGCCTCAAGACGAGCCTGCCGGTCGCCGAGGAGCTTAAGATTCGCCACGGGACGTGCAACCTCAAGGCCGTCGACGCGGACGAGGAGATCAGCGTCTCGGTCCTTGGCGACGACGCCGGCCGGACCGTCAGCCGCCTGGAGGTCTGCCAGATCATCGAGGCCCGGATGCGCGAGACGTTCGAGCTGCTCCGCAACGAGATGCAGTCGGCCCCCGGGATGCTGCCGGCCGGGATCATCCTGACCGGCGGGGCGGCACAGCTCGCCGGCATCGCCGAGCTCGGGCGCGAGGTGCTCCAGATGCCGGTGCGGGTGGCCGGTCCATCGGGGATCGGCGGCCTCGTCGACACCCTCCTCACGCCGAGCTACTCGACCGCCGTCGGCCTCCTCCAGTGGGGGGCCACGAGCCTCGCCGCGAGCGAGCCGACGCGCTACGAATCGGCGCCCGCCCTCGGGGTGCTCGGCCGGGTCCGCGACGCGATCCGGGCAATGTTTCCCTGAAGACGACCGAGCTCACTATCCTGACCGGGAACGACCGCGGGCTGTTTGATCTGACCGAGCGGTGCGCGGCCTTCGTCGCGGGCGAGGGTGACGGACTGCTCAACGTGTTCGTGCCCCACGCGACCGCGGGCGTCGTGGTCGTCGAGCTCGGGGCCGGCTCGGACGAGGACGTCCTCGCCGCTCTCGACGCCCTCCTGCCGCGCGACGACCGCTGGAGCCATCGCCACGGGTCACCCGGCCACGGCGCGGATCACGTCCTGCCGCTCCTCGTCTCGCCGTCCCTCGGCGTGCCGGTCCTCGACGGCACGATGGCCCTCGGAACGTGGCAGTCGATCGCCCTGCTCGATCCGAACCCGGACAACGACAGGCGGACGGTGCGGCTGACGTTCCTCGAGGGGTAGGGGAGGGCCAGTGCGCGAGCGGGCCGTCCGGCGACCCGGCCCGGTGGTAAACTCCGCGCAGCCACGAGGGGCCCGCGCTGCCGGGTGCCCGAGCCGCTCCCGGGGCTACGCGCTCGAACCTGCAAAAGACACGAATGACGGTCTCCGCAGAGCGACCGAAGGAGAGGCGATGCCGCTGCGATCCGATTCCGAGAACTTCGCGCTCATCCGCGTCATCGGCGTCGGCGGCGGCGGGAGCAATGCCGTCAACCGGATGATCCGGGCCGAGATGATGGGCGTCGAGTTCATCGCCTGCAACACGGACGCGCAGGCGCTCCTCCAGTCGGA
>JBBDZZ010000031.1:0-6604 GCA_040899885.1 Chloroflexota bacterium | reverse complement strand
CGCGACCGCTGCCCCGGCGCAGCCGGGCCGGCGGCGCGCGCACGATCCGGTCGGCGCGGTCTTCGCCGACCCGTGGCACCGGGCGGTGCTCGGGGGCTGGTCCGTCTTCGAACCGCTCGGCAGGCTCGCCATGGCGGCGATGACCGGGCCGACGAGCCGGGCGTGGTTCGACGAGCTGCGCCTCGGTCCCGTCGTGGGAGCCGGGCTGCGCGCGACCGGCCTCGACGAATCGACGGCGGGGACTGCCGCGTCACGGGTTCGCGCGCTGCTCGCACTGCCGCGCCCATCGAACGTCGGCGGCCGGACTGGGCCGGAGCGCGCGAGAAAGCTCGTCGAGGCGTGGCTCGCCCATGCGGACGTCCGCCCGCTTCTCCGCGTGAACGCCTGGGAGGGCGTCGAGTGGTTCGGCCGCGAGGAGTGGCGCGAGCTGCTCGACTGGGCGCTGCTGCTCGACCGCCTCGACGGCGCGAGCGACGGGCTGCCGGTCGTCAAGCGCCTGCTCGAGGCAGCCGACGCCGCCAGTTACCGGGTCGACCGCCTTCGAGAGCTCCTCGCGCCAGCGCCACGCCGAACGCGGGCGACGGCCGCGCCGCGGGCGAAGGCCGCCGCGCCCCGCCGCTAGTCGAGCAGGATCCGCCGGAGGAGCGACGTGGGCGGCGAGCCGTGCGAGATGCACGCCTCGAGGTGGGCTCGGTAGTCGAAGCCGGGCGTATCGCCGAGCCCGCCGACGACCCGCGGCTCCGGTACGGCTGCCGCGCCGCGCGGATCGCCGGACGCCTCGGCCGCCCGGCGGCGCGCCTCGGCCTCGATCGCCTGGAACTCCATCCCCCCGACGAAGTACGTCGAGAGCTGGGTCGATGTCAGCCGCGCCCGGTTGTACTTCGCCCGGGCCTCCGCGTCCTCCTGGAACCCGCCGTCGACCATCAGGCCGACCGCCTCGTCTTCGGTCATCCCGGCGGTGTGGATCTTGGCGTCGATGATCGCGTTCGTGACGGCCCGCAGGTAGTACTTCCAATGGGCGAGCAGGAGACCCGGGTCGTCCGCGCCGTAGCCGAGATCGAGCATGACCTGGGTGACGTAGACCGCCCAGCCCTCGGCGAACAGGCCGCTCCACAGGACGGACCGGGCGAGCGAGTTTGACTGGTTCGCGTAGACGCCCTGGAGATAGTGCCCCGGCACCGCCTCGTGGATCGTGACGAGCCGGAGCGTCCGGGCATTCATCTCGCGCAGGTACGACTCCGCCTGCTCCGCTGACCACTCCTCGGGGATCGGGGTGATCGAGAAGAAGCTCTTCTGGCCCTTGTCGAGCGGCCCCGGCGCGTCGAGCATCGCGCCCCCGAACGAACGAAGGAAGAGCGGCGTCCACCGAATGTCGAGCGGCTCGTCCGCGAGGCCGATGATGTTTCGCTCGCCACAGAACGCCTCGATGAGGCCGACCTCGGCGCGGCAGAAGTCGAGGAGCCCCTCGGCCGGCGGGTGCTCGCGGGCGATCTCGTCGAGCACCGCGCGGATGAGCAGGCCCTCGTCATCCGGCATCTCCCGGCCGGCGCACCACGTCTCCCAGCTCTCCCGCGCGAGCCGCAGCATCTCCGCCCGGATGGCCCCGAACTCGCGCTCGGCGGCGGCGAGAATCCGCTCCGGCGTGAGCTCCTCGCTCCGCATCGTGTGCCGCATCTTCTTCGCGAACATCTCCGGTCCCAGCCGGCCCTCCCCATCACTCGCAGGCAGGAGCGTGTCGCGGAGGTGGACCTCGAATTCCACGAGAGCGTCTTTCGCGGCCGCGGCCGCAGCGCGGACCCGATCGACGATCGCGGCGACGGCGGGATCGGACGCGCCATCCTCTGCCGCGCGTACGGCGTCGTCGGCCAGCTCGACGATCCCCGCCAGCTGTTTGAGCGCCGTTTCCGTGTGAAGCCGTGAGACCGGCCGGCCACCATCTCCCGCGAGTGTGAGCCGGGCGCCGTCGAGCAGTCGTGGGACGCCCTCCATTCGCGCGGCGGCCGACGCAAGACGCACAGCGAGCGGCGCGAACTCGCGAGCGAGCAACGGGAACAGGCCGCCGCCGAGCAGGTAGACCCACTCGAGGGGATCCCAGCGGTCCTGGCGCAGCTCCTTCTCGTGGAAGAGCATGGCTTCGAGCTCGAGACGGAGGACGTCGCGATCGATCCGCTCGGCCGGTTCGAGGGACTCGTCGGCGAGGACCTCGAGCTCCGCCAGCCAGCCCTCGACGAACAAGATGCGCTCGTCCCGTCCCGATTCGGTGACGTCCGGCCAGCGGCCGTCGAGGTCGTGCATGCCGGCCTCGGTCGCGCGCACAGGGTCGAGCGCGAACAGCTCGGCGAAGAAGGCATCGACGCGGTCGGCGAAGGCGGACACGGACGCTCTCCAGGCTGCCGGCGGGACGAAGCGAGTCTAGCCGCTGCGGAATGGCCTAGGATCGCGGCCATGTCCCCGGGACCGTTCTCATTGCCAATCGAGCCCGTCACGCTCGAGGGCCGGATCGTGCGCCTCGAGCCGCTGTCGCGCGACCACCTCGACGGCCTCGCCGAGGTCGCGTTCGACCTGGCGCTGTGGAGATGGACGCTCGCCGGTGCCGTCGACCGGGAGCGACTCGAGGCCTGGCTTGACGCCGCGCTCGCAAATCGCGACGCCGGAGCCGAGCTGCCGTTCGCAACCATCGACCGTGCGTCGGGCCGGCCGATCGGAAGCAGCCGCTACCTCAGCATCGTGCCTGAGCACCGCCGGCTCGAGATCGGCTGGACGTGGGTGGCGCGTGACTTTCAGCGGACTGGAGCGAATCGCGAGGCGAAGCTGTTGATGCTCGAGCACGCGATGGAACGGCTCGGCTGCCAGCGGGTCGAGTTCAAGACCAACGCTCGAAACGAGCAATCGCGGGCCGCGCTCCTTGGGATCGGTGCGACGTTCGAGGGGATCTTCCGCAAGCACATGCTGGGTCGTGACGGCGAGGTCCGCGACTCCGCCTACTTCAGCATCACCGACGACGAGTGGCCGGCGGTCAAGGCTCGGCTCGCCGCTTCGGTCGAGGCCGCCGTGGCTGCGAGGTCCTGACGGCGCAATGGACGCCGATCTCCTTGTCGTCGGCGGTCGCGTCTTCCGCGGATTTGGTCCCGGCGAGACGCCGCCGGACGGATCGGAGGCGGGCGCACCTTCGCGACACGCCCCGACCGCGGTCGCCGTCGTCCAGGACCGGATCGCGTGGGTCGGTAGCGACGGCGACGCGCTCGCCGACTGGCGCGGACCGGGGACCGAGGTCGTCGACGCGCGCGGCGGACTCGTCCTGGCGGGCTTCGAGGATGCCCACATTCACCTGCTCAGCGGCGCGCGCGGCCTCGACGAGGTCGACCTCTTCGATGCCGCCGACGTCGCCGAGATCCTCGATCGCATCCGGGGCCACGCGACTGCGCGTCCCGACGACAGGTGGGTAACCGGCCACGGCTGGATGTACGTGCCGTTTCCCGGCGGGCTCCCGACCCGTCAGCAGCTCGACGCCGCCGTCCCGGACCGGCCCGCCTGGATGACCTGCTACGACGGCCACACCGGCTGGGTCAACTCCGCGGGACTGGCCGCGGCGGGCATCGACCGGAACACGCCGGATCCGCCCAACGGGATCATCGTCCGCGATGTCGCGGGCGAGCCGACCGGGGCGCTCAAGGAAGCCGCGGTCGATCTCGTGGATCGCGTCCTCCCGCGACCGGCGCCGGACGACGACCTCGCGAGCCTGCGGCGCACGATCCGGGCGCTGCACAAGGCGGGGATCACCGCCGTCCAGGACGCGTGGGCGGCCCCGGACGAGCTCGACCTGTGGCGGCGGCTGCTCGATGCCGGCGAGCTCACGATCCGCGTCCGTCTCGCGTTCCAGATGACGCCGGGGATGAGCCTCGAGGGGTGGCGGAGGCGCCTCGACGAGTACGAGACCGTCGCTTTCCCGATCCGCGGCGGGCTGTGGCTCTCCGCCGGGATCCTCAAGGCATTCGCCGACGGCGTCGTCGAATCGCGAACCGCCGCGATGCTCGCGCCGTACGAAGACGACACGTCGACCGGCCATCCGGATTGGCCGCCCGACCAGCTCGACGCGTTCGTCCGGGAGGCCGACGCCCGGGGCTGGCAGATGGAGATCCATGCGATCGGCGATCGCGGCGTGCGGATGGCGCTCGACGCATTCGAGCGCGCCGCGTCCGCGAACGGGCCGCGGGCGCGGCGCCACCGCGTCGAGCACATCGAGACGATCGACGCCGCCGACATCCCCCGCTTCGGGCGGCAGGGCGTCATCGCGAGCATGCAGCCCTACCACGCCGACCCGTCGCCGAACCAGAGCTCGCTGTGGGCCGGGAACATCGGCCCGGACCGCGCTTCGCGGGCGTGGCCGTGGGCGTCGATCCTCCGCCACGGCGGGACGGTTGCTTTCGGCAGCGACTGGGCGGTCGTGCCCTTCGATCCGTTCATCGCCCTCAATTCCGCGGTGAACAGGCAGACGGTGAATGGTGAGCCGCCCGGCGGCTGGCTGCCGGGCGAGCGGTTGACGCTGCCCGAGGCGCTCTCCGCCTACACCCTGGGCTCGGCACGCGCGGCCTGGGCCGACGGGCGGCGCGGAACCATCGCGCCGGGCCTCGACGCAGATCTCGTCGTGCTCGATCGCGACCTTCTCTCGGCCGGCGCATCTGCCATCATCGGCACGAACATCCGGCTGACCGTTATCGGCGGTCGGATCGTCCACCGGAGGGAGGACGTCTCGTGATCGAACTCGTCATCAAGATCCTCGTCAACGCGGCCGCGCTGTGGGTCGCGGTCCAGGTGCTGCCGCCAAACCTGCTGTCGTTCGACTACGGAAGCGACTGGTGGAAGCTCCTGGCGGTCGCCCTGATCTTCGCCCTCGTCAACAGCTACATCCGGCCAATCGTCAAAATGCTCGCGTTCCCGATCAGCATCCTCACCCTCGGGCTCGTCGCGTTCATCATCAACGCGGCGCTCCTGCTGCTGGTTGCGGGCCTGTCCGGCCAGTTCGAGCTCGGCTTCACGGTCGGTGACTTCCCGCCGAACCTCGTGTCCGCCGATACGATCATCGGCGCGATCGTCGGCGCGGTCGTGATCAGCATCGTGTCGACGCTCGTGAACCTGGCCCTCGCGCCCCGGCGGCTCCTCTAGCGGGTGACGGGCGCCCCCGACGCCGACCGACTTCCGGCCATCGCCGCTGCCCTGCTGCGAGCGGCGGGCAGGTTCGGGACGCCGGCCTACGTCACCGACGTCGGGGCGCTCGACGCCGCAGCGGCCGCGGTCCGTGCCGCGTTCCCCGATCCGTGGCTGCGCCACTACTCGGTCAAGGCGAACGACGTCGCCGCGGTCGTGCGACTCGTCGCCGAGCGAGGGTTCGGGGCAAACGTCGTGTCGCGCGGCGAGTGGGAGGTGGCCCGTCGGGCGGGGCTGCCGAACGATCGGATCACGCTCGAGGGGATCGGCAAGACGGACGCGGACCTGCGGACGGCGGTGCGCGCGGCCCGTGGCGGCCGGCCACCGGGCTGGATCGCGATCGAGTCGGTCGACGAGGCCGCGGCGCTGGCACGGATCGCCGGCGCGTCACGCGGGGCGCGGCTCGACGTCCTGTTCCGGCTGAACCCGGACGTGGTGCCCGAAACGCATCGCGGCCTCGCCGTCGGCGCGGGCGGATCGAAGTTCGGGATGACCGAAACGGAGCTGGCTGCGGCCGTCGAGGCCGTCACCTCCGGAGGGAGCGCGGGCGGGCGCCTCCGCCCGCGCGGCATCCACATCCATGTCGGCTCGCAACTCGGCGCGGTGGACGCGTGGCGCGACGCCGTGCGACGTGGGCTCGCGCTCCTTGCGCTCCTCGGCGGAACACTCCCCGACTTCGACACGCTCGACCTGGGCGGCGGGTTCCCGGTCGGGCCGGTCGGGGGAGCCGTGCCGGACCCGGCCCGCTTCGCCCGCGAGGTCGGGCCGCTGCTCGAGGCGATCCCGGAGGACCGCCGCCCGCGCCGGCTGGCGATCGAACCTGGGCGCTACCTCGTTGGACGGGCCGGCTGGCTCGTCGCCCGGGTCCTCCACGTCCGCGACAGAGGCGGGCGGCAGGTCGTGATCGACGCCGGGATGACCGAGTTGATCCGCCCCGCGCTCTATGGCGCCCACCACGGGATCGTGGCGCTGACGTCACTCGGCGGTCCTTTCGACGACTGGACCCAGCGCGAGCACCCGGCCCTCGAGCCGGCCAGGGTCGAGGGGCCAATCTGCGAGTCGACCGACGCCCTCGGCGAGCACCTTCTGCCCGCCCTCCGGCGCGGCGACCTCGTGGCGATCCGCGACGCGGGCGCGTACGCCGCATCGCTCGGCTCGACGTACAACGGCCGCCCGCGCCCGCCGCAAGTCGTGCTGGCAGAGGACGGCACCCTGACCGTCGCTCGCCGTCGGGGGAGCCTCGGCTCGCTCGGGTAGGCTGTCCGAGTGAACGAGCGCGAGCGATTCCGGGAACGACTGGCGGCGTCGCCGATCCTCGCCGACGGCGGGATGGGGACGCTCCTCTTCAGCCGCGGCATTCCCCAGCGGGCCTGCCTCGACGAGCTGCCGACGACCCGGC
>JBBDZZ010000030.1:0-6749 GCA_040899885.1 Chloroflexota bacterium | reverse complement strand
GCCACGGTCCGGGGCGGGGCGCGGTTACACACGCCAGGCCCGGGCTGGAGGCCGATTACGGCGAGGCGCTACCGGGTGGGCGGCGGCAGGATCAGCTGGTCGCCGGGATGGATCCCGCGGGTCTTCGTCCACGGATTCAGGCGGTAGACCGTCTCGAGCGGGTGGCCGAAGTAGTTCGCGAGGGCGGACAGCGCGTCGCCCCGCCGGATCGTGTAGATCCAGCAGTTCGGCCTATTCGGGCACCGCTCGAGATAGGCGTACCGCGCGCTCGTGGGCCGGGGCCTCGGCGTTGGGGCCGGGGTCGGCGTCGGGGTGGACGCCGGGGTCGGAACCGCTGTCGGGCTGGGGGTGGGCACCGGCGTCGGTGTCGGGGAAGCCGGCGTCAGCACGGCGATGACCGTCGTCGGCGCGGGTGTACCGGTCGTTCCGGCCACCGCGTTGCCCGGGGAGCCCGACGGAGGCGGGAGCGCCAGTCCGCCGCGAACGAGGACGAACGCGAACGACAGGCTCGCGGAAGCGAGGAGGACAAGGAGGGCGGCGAGCGTCGCGGGACTGCTCGGCCGAGACGGAAGGCCCCCCGGGCGCGAGGCGCGGCTCCGCGGCTGCGGGCGTTGGGGCTGCACCGGCAGGACCGCCTCCTGCGGAGCGGCCTCAGCGTGGACGTAGCGCGGGCACGAGGTGTGCTCCGAGGAGAGGCAGAAGGTGTCCTGCTGGCGACGCGAGGGCTCCACCGGCCAGCCGATGGCTGTGCAGCGGTTGGCGGGGTCGGGCTTCTCGACGGGCGCCAGGAGCGCCCCGTCCGGCCCCTCCTGGCGGAGGTAGGGGCAGGTCGTGCGGTACGGCGAGCGGCCGTCGATGCTCCCGGCGAGCCGGCCGCCGGCCCCCGGGGCCGAGCCCCCTCGAGCGTCGTCCACGTTCTCTCCGTGTGCCCTGGTAGGTGGACCGGCGCGGAGTCTAGTACGTCTTGTATGTTGTCGTTCGTCAGCGCGGGATGCTAGTCTGCGCCGCCAAAGCCCGGTTCAGGCCCCAGTTCAGGCCCAGTTCAGGCCCGGGTCAAGGCACGAACGAGGCCATGTTCCAGATGGCTCTTCCGCTCCCGATCGTCACGCCGGACCCCGATGTCTATCGCCTCGCCCCCCATCGGATCCGGCGCTGCACGTTCCGGCGGATCATCCACGTCGATGCCCTGTCCGAGCGCGTGTTCGACGTCGAGTGCCTCTACCCCGAGCGCCGGGTCCCCGTTCCCCTGGGCAACCTGGACTCCGCAACCCCGATCTGCAACTCCTGCACGGCCGCCCACATCTTCCGCCCCGACGAGGACTAGCGGCCCGGGGCTACGGGCGGTTTGCCGACCCCCAGTCGCGCGGGGTGGGAATTCGACGATCTTCCTCTCATCCGTTCCCAGGGAGGACGGAATCAGGCGATCGCCCCGCGCCGGGAGCGTCCCTCGGTCCGCGCCACGCTCGGCCTCAGCTCAGGTGGCCGCGCGGACGCTGGTCTGGCCGCTATCCGTCCCCTGCGAGGACATCTGAGAACGGGTCCGGTGGCCGGATCGGGCGGGGCCGGCGGAGTGACTGAAAGGCGTCAGCGAGGCGGTCTGTAAGCCGAGTTCTGGACCCGGGCCCGAGGGCCCGGGCGATGGCCATCCATCTCTGGCCGTCAGTTGCCCAACGGCTCATGCGGCCGACCCGAGGGCTGGGCAACGCGCCTCTCCCCCGGCGAACCGGGTTGCGCCCTCCTATTTGGCCTTGCTCCGGGTAGAGTTTGCCCCGTTTCACTCCCCCCGGCCGGCATCGTCACTGTGGCACTGGTCCTCGCCTCACGGCGGACGGGAGTTACCCGCTACCCTGCGCTGCGGAGCTCGGACTTTCCTCGCGCCGTTCACGGGGCGTGAGCCCCGACGTGGCGCGCGGCCATCCGACCGCCTCGCTGACCCCCGAATTCTACCCTGCCGCCGGCGAACCGTCACGATTCCGAACGGGCGTTCGAAGACGCCGAGCCCTCAGCGGACGGTGTCGTCCCGCCGGAATACGACGTCGCCGCTCGGCCCCGGTTATGACGAGATTCCCGCTCTCGAAACCGAGTAACCCCGCGCTGATCGCCTCCATGAACAACTTCTGGATCGAGGCTGCCGGCCCGTCGCAATCGGCCAATGTCATCGTGCCCTCGGTGACGGTGAGTCTGCCGCCTTCGACTCGGGCGAGCCCACCGTACCGATTGCAGCCGGCCGAGCCCGAGATCCTGCCCCCGTCGAACCAAGCCGTCGGCTCACTCCCATGGACCGGCTGCGTGCCGGCCACGAGGATCGCCCGCCATCCCGTCCCCTCCAGGTTCGGTGCAGCGCCGGGCAGGGACGCGCACGCACCGAAACCGACCGCCATCGCCAGGAGGAGGACCGCGGGGACCCGGCTCATCGCCGCACGACGACCGCTGGTCCCCCGGCCGCCACCCGGTCGATCGCCTCGTTGGCGAGCGCGTCCGCGGCCGAGTTCTGGGCCCGCCGGACGTGCCGCGCGCTCCACCGCCCGAAGCCGTCGAGGAGCCGCTTCGCCTCGTCGTGGAGCGGCCGGAGCTTCGCGTCCTTGACCCGCCACCGCCCGTTGAGCTGCTCGACGATGAGCATCGAGTCGAGGAGCAGGTCGACCTCGGCGGCGCCAAGGTCACGGGCCAGGTCGAGCGCCCGGACGACGCCCGTGTACTCGGCCACGTTGTTCGTCTGGGTCCCGAGGAACTCGGAGATCGAGGCGTCGGCCGGCGCCGCAGGGTCCATTGCATCTGGCCGCGACGCATCGATGAGCACTGCGCCGAGCGAGGCCGGCCCCGGGTTGCCCCGGGCGGCGCCGTCGGTCCGGATGACGAACCGCGGGCCGGCCGAGGGTCGCTCGGGCAGCGCCACGGAGGGCTCGGCGGCGACGTCGTCGGGCCAGAGCCGGGGCGGCTCCTCGCGGCTCAGTCGCGATGCTCCACGACGGGCAGCGGCGCGCGCTTCTTGCCACTGCCGGTCAGCCGTCGCCAGACCTTCTGGATCGGGTCGTAGTGGCGATCGGCGACCCGCTCCTTGAGCGGGATGATCGCGTTGTCGGTGATCTTGATGTGCTCCGGGCAGACCTCGGTACAGCACTTCGTGATGTTGCAGTAGCCGATCCCGCCGTCGTCCTTGAGGTAGTCGACCCGGTCGCCCTGGTCGAGTGGGTGCATCTCCAGCCCGGCGACCCGAACGAGGAAACGCGGGCCGATGAACGGGTTTTCGACCTCGTGGTTGCGCAGGACATGGCAGACGTCCTGGCAGAGGAAGCACTCGATGCACTTCCGGAATTCCTGGACCCGCTCGATGTCCTCCTGCTGCCACCGCCACTCCGACTGGGGAACGTCCGCCGGGGGCTGGAACGCCGGGATCGAGCGGTTGACCTCGTAGTTCCACGACACGTCCACGACGAGGTCGCGGATGAGTGGGAACGCCCGCATCGGCTCGACCGTGATGTCCTCGCCCGGCGCGAAGTCGGACAGCCGGGTCTTGCAGGTGAGCCGGGGCCGGCCGTTGACCTCGGCGCCGCACGATCCGCACTTCGCCGCCTTGCAGTTCCAGCGAACCGCGAGATCAGGAGCCTCGTTCGCCTGGATCCAGTGGAGCGCGTCGAGGACGACCATCCCCTCCTCCGCCGGGACGTCGAACTCCGCGAACGAGCCCGGTTCGTCGGGCACGCCGCGGAACACGAGCATCCGGACGTTGGCCATCAGGCACCTCCAACCGGTTGGATAATCTCGCGAAGCTCGTCGGGGATCTTCGGCAGTTTCGCGGTCCCCACGCGCATCCGCTCGCCGTCCCGGGTCACGACGTTGTTCAGCCGGCCCCACTTCGGGTCGGGCGACGGATAGTCGAGCCGGCTGTGCGCTCCGCGGGACTCGGTCCGCTGGAGGGCGGAGCGCGTGATCGCCTCGGCCACGTCGATCATGTTGTGGAGCTCGAAGACGAGGTTCCAGCCGGGGTTGAACGTCCGCGGGCCGGTGGCGCAGAGGCGGCCCGCCCGCGCCCGGATCCCGATGATCCGCCGGAGCGCCTGGTCGAGGTCTTCCTTGACCCGAAAGATCCCGACGAGCGACTGCATCGTCGCCTGGAGCTCATCGCGCAGCCGGTACGGGTCCTCGCCGCCCGCTGCCGCGAGCGGCTCGTCGAGCTCTCGAGCGGCCTCCCGGACCTGGACCGGATCGACGTACGGCACGTCCGCGACACGGGCCGCGTGGGCCGCCGCACCCGCGCCCGCCCGTTGGCCGAACACGAGCAGGTCGCTCAGCGAGTTGCCCCCCAGCCGGTTCGCGCCGTGCATCCCACCCGTGACCTCGCCGGCGGCGAACAGCCCGGGCACTGTGGCGGCGCCGGTCTCCGGGTGGACCCGAACCCCACCCATGACGTAGTGAACCGTCGGGCCGACTTCCATCGGGCCGGCAGTGATGTCGACATCGGCGAGCTCCTTGAACTGCTCGTGCATCGAGGGCAGCTTCCGGCGGACGAGATCCGCCGGCAGGTAGCTGATGTCGAGGTACACGCCACCGTGCGGAGAGCCGCGGCCCTCGCGGACCTCGGTGAAGATCGCCCGCGAGACGTTGTCCCGGGTCGACAGCTCGGGCGGGCGCCGGGCCTCGGTCGTGCGGCCTGCGCCGAGCGCCTCGACCCAGTCCCGGGCCTCTTCGTCCGTCGCCGCGTACTCGTGCCGGCGGTCCTCCGGGAGGTACTTCCACATGAACCGCTCGCCGAGGCTGTTGCGGAGGATCCCGCCCTCGCCCCGGACGGCCTCGGTCACGAGCAGCCCCCGGACCCCCGGCGGCCAGACCATGCCCGTCGGGTGGAACTGGACGAACTCCATGTCGATCAGCTCGGCGCCGGCGCGGTAGGCGAGCGCGTGCCCGTCGCCCGAGTACTCCCACGAGTTCGAGGTGACCTCGTACGCCTTCCCGATCCCGCCCGTCGCGAGGAGGGTCGCCTTGGCCGGGAACAGCACCGGGCGGCCGTCGGCGCGCCAGTAGCCGAACCCGCCGGTAACGCCCGACGGCCCGGTCGCAAGGTGGGTGATCGTCGCCTCCATGTAGACGGATACGCCGGCGGCCACCGCCCGATCCTGGAGGGTCCGGATCATCTCGAGCCCGGTCCGGTCGCCGACGTGGGCGAGGCGCGGGTGAGAGTGGCCCCCGAACGGGCGCTGCAGGATCCGGCCGTCCCGGGTCCGATCGAACACCGCGCCCCAGCGCTCCAGCTCGCGGACCCGGTCGGGCGCCTCCTGGGCGTGGAGCTGGGCCATCCGCGAGTTGTTCAGCATCTTGCCGCCGACCATCGTGTCCCGGAAGTGGGTCTGCCACGAGTCCCGCTCGTCGACGTGGGCGAGCGCCGCGGCCACGCCCCCCTCGGCCATGACCGTGTGGGCCTTGCCGAGGAGCGACTTGCAGACGAGCCCGACGGACGCCCCGGCGCCAATTGCCTCGATCGCTGCCCGTAACCCGGCGCCCCCGGCGCCGATCACGAGGACGTCGTGGGGATGCGTCTCGAGTTGGTCGATCACAGCCGGATCGCGGGATCCACGAGGATCCCGAGTCCGAGCAGCCGCACGTACAGGTCCGCCCCCGCGACGGAGATGAGGCTCGCCCAGGCCCACGCCATGTGATGGGTGTTGAGCGACGTCGACCAGCGCCAGAAACCCAGCCGGAGGCGGGTGTTCCGCGAGCACGAGAAGCAATCGAGGTTGCCGCCGATGAGATGGCGCAGCGAATGGCAGGACAGCGAGTACCCGCTCAGGAGGACGACGTTCACGAGCAGGATCAACCCGCCGAGGCCCAGCCGGAGCCCTCCGTCGTGGAAGACCGAGATGCCCACGTCGAGCCACAGGAAGAACAGCGGAATGAACGCGAGGTAGAGGAACAAGCGGTGGAGGTTCTGGAGGATGAACGGGAAGCGCGTCTCCATCGCGTACCAGCGATGGATCGACGGCTCCCCGACCGCGCAGCCGGGCGGGTCGGCGAAGTAGAACCGGTAGTACGCCTTGCGGTAGTAGTAGCAAGTCGCCCGGAACCCGAGCGGGATCCACAGGATGAGGATCGCCGGCGAGAACCACGGCGGTAGGAAGGCCGGTGCGATAACCGGCGAGAAGAACGGCGAGAGGTAACCGTCGACCTCGTACGGGACGTTGAAAAACTGGCTCCAGACGAGCGCGCTGAACAGGCTGTAGACGATGAACGCGGAGAACAGGGTCGCCTGGAGGCCCGGGGCCAGCCACCACGGGTCGCGCCGGCGCGTCGCACCGAATCCCTGTGGCGCTGTTCCCGGCGGTTTGAGGACGGTGGAGGGGGTCGTCATCGCGGGGCGGCGACGGCCAGCCGGGCGATGATCGCGTCCGCGAACTGGCTGGTGCCGGCCGGCCCGCCGATGTCGTACGTCGTCGCCCGACCCTCGGCGATGACCTCGCGCAGGGCGCTCTCGACCCGATCCGCGGCGTCCGGCCGGCCGAGATGGCGGAGCATCATCACGCCGGACAGGATCAGCGCGGTCGGGTTGGCCTTGTTCTGGCCCGCGTACTTCGGCGCCGAGCCGTGAACCGCCTCGAACACGGCCGCGTCCGGCCCGATGTTCGCGCCCGGCGCGACGCCGAGACCGCCGACGAGACCGGCCGCGAGGTCGCTGACGATGTCGCCGTACAGGTTCGGCAGCACGAGGACGTCGTACAGCTCCGGCTTCTGGACGAGCTGCATGCACATGTTGTCGA
>JBBDZZ010000029.1:0-6754 GCA_040899885.1 Chloroflexota bacterium | reverse complement strand
AGGTCGGCCAGCTCCAGGAGCAGCTCGACGCGAAGCGGGTAGAGCTCGAGGAGGCCACCCGGGCGGCCGACTGGGAGCGAGCCGCACGCGTCAGCTACGAGATCACCCAGATCGAGCAGCAGATGGTCGAGGCGGAAAAGATGCTCCGTGAGAAAGCCCCCGGAGCCCTCGTCAAGGAGGAAGTCGACGAGCACGACATCGCCGAGGTCGTCAGCCGCTGGACCGGGGTCCCGGTCAGCAAGCTCATGGAGGGCGAGGTCGAGAAGCTCATCAACATGGAGGACCGCCTACGCCAGCGCGTCGTCGGCCAGGACGAGGCGATCGAGGCTGTCGCGAACGCCGTCCGGGCGGCCCGCGCCGGCCTCCAGGACCCGAACCGGCCGCTCGGCAGCTTCCTGTTCCTCGGCCCCACCGGTGTCGGCAAGACCGAAACGGCACGGGCGCTCGCGGAATTCCTGTTCGACGACGAGCAGGCGATGGTCCGGATCGACATGAGCGAGTACCAGGAGCGGCACACCGTGTCGCGCCTGATCGGTGCGCCGCCCGGCTATGTCGGCTACGAGGAGGCTGGGCAGCTGACCGAGGCGGTCCGCCGCCGGCCCTACTCGGTGATCCTGTTCGACGAGGTCGAGAAGGCCCACCCGGAGGTCCTCAACGTCCTCCTCCAGCTCCTCGACGACGGGCGACTCACGGACGCTCAGGGCCGGACCGTGAACTTCCAGAACTCGATCGTGATCATGACGAGCAACCTTGGCAGCGAGCACGTCCTGCCCGAGCACCTCGTGGCCAGCGGGGTCGTCGACCTCGCCGAGCGCGAGCGCGCCCGGACGAAGGTCCGCGATCGGGTGATGGAGGCGGTCCGGAGCCACTTCCGGCCGGAGCTGCTGAACCGGATCGACGAGATCGTGATCTTCAACCCGCTCGGCCAGGCGCAGATCAAGAGCATCGTCGACATCCAGCTGCGGGCGGTCCGGGGCCGGCTGGCCGAGCGGAAGATCGAGCTGGCCCTGACGGACGCGGCCAAGGAGCTCCTCGCGGTCGAGGGCTTCGACCCGGTCTACGGGGCGCGGCCGCTCAAGCGGGCGATCCAGCAGCACCTCATCCAGCCGCTAGCGATGCGCCTCCTCCGGGGCGACTTCGCGGACGGCGACACGATCACGGTCGACGCAAAGGGCGGGCAGCTCGAGTTCAAGCGGGCCGAGGCGAAGTCCGGGGCCAAGGCGGCCAGCCCGGCCTAGGGGCGCTCGCCGGGGCGTTCTGCGGCCGGCTCTCAGTGGGAGTGCGGCCGCGGCCCTTATCGCCGGATTCGTGGCCGCGCGGCGACGTCGCGTTCCGGGCAAGCACGGATCGGCTCCTCCGGAGGCCAACCGGTGCCGCGAGCGCAGCGGTCGTACTCCTGGAGTGCCACCCACCCCAAAAGGGCCGAAAAGGGCCCGAAAACCGGAACGGCTCCCGAAGGAGCCGCTCCGTTGCTGTCCCGGTGAAGGTATCCGCCGAAACGGACGCTTCTGCCACGCGCCAAGGGCATCTATCACGTCGGCTTTACCGACTACCCTGACCCTACCTACCCATGACCTTGTCGCTGGGGCAGCTTTCACTGCGCGTTGCAGCAATTCCTACTTTACCGCCCTGGAACCCGGATTCCAAGGGTTTAGGCGCAAGGCACGATGTAAATTCCTTAATCTAGGGCCAGGGCGGCGCCCACGGAGGGGGCTCCTCCCGATGATTGCGCCGAGGCGCAGCTACCCCTGGCCTGGGCTGGGAATTGAGGGCCCAGAGTCCTCGTGGATCGTCACCCCGGTCATCGCGACCGGCTCCGCGGGCCGGTCGCCCGGGCCGGTCCGGCCGGCGGCGATCGCGTCCACGCCGTCCAGGCCCCGGGTCACCTGGCCGAACAGGGTGTATTTATTAGGCAGCTTCCCGGTCAGGTCCTGGTGGCAGATGAAGAACTGGCTGCCGTTCGTGTTCGGCCCCGCGTTGGCCATCGCCAGCGCCCCCCGCTGGTAGTCGCCCTTGATCGGCTCGTCCTCGAACTTGTAGCCCGGGCCGCCGGTGCCCACCCGGTTCGCGTCGAGCTTGGCCTTCTTGCCGTACTGGCCGTCACCGCCCTGGATGACGAAGCCGGGGATCACCCGGTGGAACACGACGTCGTCGTAGAACCCCTTGCGGGCCAGGTCCACGAAGTTCTTCGTCGCCTTGGGCGCGCTATCGGCAAACAGCTCGATCTCGATGTCGCCCTTGTCAGTCGCGATGGTGGCGCGTGTCACGGACATCTCCTCCTGGTCAGGGGTTGGCTACGGTGACCCTGGTCATCTTCACGGGGTTGCTGGGCAGCTGGGCGTCGGCGGCCGCGGCGATCGCGTCGGCGACGTCCATGCCACTGACGACCTGGCCGAAGATCGCGTATGTGTTCACTGGGGTCAGGCTCTCCGCCGCGGAGGCGTCGTCGAGGACGATGAAGAACTGGGAGCCCTGCGAATTCGGCGCCCTGGTCCGCGCCATCGCGAGCGTGCCCCGCTTGTACGTGGCCGTCACGGGCTCATCCTCGATCGTGTACCCCGGGCCGCCGGTGCCGTTGCCGTCGGGGTCGCCGCCCTGGATCACGAAGCCGGGAGCCACCCGATGGAAGCCGATCCCATCGTAGAAATTGCAAGCGGCCAGCGCGACGAAGTTGCCGGCCGCGATCGGCGAGAGGGCCCCCTCGACCTTCGCGACGATCGTGCCCTTCTCGGTCTCGATCGTCACGGTCCTCGTCTCGCCGGCGGGGAGCGCGGGCGGTTGGGTTGTCGGGCAGGCAGCGGAGGTGCCGGAGGCCGTCGGCGCGGAGCTTCCGGTGCCGAACGACGTGGTCGACGAACCCCCGGTGCAGCCCACCGCGACCGCGGCGACGACAAGGAGCGCGGCGATGCGCCGGCGCTGGGACTGGATCATGCGGCGGCCTCCATGGCGGCAGCGAAGTCGATGGACCCGGAGAGGAGTGCCTCTCCCAGGATGACGCCGCTCACGCCGGCGTCTCTAAGGTGGCGGATGGAGTCGACGTCGGCCGCTCCGCCGGCCACGAGCACCTCCACATCGTATGTCCGAACGAGCGTTGACAGCAGATTCGCGTCCGGCCGGCTGCCGCCGTGACCGAGCACGACACGTCGGACACCGGCGCCGGCGAGCTCTCCCACCAGCTCCGGCAGCGTGGGCGGCACGGGCCGGTGCCACGGGAACGCGGCGAGTCGCTCGGGGCGCGGGTCGAGCCCGACGGCAAGCCAGTCGCCCGCCACCGCGAGGCACTCGGCGAGCACTGCCGGCTGGTCCGCGACGGCCATCCCGAGCACCGCCCTGGTGGCTCCCGCGGCGAACGCGAGCCGGACCTGATCCGCCCCGTCGAGACCGCCCGCGACCTGGATCGGGACTCCGACCCGCGACGCGATCGCACCGATCGCATCGAGGTTCGCCGGCGTTCCGGCCCGTGCCCCGTCGAAGTCGACGACGTGGATGAGCCGCGCGCCCATCTCGACGAACTGCACGGCGATCCGCTCCGGCCGGTCCGTGGGTGCGCCAACCCCGGCCGAGGCGCCGGGCCAGAAGACGACCCGGGAGCGGCCCTTCTCGAGGTCGATCGCCGGGATGACGAGCACGTTTCGGCGGGCCCGCAGGCCCGTCAGCGCCCGTTCGCCAGCAGCCGCCGGTGGAAGCTGATCGGGAGCGATCCGTTGCGGAGCAGCGTGTCGTGGAACGCCTTCAGGCTGAACGCCTTCCCGAGCCGGCGCTGCTCGTCGGCGCGGAGCTGGAGTAGCAGCACCTTGCCGAGCAGGTACGACAGCTGGTACGTGGGCGTGTAGGTGTAGCGGTTCACCTCCGCCCGCGCGTTCGGCTCCTCGAAGCCCGTCGCCTCGACGAGGAATCGGACACCCTCCTCGACGTCGACCTCGCCGCGGTGCATCCGGATGTCGAGGATGATCCGGCAGGCCCGCCAGATCGCGTCCGTGTACATGTTGAGCCGGAAGTTCGCGGCGTCGTCGAAGCCCTGCTCGCGCATCAGCTGCTCCGAGTACATCCCCCAGCCCTCGACGAACTCCGGCGCGTCGATGAGGATCCGGGTGAGGCTGGGATGTCGGGTCCCGACGGACAGCTGGAGATGGTGGCCCGGATACGCCTCGTGGATGCTCGTGTTGCTGATCGCGCTGTAGTTGTGCTCGCGCATCGCGTTCGGGTCGTCGTTCACGGACGCGGTGACGATGTAGATCCCGGACGGGTCGCGGTCGAATTTCGGCGGCTCGAAATACGCCGCGAACGGGACGACATTGCGCAGGTAATCCGGCGTCGGGACGACGTCGATCCGCTCGCCCTTGGGGACCGTGACGATGTCCCTGTCGATGAGGTGCTGGCGTGAGCGAAGCATCGCTTCGCGGTACGCCTCGAGGGCCTTCTCGAACGTCCTGGGGTGGTCGCTCTTGATCCGGTCGATGACCGCCGGCTCGTCCGCCTTCGGATCGATCTCCCGGGCAGCGGCGACGCGCGCCGCCTTGTTCTCCGCGAGCTGCTGGTGGCCGATCTGGAGGATCGCGTCCGAATCGAGACCGTCGAACGCGCGCAGCCCCACCAGCTCGTCGTATCGCTCACGGCCGAGCGCCCAGTCGTCGGTTCCGCCGGCGAGCGACGACTCGAGCCACTCGCGGTAGGTACCGATCGCCTTGCGCGCGTCGTCGGCCGCCGTCTCGAGCCGCCGGTGTTCGGCGGGCGGCAGGTCTTTGCCGGCAGCGACGATCTCGTCGAGAAACGAGGGCAGTTCGCCGGCGGACTCAATCTCGAGCCCCTGCCAGAGGCGGACCTGGGGCCCGGCCGGTCGGGTGCGGTGATCGTCGAGGAAACGCGGGAGGGCTTCGAGCCGGCCGGCGATTGAGCTGAGCCGATCACCGAGTGGCGCGAAGTCCCGAGCGAACAGGAGGAACAGGCCGTCGCCCGCGACGTCGAGCGCGGTCGACCGCCGCTCCCACGTCCGGATGACATCTGTCCGGAAGATGTCCTGGCGGAGGTTGTGCATTTCCAGGTCGCGCTCGAACCGGGCCTCGGACGAGAGGCCGGCGGGGTCGAGCGCCTCGACCTCGGCGAGGTGGCGCCTGTCCGCGTCGAGCTCCCCGAGGACGGCGTCGCGGGTCCCGTCGCCCAGGCGCTCGTCCTCGGTGTGAATGCCGAAGTAGGTAGCGGCGACCGGGTTGTCCCGGACGATCCTGCGAAAACGTTGCTCGACGAGGTCGTAGAACGCCGAGTCGAGCGGGCCCGGCTGGGCGGCGGGGGCCGGGCGGGTGAGCTCGACCTCAGGGGCGGGGGTGGCGGTCACGCGATCCTCCAGGAAACAGTTCGAGGGCGGTGGCGTGGGCGTGGGCGGGGACCCCCCGCGAGCCATGCCCATCAGGTGCATATCGCGTCGATCCGCCTGCGGGATATGCACTCGACGGGCTTTCGAAAGACGGGGTGTTCACCGGTGGCCTCACGCCGAAATCGCGCTGAGTCGGGGCCGGGGAGCCGTTTCGGCCAGCGCCTCGGCGGTCGCGGCGATCGTCGTATCGATGTCGGCGGCCGTCACGCCGTGGTGGGTGACCGCGCGCACCTGGTCGTGCGGATACTCGACCATCAGCACGCCCCGCGTCCGGAGCGCCGCAAGGAACGCGGCCCGGTCTCGCTCGACGCGGAAGACGACGAAGTTCGTCCGGACCCGCGATGGGTCGAGCCGCCCGGGTTCGGGCTGGGCGATCCCGCCCGCCGACGCGACGCCCTCGAGGCCCGCGAGCCCCTCGGCCAGCAGCCGGGCGTTCGCGTGGTCCTCGGCCAGCCGATCGATCATCCCCGATGGTCCGTCACGCAGCGCGAGGAGACCGGCAGCTGCGAGGATCCCGGCCTGGCGCATCCCGCCGCCGAGGAGCTTGCGGGCACGTCGGGCGCGCCAGATGAAGTCGCGTCTGCCCACGACGACCGAGCCGACGGGGCAGCCGAGGCCCTTGCTCAGGCAGAACGTGACGCTGTCGGCGGGCGACGCCAGCTCGGCGCCGGTCACCCCGAGCGCGACCGCCGCGTTCCAGAAACGCGCCCCGTCGACGTGGAGCGGGACTCCGCGCTCGTGGGCCACGGCGGCGATCGTCGCCGTGTATGCGGCTGTCAGTGGCTGGCCCATCGAGTGGGCGTGGGTGTTCTCGAGCGTGACGAGGCCGGTGATCGGCTCGTGTGGATCGCCCGGGTCGCGGAACGCGGCCGCGACCTCCTGCGGGTCGAGGGTTCCGTCCGGGCGCTCCGCCAGCGACCGGATGCTCGTCCCGACGACGACCGCGTGGCCGGCCGCCTCGTCGATGACCACGTGATGCTCGCTGCCGGCGATCGTCTCCTGGCCCCGGGCAAGGTGGGCCATCTGGGCGACGAGGTTGCCCATCGTCCCGCTCGCGACAAACAGGCCCGCTTCCTTGCCGAGGAGCTCTGCGGCGCGCTCCTCGAGGGCAATAACGGTGGGATCGTCGCCGAAGACATCGTCGCCGACCTCCGCCTCGGCCATCGCGCGGCGCATCGCCTCGGTCGGCTTCGTGACGGTGTCGGAGCGGAGGTCGATCGGACTCGAACTCGGGGAGCGCATGGGCTGCGGAGTATAGGCCCAGACCACGCCCGGACGATCCCGCGACAACCCCGGGAGCAGGTGCTATCCTCGGCCCTCGCTGCAACGGACCCGTGGTGTAGCGGCCCAACATGCCAGCCTGTCACGCTGGAGATCGCCGGT
>JBBDZZ010000028.1:0-41814 GCA_040899885.1 Chloroflexota bacterium | reverse complement strand
ATGCCAGCCTGTCACGCTGGAGATCGCCGGTTCGAATCCGGTCGGGTCCGCCATCAGATCGTTTCCATCTACGCCCCGTTCGCCCGCCCGAGCGGGGCGTTCCTCTGCCCCCGCTCAGGTCGGCCGGACGACCGCCGATGGCACAATGACTCGGTGAAGCGCTCAACGGTCGCCGCCTTCCTCGCCCTGAGCCTGGCGGCGGCCCTCGTAGCGGCCGGCTGCGGATTACCTGCCACCGGGACATCCCCGAGCCCTCAATCGGGGGAGTCGGTCGCCCCGTCCAACCCCTCGTCGGCGCCCGCCGAAACCGCGCCTGCGGTCGCACCTTCAGAGTCCGCGGCCACCGCGACGCCCGCGCCCACCGCGACGCCGGTCGCACTCGCAGACGTCGCCATCGTCCCGGTGGCGCATTTCCGGACACAGTTCTCCTCAAGCTCCGTGGCGGAAGTCCGCTCAGTCCTCGCGGGCACAAGCAAGAGGTATGACGCGATCGAGCTCATCGGCTCGGACGCGGACGCGGTACTCGCGGCGCTCGGGGTCGCCAGGCCGGCCGTCGCCTCCAGGCTCGTCCTCGCCCCGGATGCTGCGAAACTCGCGAAGGACCTCGTCGCCAACCGCAAGCGGCTCGGTTTCCTGCGCGCCGACGAGATCGGCCCCTCCGTTCGGGCGCTCTCGTGGGGCCGCGACGCGCTCTTCGGGGTCGGCCGCGTGGCGACACTCGCCGCGTGGCCACTCATTGCGCATGTCCCCGCCGGGACGGCATCGCCGGAGCCCGAATACGACCCGGCCGGAGCGTGGACGCTTTTCGCCGGCGGCGACATCATGCTCGACCGCGGCGTCGCGAAGACCGTCACGGTCGAGGGCAGGGGCGTCGACTTCCCCTTCAACGGCGGAACGGCGGATATCACCGGCCACACGTGCTGCTCGCAGTTCGGCTGGCGACAGCCGCTGACGAAGCGGACCGGCAACGCGGGCGTGGTTCGGGCGCTGGTCAAGGGGGCGGACCTGGCGATCGCGAACTTCGAGAATCCGGCGCCAGACAGGTTCCGGTGGCACACGACAGGCACGGTGTTCTCGGCCAATCCCAGGCTGATCGACGGGCTGCGCAACGCTGGCATCGACTACGTCTCACTCGGCAACAACCACATTCGCGACGCGGGCGCGAACGGGATCATCCAGACGATCGCGAACCTCGAGAAGCGGGGGATCGCCTGGAGCGGCGCGGGCAGGAACCTGGCGCAGGCGCGCCGGCCGGCGATGCTCGATGCGGGTGGGACGAAGGTCGCGGTACTCGGCTACGACACGATCGCGAAGTACTACGCGGCGTCGGCGACGCGAGCCGGCAGCGCCCAGATGACCGCGGCGGTCGTGAAGGCGGACGTAGCCGCGGCCCGAAAGGCAGGCGCGGATCTCGTCATCGTCTTCCCGCACTGGGGGACCGAATACGACGCGACGCCCTTCGCGGGCCAGCAGCGGCTCGCCCGCGCGGCGATCGACGCCGGCGCGGACATCGTGATCGGCAATCACGCCCACTGGGCGGCCGCGATGGAGATCTACAAAGGCCGGCCGATCTGGTACGCGCTCGGGAACTTCGTGTTCGACCAGGTCTGGTCCGAGCCGACGATGGAGGGGATCACCCTGGAGCTGACGTTCGTCGGCAAGGAACTGCGGCAGATCCGGATGCGCCCGCACATCATCCTCAACCGCGCCCAGCCGAACTTCCTCGACCCGGCCGGCGACGGGAGAGTGGTCATGGGCCAGGTGTTCGCCGCCTCGAAGGGCCTCCTGCCCTGGTAGGTGGCCTCAGGCGAGGCTCAGCCTGCGTCTGGTGTGCCACCGGTAGTAGCGAATCCGGCCTCGATCGTGTGTGGTCGAGTGCCAATCGAGCAGATTGGTCGTGCCGCCACGCCCGTTCGATCCGAATTTGCTACTGAGGGTAGCGCGGTCGCACCGCCTTCAGCTGAGGCCGGCGAAGAGATCCGTCTCGGGCAGTTTCGTCTTCACCCGCGACTCGCGCAGGATGTACGTCTCCTGTGCCCAGAAGTCGCGCCAGCCGTCGATGCCGAACTGGATGAACGGGTTGTCCTCCGCCATCTGGGTGACGTGATGGCGTAGCGCTCGCCACTTCGCGTCGAGGACGTCGGAGATGTCGACCCGGGTGGTGATCGTCTCGTCCGGCACGAGCATCTTCGCGACGTATGCCTCGAACTCCGTGCGCTGCTCCGGCGTCGCGTCCTCCGGCGGACTCCAGAAGCTCGGCTTGCCGAGCTCGGCCATCTTGTCCGCCATCTGCTTGCGGACCGAGGCCGGGATCGCCTGCTCATAGAGCTTCGAGGGCGCCCACGGCGCGAGGCCGCCATCGGCCTCGGGCGGGCCGGTTCCGCCGTGCTCCGGCGCGAGCTGCTCCGGGTACCAGGCGGCGTCGCCCGCTCGGGGGAATGCGCGGACCGCGACGTCGTGGGTTCGGATGTGGTCGGGATGCCCGTACCCGCCGAACTCGTTGTACGTCGTGACGACGTCCGGCCGATGAGTCCGGATCAGCCACACAAGGCGGCGCGCGGCTTCGTCGAGGTCGGCCAGCCAGAACGACCGCGGGTCGCGGTTGCCGGCCCGGCCCATCATGTCCGAGTCGCGATAGCCGAGGCTCTCCCACTCGGTCACCCCAAGCTCGCCCATCGCCGACTCGAGCTCCCCGGCCCGGACCTCGCCGAGGCGGCGGTGGTTGTCGGGGGTGTCCAGGTCGGGGACGACGATCTCGCCCAGCTCGCCCCGGGTGCAGGTCACGAGCACCACGCGGCGCCCATCGCGGATCGCCTTCGCCATCGTCCCGCCGGTCCCGATCGTCTCGTCGTCCGGATGGGCGTGGACGGTCATCAGCGTCAGGGTCTTGCGCCTGGGCATCGCTCGATCCTACGCGGGTTCGAGTACGACCACGGAAATCGGTCGCGAGGTCGCCCGCGTGTATTCGTGGTAGCTGGGATTGGCTGCGATGAGCCGTGGCCACAGGCGAGCGCGCTCCTCGACGGTCGACGCGCGAGCCCGGATTCGTCGGCGATCCACCCCAAGCTCGTCTTCGGCCTCCGGCCGTGCCTGGAGGTTGCGCCACCACGATGGATCGACGTTCGCGCCTGCGTTCGACGCGACGACGACGAGGTTCGGACCGTCCTCGAGATAGAACAGCGCGTTTCGCCGGACCGTGCCGCTCTTGCGGCCGGTCGAGAGCAGGAACAGCGTCCCGACCTTCCCGTCGCGCGGCCGTTCGGCCCCGATGCGTCCGCCGGACGCCGCGAAGAGTCCCTTGTGGACCGCCCAACCGATTCGGAACACCCAGCGCGGCAGGATCATCGGCACAGGATACGGGCGACTACCATCGGGGCATGGCCCCTCAAGCTGCGGCAGGCCCGCTCGCCGGGCTCCTGGTCGCCGACTGCTCGACGGTCCTCGCCGGCCCGTACTGCACGATGCTCCTCGCCGATCTCGGAGCGGATGTCGTGAAGGTCGAGCCGCCCGAGGGTGACGCGACCCGCGGCTGGGGCCCGCCGTGGGTCGGCTCGGAGGCGGAGGGCACACGGACCGCCGCGTACTACCTGTCTGTCAACCGGAACAAGCGGAGCATCCGGCTCGATCTCCGGCAGGAGGACGGACGGCGGATCCTGCGCCGGCTCATCGAGCGCGCCGACGTCCTCGTCGAGAACTTCCGTGTCGGCGCGTTCGCTCGCCTCGGCTTCGACGACGAGGCGCTCGCCGAGTTGAACGACCGGCTCGTCCATCTCGCGATCAGCGGCTACGGCACCACCGGCCCCGATGCCGGGAAGCCCGGTTACGACTTCGTCGCGCAGGCGGCCGGCGGCCTGATGTCGATCACCGGCGGTTCCGACGCGGACGGCGGGGGGCCGACAAAAGTCGGGGTGGCAATCAGCGACGTAGCAGCGGGGCTGTTCGGCGGGGTTGCGGTCCTCGGGGCGCTCGTGGGCCGCGAGCGGGAGGAGGACCTCGGGCACGGGCCGGGCCGGAGCCGGCGGATCGACGTTTCTATCCTCGAGTCGACGCTCGCGATCCTCGTCAACCAGGCGCAGAACGCGTTCGTGACCGGCCGCGCTCCTGCTCGGCGCGGCAACTCCCACCCGAACATCGTGCCGTACGAGACCTTCCCGACCGCGGATGGTGAGATCGCCGTTGCCGCAGCGAGCGAGCGCCAGTGGCGGCGGCTGTGCGAGGCACTCGACGTCGCGGCGCTCGCCGAGGATCCGCGGTTTGCGACGAACGGGGCGCGCGTCGACCATCGCGATGACCTGCGGAAGCTTCTCGTCGCGCGGTTCGCGACGCGATCCTCGGCGGACTGGCTGAAGCGGCTGGACGCGGCGGAGGTCCCGTGCGGGCCGATCAACGACGTCGCGGCGGCGCTCTCCTCGCCCCAGGCGAAGGCGCGGGGGATGCGTGTGCCGCTGGAGCATCCGCGCCTCGGTCGGGTCGACCAGGTCGGGATCCCGTTCACGTTGTCGGGCACACCGGCATCGATCCGGACACCGCCGCCGCTCCTCGGGGAGCAGGCGGACGAGATCCTCGACGAGCTCGGCTATGCCGCGGACGAGATCGAGCGGCTCCGGGCCGCCGGCGTCGTCTGACGGCCCGGTCGCGGCCGATGGATAGGTCGGTGCGTGGCGTCAACCGACGAGTTCGGCGGTGCTGCTAGGCTCGTGACTTCTGCGCCACAGGGGACTGGGATGGGCCGGCTGGTCACGCTGCTCTGGATCGTCGCCATCGTCGGAACGGCCGCCGCCTGCAGCCCGAACCCCGCCGGGCCTGAGCTGACCGACCCGCGCGAGATCCTCGGCAAGACGATCCAATCGACCGCCAGCTTGCGGTCGATGCGCGTCCGCCTCGACCTCGAGAGCCGCGAACAGGCCCGCCCGGGCGATCCCCAGGGTGGCTTCGCGGAAGGGGTCCTCGACCTCGGGACCGGCGAGATGAGCCTGGCGGGCGCGGGAATCGACGGCACAGGCGCATTCGACTACATCCAGGCCGACGGCTTCGGGTTCGCCCGGATCTCGGGGAACGATCGGTGGTCGAAGGTCCCAGCGATGGGTGGAATTGCGGGAATCTTCCTGATGGGCGGAGGCGCGGTCGGTCCGGCGGTGGACGTCCCGGCGGCCCTGGCAGACCTCGTCGACGACCCGGAGACGGTTGTCGAGTTGCGCGGCGTCGAAGACTGCGCGACGGGGCGGTGCTACCGGACCATCGTCGGGCTGCCACCGGCACAGGTCTGGAAGCTCATTGTCGGGCTCACCGGCATCGACAAGCTGCCGGGCGGCGCGGCGGCGCAGCTGCAGCCCGCCGGCATCCCGCCTGTTTCGTTCGAGATCCTCACCGACACGGCCACCCTCCGGCTCGTGGACCTCGTCGCGACGGGCACGGCCGATGGCTCCAGTGTCGCGGTCCGGATCCGAGTTGCGGCACCGAACGAGCCCGTGGCGATCGAGCCACCGCCGCCGAACCTCGTCGATGACCCAGGCGCGACCCTTGGCGGCGGCGGGTTCGTGGCACCTCCTGCGCCAGTGGTGAAGCCGGTTCCGGTCCCGGCCGAAACAATCGGGCCGTAGTACCGCGCTAAACTCGCGCGATGACGGACGATCGCGAGCGCTGGGCGCTCATCCTCGGCGCCTCGAGCGGCATGGGCGAGGCGACCTCCGTGGCCCTCGCGAAAGCCGGCTACAAGATCGCCGGCATCCACCTCGACTTCAGGGCCGCGCTCGAGCACGTCGAAGACGTCAAGAAGCGAATCGCCGACGCGGGCAGCGAGGCGCTCTTCATCAACATGAACGCGGCCGACGACGAGAAGCGGAAGGCCGCGCTTGACGCGCTCAACACCCGCTTCGACGACTCGCGCCAGGCCGGGCGCAAGCCGTACGTCCGAGTGGTCATGCACTCGCTCGCATTCGGATCGCTCGTGCCGTTCCTCTCCGAGGACCCGAAGGCCGCGGTCGACCGCAAGAAGATGGAGATGACCCTCGACGTGATGGCCAACAGCCTCGTCTACTGGGTCCAGGATCTTCATCGCGGCGGGTTCTTCGACCGCGGCTCGAAGATCTACGCGATGACGTCCGAGGGCTCGACCAGGGTCATCCCGTCGTACGGCGTCGTGTCCGCGGCGAAGGCCGCCCTCGAGGCGCACTGCCGGCAGCTCGCCATGGAGTTCGCCCGGCTCGGGACGGGAGTGTCGGTCAACGCGATCCGGGCCGGCGTCACGGACACGCCGGCGCTCCGCAAGATCCCGGAGGCGGCGCGGATGGTCGAGGTGACCCTGGCCCGCAACCCGCACGGACGGCTGACGACGACCGAGGACGTCGCCGAGGCGATCGTCCGGCTCTCGTCGGGTGACTCCGACTGGATCAGCGGCAACGTCATCGGGGTGGACGGGGCCGAGTACGTCACCGGCTGACGCGGCGCGGCAAACGGTGGGCCGCGTCATCGTCGTGGGCTCGGTCAACGTTGATCTCGTCGTCAATGCCCCACGCTTGCCGCAGCCGGGCGAGACCGTCACCGGCGGCCGGTTCGCGCAGCATGACGGAGGCAAGGGCGGCAACCAGGCCGTCGCCGCGGCGCGGCTGGGCGCGCCGACCACACTCGTCGCGGCGATCGGCGCCGATGCGCACGGAGAGCGGGGCCAGAACGCGCTCGAGGCGGAGCGTGTCGCGACCGGTGAGATCGTGGTCGACGCCGCGGAGCCCACTGGCGTCGCGCTCGTGCTCGTCGATGCCACCGGCGAGAACATGATCTCGGTCGCGCCGGGTGCGAACGCGGCCCTGACTCCCACCCACGTCCGAGACGCGCTTGGCAGGCTCGCTCCCACGGCCGGAGACGTCGTCCTCGCCGGGCACGAGATCCCGACCGCGACGGCGCGCGAGGCGCTCCGGCTGGGCCGCGCCGCGGGGGCAACGACGATCCTCAATCCCGCTCCTGCGGACGGAATCGATCGCTCGGTGTTCGGGCTGGCCGACGTCGTTACTCCGAACCGCCAGGAGCTGGCGGTGCTCGTCGAGGCGGAGGGTCGTCGGATCGGCCGTCGCGGAGCGGTGCCGTCAGACCCCGTCGCGGCTGCCCGGACGCTCCTCGAACGGAACGCCGAGGGGGAAGGGGCGGGTGCCGTGCTCGTGACGCTCGGTATGGCCGGCGCGGTCCTCGTGGTCCCCGGCGCGGAGCCGATCGAGCTCCCGGCGCCGGGCCTCAAGGCGGTCGACACGGTCGGGGCGGGCGACGCTCTCAACGGCGCGCTCGCGGCCGGTCTGGCCGAGGGCCTGTCCCTCCAGGAGGCTGCGGGCCGGGCCGTCGTTGCGGCATCGCTCTCGGTGACGAAGCCCGGAGCGCGCGGTGGGCTGCCGACGAGGGACGAGCTCGAGCGCCTCGTGGCGGAACGCGCCTGACCGCGCATATCGCGCCGAGTGATAAGAATCGCCCGGGTCGAGCGTGGCCACTCCCGCCAACCGTCGGTCCCGCGTGCGGCCGAGCGTGGATGGTCCGGATCTGATCACTCAGCGTGATGCGTCAAGCGAGTCTCGCTAGGCCGGCACCGAGCGGCGGCGCGAGAGGAGGCCAGTCCGCGGTCCGAGGGCGAACGCGAGGAGGAACGCCACGGTCATCACGAGGACGATCGTCGCGCCGCTGGCCGCATCGAGCCAGAACGAGAGATAGAGCCCCGCAATCGCCGACCCGATTCCTACCGCGACGGCGATCGCCATCATCCGTCCGAACCGCACGGCGAGGAGCTGGGCTGTCGCCGCCGGCGTCACGAGCATCGCGACGACGAGGATGATCCCGACCGCCTGGAGGCTGATGACGATCGTGACCGCCACGAGGGCGAGGAACAGCGACTCCAGCCAGTCGACGCGAACGCCCGCAGCAGCAGCGCCAAGCGGGTCGAACGTCGCGTAGAGCAACTCCTTCCAGAGAATGGCGACCGTCACAAGGACGAAACCGCCCAGCACCACGAGCGCGATTAGGTCCTCGTTCGTCGTCGACAGCAGGTACCCGAAGAGGAAGCTGAACAGGTCCGCGACGTAGCCCTCGATCGTGCTGAACAGGAAGACTCCGAGCGCGAACGTGCCCGCGAACAGCACCCCGATCGTCGTGTCCGTCCGCAGCCGCGACCGGCGGCTGACGAACCCGATCGCGAGGGCCGTCCCGATCGCCGCGATGCCCGCGCCGAGCAGGAACGGGAGCTGCAGGAGAAACGCCCCGACGACGCCCGGAAATGCCGCGTGGCTGATCGCGTCGCCGATGAAGGCGAGGCCGCGGAGGACGACGTACGTGCCCACGACGGCGCAGACCGTCCCGACGATCGCGGCCGCTAACAGCGCGCGCAAGAAGAAGGCGTGCTCGAGCGGTCCGAGCAGGGACTCCATGGTCAGGGCGACCGGCGCCGGGGCGGGATCGTCGAGCCGTGGTCCTGTGAGCCGTCCTCGTGGAAGTGCGGCTCCCGGCCGGCCGCTTCGTCGTGGTGGTGCGCGTCATCGAGGACGACCGCCTGGCCGCCGAGGACGAGGAGGTGCCCCCCATATGTCCGCGCAAGGACGCCCGGATCGAGGACGAGCGACGACGGTCCGTGGGCGATGAGCGTCCGGTTAATCGCGGCGACCCGCTGGAACCGTTGTGCCGCGCAGGCCAGGTCGTGGGTCGTGGCGATGACGGTCTTGCCGCGTCGCGCCTCCGCCTCGAGGAGGTCCATCAGGTCCTCCTGCGTCGTCGCGTCGACGCCGGTTACCGGCTCGTCGAGGAGGAACAGGTCGGGCTCCGCGGCGAGCGCTCGGGCGAGGAAGACCCGCCGGCGCTGGCCGCCCGACAGCGCCCCGATCTGGGTCCGGGTGTGGTCCGCCATCGAGACTCGGCCGAGCGCGTCGCGCACGGCCCGACGATCAGCGGCTCCCGGCCGCCGCAACCGGCCGAGTGCCGGGTAGCGGCCCATCATGACGACGTCCTCGACGGTCACCGGGAAGGCCCAATCGACGAGCTCCGCCTGGGGGACGTAGGCGACCCGCCGCGCCTGCTGGCCGGCCGGGTGACCGAGCACCTCCACCCGGCCCGTCCACGGCCGGATGAGGCCGGCCATGAGCTTGAGGAGCGTGCTCTTGCCGGCGCCGTTCGGGCCGACGACGGCGAGCAGCGAGCCGGCCTCGACGGCGAGGTTGATGTTCTCGAGCGCGATCTTGTCGCCGTATCCGGCCGACACGTCGGACAGCCAGACGTCCGCGTGGGCGCGCGCGTGGCCCGCGTCGAGCCCGGGCTCGACCGTCGCGAGCCTCCGTTCACCGGGATGCGCGTGAGGGTGATCGTGCGGGTCGAACGGCTCGGGCGGCGGCTCCATCGTCCGCCGCATCGTACGCGTCACCGGAGCGCGGCGACGATCCGGTCGACGTCCCAGCGAAGGATGCCCGGGTACGTGTCGACCGGCGGGTCGCCCAGCGTGTCGGTGTACAGGTCGCTGACGACCGTCGCCCCGGTCTCCGCCGCGAGGGTCCGCGCGAGCTCGTCGCTGAATTGGACCTCGCTCAGGATGGCCCGCGCTCCACTGGCGCGGATCGCGTCGATGAGCGCCGCCAGCTCACCTGCCGACGGGTCCTGGCCCGGCGCGGACACGATGTTGCCGACGATCTCGAGGCCGAACGCGCGCGCGAAGTAGGGCATGGCGTCGTGGAACGAGACGATCTTCCGATTGGCCGCCGGGACCGCCTCGAAACGCGCCCGGAGCTCGTCCCCGAGCGCCGCCATCTCCGTGGCGAACGCCTCGGCATTGGCGGTATAGGCGGCGGCGTTCGGGGGATCGATCCGGCTGAGCCCCTCGGCAGCCGCCCGGCCGTAGGCCGCGGCGAGGTTCGGGTCGAGCCAGGCGTGCGGGTTCGGGCGCCCATCTTCGAGCATGAGATCCGCGGCCGGGACCGCGTCGCCGAGCGCGACCACGGGTGCGTTCGTCCCCGCGTCGCGGGCCAGTTGCGCGAGCCAGTCGTCGAGGCCCAGGCCGTTGGCGACGATCAGCCGGGCCGCCTCGACGCGCGCGACGTCCTGCGGGCTGGGATCGAACGTGTGAACCTCGCCACCCTTCGGGACGAGGCTCGTGATCGCGACGTGCTCCCGCCCGACCCGGCCGACGATGTCGGCGAGGACGGTCGTCGTGGCCACGACCGGGATTGGGCCCGCGATCGGCGACGACGAGGCCGGCCCGCCGCATGCGACGAGGGCCGCCGCGACCAACACGGCGACGAACGTTCGGTTCACGAGTTTGCTCCTCCTGTGGCGCGGCAATCCGGGCAACGCCCGAAGAGCTCGAGCCGATGGTTCTCGATGGCGTAGCCGGTCCGGTCGGCGATCGTGTCGACGACCGCGCGCAGCCCCGCGTCGTCGATCTCGGTCGCCCGGCCGCACCCGGAGCAGACGACGTGGTGGTGGTGGATCGGCTCGCACCCGACGTAGGCGTGCTCTCCGGAAGGGAGGTCGAGCCGCTCGAGGACGCCCAGCTCGAGGAGCAGGTCGAGCGCCCGGAAGATCGTCGCCCGCCCGATGCCCAGCCGCCGGGCGCGGGCCTCCGCGACGAGATCGGCCGCCGTGAAGTGGCCCTCGCGGGCGGCGATGAGGTCGGCCACTGCCCGGCGTGGGCCGGTCAGCCGGTAGCCCGCCCGGTCGAAGGCCGCGAGCGCAGCGGTGGTGTCGTCGATGGCATTCACGGGCGGAATGATACCCAGTCTCAACCGCCTTGTCGAGACCCAGTCTCAATCGGCGTCCCGTACCAGCGCAAACCGGACCATCGTCCCCCTGCCTTGCCTCTCCGGATTGGCCCAGACTCGCCTTCGGCCGGTCGCCGCCACCCGTCGGTTGCCCCCCGCGCTCGAGATCAGCATGGCCACCGCCCCCCGCGCAAAGAGCAAGCCTCGTACCCGTCGCGCCATCCCGGAGCCGCTGCCCGATGCGCTCCCGATCGGGGACGAAGAGCGCACGATCTTCAACTGCCCGGTCTGCGCCAGGCCCCTGGCGACGGGCGCCTCGCGCTGCCCGAAGTGCGGAACTCGCCTCGTCATGGGAGTGCCGGCCAAGCGCGCCGGCCTGTTCATGGCCGCGGGAGGCGTCGCGGGGGCGATTGTCGGCGGAGTGCTCGTAGCTGTCCTCGCACTCGGCAGCGTCTTCGTCAGGGCGGGCATGGTCACCCCTCCCCCGACCCCGACTCCATCGAGCTCAGTCACGCCGACGAACTCGCCCGTGGCGTCCACCCCGGAGCCGCCGCCCAATGCGCCGCCGGTCGCACGCTCCGCGCTCGCGCAGGCCGGGTCGCTCCACATCCGGCTGGCAAGCGCCGCCGACTCGCTGAACGTGGCCCTGAAGGCGCGACGCCTGGACACGACCGAGATCGCGCGGAGCTTCCGGACGATCGCCTCCACCGCGTCGACCGGGTCGGAGGTCGCCGGCCGGCTCGTGGTCTGGGACGACGCAGCGTCGCTTTCGGTGCAGCTCTCATCGTTCTACGGGGAGCTGCGGGACACCGCCCGCTCCGGCCTGGCGGCCTCGCTCACGAACGAGCCGGCCTACCGCGCCGCCGCGCAGGACATGCTGTCCGTCCTCGCGCAGCTCGCGAGCCTCGACGCCCAGGCACGGGTGCTCGCGGTCGAAGCCGACGTCGTGCTGCCACCACTTGACCCGGTCGAGGACTCGCCAGCTCCGTAGCCCGTCAGCTCCACGTACGCCTCGCCCCCGAGCGGCTGCCCATTCCGGGTGGCACGCACCACCTGCGACCCCTCCCAGTAGACGACCCCCGTCGTCGGCCGTGTGTCGAGCTCCTGGTGAGCGACGGTCGGAGCGAGGTCGATGGCCAGCGCTTCTCCCGGCAGCTCGATCCGCCAACCGGCCGGATATTCGGCGCCGGTTTCCGGGCTCGTCCAGCGCGCCGTGACCTCCACCGAGAATCCTTCGCGCGGCAGGTGGCGGAACCCCCCGTCCGGCTCGACGAGCATGCCGTAGACGAGGGGATAGCTCCCGTCCCGGTCGCGGATGAGCGACAGCATCAGGTCGGTGCCGTCCTCGAGGTTCACGGCGAACCAGTCCCAGCCACCGGCCCCGAGCGCGATGAAGTCCCCCCACTGATGGTCGAACCAGGCCATGCCGGTCACGTCGAGCGTGTCGCCGTCGACCTCGAGGGTGCCCGTCGCGGCCATGCGCGTCCGCGAGTAGTAGTACGAGCTACCCGCCGCCCCGAAGTCGATCCAGCCGTCTCCGTCGTGGAGGGCCGGCCCAGTTTCGGCCTGCAAGGCCAGGTGAAGCCCGACCGACGCCGGGTCACCGGCGGTTTCGGACGCTTCCGCCTGGGCGTTCAGCTGGTCGACGCCGTCGTGGCCTCGCATCGCCCAGGGCGTCGGCCCGCCGCCGGCGAGGGTGAAGTCGAAGCCGTCCGCGGGCGACCGGTCGACCTGGGGCCCGATCTCGCTTCGTTGCGCGTACGTGAACCGACCGCCAGCTTCGTCTGTCAGGGCGAGGTGCGATGCCCAGGTGACCGGGAATCGGCCGCGCTCGGCCCGGAAGATCACGAACTCGAAGCCCCAGTTTCGGCCGACCGCGTCCCGCAGGTGGCCGGTGTAGTACCACCACTCGGTCAGCCGGTCGTGGGGCGCGTCGTCGCGCGGGAACTCGACCGGCTGTGGATCTGCAACCACCACCGGCGAGGCCTTCGGGGGCGGAGTCGGGACCGTTCGCTGGGCGGGCGGGTTGGCGAGGATCGGGCCGCCGCCGCAACCGGCGAGCAGCGCGGCCAGTGCGAGGCATGCGATCGCCTTCATCGAGCGGCTGCCTCGATCTCGGCCTCGGTCGCCGGCAGTCGGCTCGCGACGAACCGCTCGAGCCTGGCGGGAATCCACCAGTTCCACCGGCCGAGCAGGCGCATCGTCGCCGGGACGAGCAGCGCCCGGACGACCGTCGCATCGAGCGCCACCGCAATCGCCATGCCGATCCCGAGCGCCTTGATCAAGACGATGTCCGCGAACGCGAACGACCCCGCGACGACGACGACGATGAGTGCCGCGGAGGTGACGATTCGGCCGCTCCGCTCGAGCCCTCGTGCGACCGCCTCGCGGTTGTCGCCGGTCCGGTCCCAGACCTCCTTCATCCGCGTGAGCAGGAACACCTCGTAGTCCATCGACAGGCCGAACAGCACGCAGAACAGGATCACCGGCAGGCTGGTCTCGACGAACCCGACCGGCTGGAAGCCGAAGAGCGCGGACAGGTTGCCGTCCTGGAAGATCCAGACGAGGGCGCCGAAGCTCGCGACGATCGACAACGTGTTCATCACGAGTGCCTTCGCGGGCAGGACGACCGACCGGAGGAGGACGAACAGGACGAGGTACGTCGAGACGACGATGAACAGCGCGGTCCGCGGGAAGTCGGCGGCGATCCGGCCGACGACGTCCGACACGTCCGCGGCGCCACCGCCGACGAGGACGGATGTACCCGCGGGCGGCGCGAGCGCGCCACCAGGGTCGCGGAGGTCCGCGACGAGCCCGCGCGCCTCGTCGCGGTTCGGCCCATACGGCGTGTAGATCGTGAATGCCGTGAGGTCGCCGCGGGTCGTAGCGCCGGCGGCCTGCTGGACGAATCGATCGGGCGGGCCGCCGGGCGCGCCGTAGAGGAGCTGGTACTGCTCGAGTCGGAGCCGCGGATCGATGTCGACGAGCGACTCGACCCGGGTGATCCGCGGGTCGGCGGCGAGCCGCCGCGAGTACTCGAGCAACCGCGCCAGGTTGTCGGGCGTCGTCGCCTCACCCGTCGTCCGGACTGCGAGCGAGAGCGGCGCGAACGAACCCTCCCCGAAGTTCGTGATGAGCCGGTCGAACGCCTGCCGTGACGGCACGGACGCCGGCAGGATCGACGAGTCCGGGGCATTGAACCGGGCGTGGAGGAACGGCGCGCCGAGGACGAGCAGGAACGCCAGCGTCGGGATGAGGACGGCCACTGGTCGGCTCATGACCGCGTGCGCGACGCGCGCCCACGGCCCGTCTCCGTCACTGCGGACCGCGACGGACCGCACCCGCAGCGCATCGATCCGCGTCCCGACGACCGCCAGCAACGCCGGCAGCAGCGTCAGCGCCGCCGCGACCGCGAGCGCGACGACCACCGCGCCCGCGATCCCCACCGAGCGCAGGATCATGAACTCGAACAGGATCAGGCCGATCAGTCCGAGCAGGACCGTCAGGCCGCTGAAGAACACCGCCCGGCCGGCCGTGGCGACCGTCACCCGCACCGCGTCGGCGACCCTTTCCGGTCCGTTCCGTGCCGCGAGCTCCTCGCGGAACCGGCTCGTCATCAGCAGCGAGTAGTCGACTCCCAACCCGAGGCCGAGGAGCGTCGCGAGGTTGAGCACGAAGATGCTCATCGGCGTCGCACCGGCGACGAGGTAGATGATCCCGAGCGCGACGAAGACGGCAGCCCCACCGACGGCGAGCGGCACGGCCGCCGCCACCACGGATCCGAATACAAACAGCAGCGCCAGGGCGGCGAGCGGCAGCGAGATGATCTCGCTCCGCTGGAGGTCGGCCTCCGACACGGCCTGGACGTCGCCGTAGAACGCCGGACCGCCGGCAAGACCCACCTCGAGTCCATCGACCCGGCGAAGGTTCCCCTCGAGCCCGGGCAGAGCCGCCGGGGAATCGTCGGGCGGCAGGTCGAGGAGGATGACGTCGTAGACCGTCCGGCGGTCGGCCGAGACCTGGTCCGGGGCGACGAGATGAGAGACCAGGCCGGTGACGTGGGGTGTCCCCGGGACGTCGCGCACCACCTCCGCGGTGGCCGCCTCGAACTCGGGGCTGCCGGCCCGCCAGCGCTCGCTGTGGATGACGACGACCACTGCTGACAGCGGAGCATCCAGCTCCGTTTGGAGGACCTTCCGCGCTCGGCTCGACTCGAGGTCGTCGAGGCTGAACCCGCCGGCCCGCAGGGCGTCGCCCACGCGGGGCGCGAACGGAACGGCCGCGAGCAGGAGGATTGCCCAGGCGCCGATCACCGCCCGTCGCCGGCGGACGACGAACCGGCCGAGGCGGTCGAAGTTCGTCACGGGGTCCGGCGGGGGGACATCCGGGCCATCCTAGCCCGGGGAGCGGTTGGACTCTTTCCGGCCCGATCTACGGTGTCCGGACGATGCGCCGGGAGTGCGCCCATGGTTCGATATATCGGCGGCGACTCCTCCGCCCCGGCGCTCTCCGTCACGAGCGCCCGGGGGCTTCGTCGCCAGCAGGGGACCGGCATCACCGACACCGCCGCCGAACTGGATTCACTGGCTCCGGGCGTCGTCGCCTGGGCCGAGGCGATCGTCGAGGCGCTGCGCCGTGAGGATCAATTCCACTCCGCGTCGGTGCTGGTCCACGACCCTGCGACCGCCGGGCTGCGGCTGGCCGCGCAGTGGCGAGGCCCGGACGACCGCGCAGGGGTGGCTCGGCCGTCGTGGGTCGTGCCACTGGACGGATCGGTCTGTGGCTGGGTTTTCCGGATGGGCCGGCCTGCGCTCGTCGCCGACGTGACCAGCCACGCCGACTACTTCGCCTACCCCGGCTCCGCGCCACGGAGCGAGCTCGCCGCCCCGATCCTCGTCGAGGGCCGCCCGGTCGGCGTCATCAACGTCGAAAGCCCGCGGGTGGGCGAGTTCGGGATCGCGGACCTCGAGCGGCTCGAGCGGCGCGCAGCCGCGGCTGCCGCATCGCTCCCTTCTGACGAGCTGCCCGCCGTCTTAGATCACGATCTCGTCCTGCTCGATGTGGCGCCTCTTCTCGGCTCGCCAGGCAGGGATGTAGAGCGGGGCCGCGACGGCGCATAGGACGCCGCCGACCACCATCGCCGTCGCGACGGACGTGCCGTCCGCGAGCGCCGCGAGCACGATCGCGCCGATCGCGCCGGCCGGCTGGCTGATCATCGAGTTCATCGACAGGACGGTGGTCCGGTTGCCCGCGGCGACCTGGCGATGGAGCAACGTCGTGTGCATCGGGTTGGACGCACCGTGGGTCAAATAGCAGGCGAGGTACGCGGTGACCACGCCCACCGGCCCGGCCAGTAAGCCCATTCCGACGATCGCGAGCCCCTGGAGGATCCGGAGCGCCGCGGCCGACCGCGCGACTCCGATGCGCCGGCTGATCGTGGCGATCAGGGCCGCTCCGGCCGCCGACGCGAACCAGGCGGCGGAGCTGACCGGACCCATCAGTGCGGCCGCGTCGTCGGTATTGCCGACGACTTCCGCCAACCGGACCGGGAAGAGGCTCTCGAACGTGACCATCGCGAATCCCCAGAACAGCTCGACCAGAACCAGCGCGAGCAGCACGCGCGATGACCGGAGCAGCCGGAGGCCGTCCCGGACGACTCCCGGAACGGCCGCAACCGAGCCGGCGACGGCGCGGACGCCGCGCGCGACACGGACCTCGGTCAGGAGCAGCACGATCGCGGCGAAGTTGACCGCGTAGAGACTGAGCGCCACCAGCACAGGCAGGGCGAGCGGTTCGATCGAGTCGAATGGATCGAGGGCCACGAGGCCGCCCGACAGGAGTGCGCCGGTCGCGATGGCGGCGCTCAGGACGGAGCTCCCGGCCCCGAGGCCGGACTCTATTCGTGCGTCGGGCTCAGCCGCGAGCGTAGCATCGACGTACCAGGCCTCCAGCGGACCGCTGTCGAGCGCGCGGAACACGCCCTGGAGCACCATCGCGCCGGCAAACATCGCGAATGAATCGGCCAGGTAGAGGGTCCCGAGCGACACGAGGACGACGAGACTGGCGAGGATAAGGACCGGGCGCCGGCCCAGCGAGTCCGAGAGCCCTCCGGTCGGCAGCTCGAGAGCCAGGACGACGAAGCCCTGGGCAGAAAAGGCGAGCCCGATCTCGGTCAGCGACAGTCCCCGGGACAGCATGAACAGGACCAAGATCGGAATCAGAAGTCCCACCGGGAGCCAGCGAAGGGCGATCAGGATCAGATAGCGTCGACGGGCCGTTCGGGCGTCCAGTCTGGTCATCGACTCCCCATGAGGCGCCGACACGATAGCGTGCGAGCCTGGTTCGGGATTCGCTGCGCCTTCAGCGGCAGGTTCCTGCTAGCATCGGTCGCGCTTAGGCTCCAGCCGTGCTCTTCCGCCTGACGAGGCCGTCCGTGCAGCTGTTCACGATCGCGTTCCAGCAGCCCATCCCGTTCGGGATCGCGACCATCGTCACCGTGCTGATGATCTACGTGTTCCTTCGCTCGGCGATGGTGGCGGAGGGATCGGCATCGTGGCCGCGGAAGCTCACCGGCCCGAACGGGAAGTGGCTGTTCGGCCTGCTGTTCGTCGGCTGGGCGCTGCTGTTCGGGATCGGGCTCCAGTTCGTCCCCCACGAGGGCGCGAACTCGCCGTATGGCGGCCTCGGGCTGATCGCCCTGTTCACGGGCTTCTTCATCATGATGGGCTTCCTCTGGGCGGTTATCGGGGACTGACTCCCCCTCCTTGACCGGGACCTCCGGCGGGTGGACCGGTTTCCCACGCCCGGGCTATCATCCGAGAACTTGCAGAGTGCATACTTCTTATGCACTCGACAGGCCTGCAGCGATCGGAGATGCTCTACCCGTGGACGCCCAGGAGATCAAGGCAGCGGTCGCGCACCAGGCCTCGGCGGAAGCCGCGGCCGCGGAGCCGTTCGTCAACCTCCGCGATCCCGCCCAGGCCCTCGGGCCGGATGGCCGCCCCGCCATCAGCCGCCGCGCCCCACTCTGGGCGGACGTTCCCGACGAGAAGTGGAACGACTGGCGCTGGCAGCTCTCGAACCGGGTCAACGAGGTGGACGAGATCGCCAGCGTCCTCAACCTGACGGACGACGAGCGTGAAGGCCTGTCCGCGCCGGAGAAGTTCCGGGTCGACATCACCCCGTACTTCATCAGCCTGATCGACCCCGACGACCCGTACGACCCGATCCGCCGCCAGGTCATCCCGACCGCTCGCGAGCACCAGGCGTTCACCGCGATGATGGAGGACTCGCTCGCCGAGGACCGCCACTCCCCGGTGCCCGGCCTCGTCCACCGGTACCCCGACCGCGTCCTCATGCTCGTCACGACCCAGTGCGCGAGCTACTGCCGGTACTGCACGCGAAGCCGGATCGTCGGCGACCCCACCCAGAACTTCAACCGCAAGGACCACGAGGCCCAGCTCGACTACCTGCGCCGGACTCCCCAGGTCCGCGACGTGCTGATCTCCGGCGGCGACGGCCTGACGCTCGCGCCGAAGCTGTTCGAGTCGATCATCCGCGGCCTCCGCGAGATCCCCCACATCGAGATCATCCGGATCGGCTCGCGGGTGCCGGTGTTCCTGCCCCAGCGGATCGACGACGAGCTGTGCGAGATGCTCGCGAAGTACCACCCGATGTGGATCAACCTCCACTTCAACCACCCGAACGAGATCACGCCCGAGGTCAGCCGGGCGGTCGACCGCCTGACCCGGGCCGGCATCCCGGTCGGCAACCAGAGCGTGCTCCTCGCCGGCGTCAACGACTGCGTCCACATCCAGCGGGCGCTCGTCCACCGGCTCGTCGAGAACCGGATCCGGCCCTACTACCTCTACCAGTGCGACCTCGTGGAAGGCTCGGGGCACTTCCGGACCCCGGTCGGCAAGGGGCTCGAGATCATGGAGGGCCTGCGCGGCCACACCTCGGGCTACGCGATCCCGACCTTCGTCATCGATGCGCCCGGCGGCGGCGGCAAGATCCCGGTGATGCCGAACTACCTGATCAGCTACTCGGATCACAAGGTCGTACTGCGCAACTACGAGGGCTACATCACGACCTACGAGGAGCCCGAGTCGTACCAGCGCCACGACAGCGCGGCCTGCACGTATTGCCAGACAGAGCGCCCGGAGCCGGGCCAGTCCGGCGTGCTGGGGCTGCTCGAGGGTGAGCGGATGTGGATCGAGCCGAAGGGGTTCGAGGAGGTCCACGCGCGGGGCAATACGGAGCAGCATCGGCTCCAGGACCCGTCGAAATGGGTGCCGTTCGGGGTCGGGGCGATCGAGGGGCAGGCGGGCCGTCCGCTGCGGGTCATCGAGGGCAGCGCCGAAGCTGCGGGCTCGAAGGCGCCCGAGCCGCCGGCCTATGCACCTGGCGAGGAGCCACGCCCGCGCGATGGCGAGCCGACCGGCTCCGCCCACGGCGAGCTGCTCTAGACTCTCGCTGGTGGCGAAGTTTCCCCCGGACGTCCTCGCGGCCATCGCCGAGCGCGAGGAGGTCGAGATCGAGACGGGAGGCCGTCGAACGATCATCTGGATCGTCGCCCACGGCCCGCACGTATTCGTCCGGTCAGTCCGCGGCGAGCGCGGTCGCTGGTACCGCGACCTCCTCGCCGATCCGAACGCCACGCTCCACTTCCGCGGCAAGCCGAAGCTGCCCCCAGTGAAGGTTCGTGGAGTCCACGCCCCGGACCCCGAGTCAATTGCCGCCTCCACCCGCGCGCTCAAGGCAAAGTACGCTCGCGATCCCGCGCTGAAGTCGATGCTTCAGCCCGAGACGCTGCCCACGACGGTTCGACTCGAGCTACGTTGAGGTAGCCCTCGACGTAACGTCCGAGCGCCCAGAGCGTCAACGAGGCGTCCAGCGAGCCGAGGAGGGTGTCATGGGCGACGCAGGGGTCGTCGAGCGGATCGCGGCATGGGAAGCCGAGGGACTCATCGACGCAGAGGTGGCGGCCCGGCTCCGCAGGGCCGAAGCGGACAGACCAGATGACCCGGGCCGAACCAATCCGATGGCGGCTGCGGCGGCGCTCTTCGGGCCGGCGGTCACGATCGCCGAGATGTTCGGCTATCTCGGGACAGGATTTGTCCTCGCCGCCTGGTACACGCTCCTCGGCCGCGTCGACCTCTTCGGCGATACGACTCTCGCCTTCGCGCTCGGGCGCGGGCTCGTTGCCGTCGCGCTGGTGCTCATCGGAGCGCGCCTCATGCGGGGCTCCGCCCGCGCGCGACGCGCGGCCGGGGCGGCATTTGTCGTTGCGGCTGGGGCAACGATGGGGACCGTAAACTCCGCGCTCGACGCGCTAACCTCGCTGGAGCCGGAGGCAGTGCTGGTCATCGCCGCCGCGGGCGGTCTCGTGGCCGCTGCGGCCTTCCGCCGGCTTCATCCCGCGCTCCTTACCCAGTTCGGTCTGCTCGGCGGCGTTACGACGCTCGCCTTCTCGATCCAGCAATTGGCCGAGCGAGCCCTCTTCCGGCCGGTCGAGGACTTCGGAGTGACGGTCCCGGGTGGTCCGGACCCGTTCCTGAAGGTCGCCGTGATGGCGGGCTGGTGGCTGCTCGTCGCCGTGATCCTGGGGCTCATCGGCCGGCGAGAGGCGATGAGCGGGATGATCGACGCCGATCGGCGGTCGGCGCTGTCGCGCGCGTGGGCGGGCTTCGCTGCCATCGTCGGGGTGGCCGGTGCGATCACCATCTATCGCTACGATCCGGTGACCTTTGAAAGCCGGCGCGTCCTCGAGCCGGTTATCGGCGACCTCGTCATCCTCCTCGTCAGCGGGGTTCTGCTCGAGCGAGCCTTCCGCCGCGACGCCAGCGCGTTCGTCTACCCTGCGGGCCTCGGCGTGATCGTCGCTCTGACCGACCTCAACGCGAGCTACCTCGCAAAGGCCACCTCGACCGAAGTCGGGCTCCTCGTCGAGGGCATCATCCTTCTCGTTGCCGGCTTCGGTTTCGAGCGGCTCCGGCGCAGGGTCGCAGGCGGTAGGGCGTCGATGCGCGCGCCTGCCGAGATCGAGCCGGCAGCAGCTCCGAGTCCGCGCTAGTCCGCCGACCCCTCCGCCAACGGCCGGGCGCTCGGACGCCATGCCGCGCCGGGCGTGTGCCCGTCAGTTCCGCCGACCGGCGAAGATCGCGACGACCTGCTGGACGTCCTGGACGTCATGCCCGTCGGGACGCTCCTCGAGGTAGCGTGCGAGGCAGGCGATGGCCTCGCTGAAGCGGCCCATCCGGCCGAGCAGGAGGCCGCGATCGCGCCCGTGATCCGGGTCGGTCGGCTCGACGACCAGCAACAGGTCGACGACTCCGAGGGCCGCCGGCCAGTCGCGCCGGGCAAGGTGGACCGAGCGGAGGTTCCGCAGGACCCGGGCGAGGATCTCGCGCCGCCCGGCCCGCCGGAGCAGCCCCACGTGGAACAGCACGCTCTCCCCGAGCGACCGGCGAATGAGCGCCTGGCAGTCGTCCGGCGTCAGGGTGCGCCCTCCGCCGGCGGGGTCGATCAACTCCCCAGTCGGGGCACCCAGGATGAAATGGCCGGGCAGGCCGATCCCGTGGAGAGCCAGGCCGATCCGCCAGGCGACCTCGAGCTCCACGATGGCCAGGCTGATCGGCAGGCCGATCCGGCGCGCGACGACGCGGTCGAGATCGCTGTTCAGCGGATCGTGGAACTCCGCCGCGGTCGGGGCGCGGAGGCCCACCTCGCGGTACAGCACGTGGTGGAGCCGCTCGATCGTGACGGTGTCGTCGTCCCCCCGGTCAACACGCAGCCGGACGCGACCGGCGAGGTCATCGAGGGCCGCGAGGGTCGGCTCGGGATCGAGGCCGGGCCTCGCGTCGGCGGCGATGCACAGGGCACCGCCCGCGAGGTCGATCTCCCCGTCCGGCCGCGCGACGATACGCGCGAAGCGGCCGCGATTGGCGGCGCGGAGGGCGGCCGGGTCAGAGCTCATCGGCGGATTCTATGCCCACGCGGCGCGAGGTCCAGTACACAGGGGTTGGCGTCCCCGACGCCCGGTGGTAGGCTTCGGCTTCCAAATCCGAGTGATCCAGTCGGAGATCCCTGTGACCGACGTCCGAGCCGCGGCGCCCGGCCTCGCGCCGCTTCGTCCAGCCCCACCGGGCCTGCCCGAACCGGACATCCAGCCGCCCACGGTCGCCGAGATCGGCGACCCGTTCAGCGGCCTGCGGGTCATCACGCTCCTCGCCCGGGTCGAGCGCGGCCGGGCCGTCCGGATCGCCGACATAGTCGACCGGCTCAACGCAGATCACCTCGACTGGATCTTCTCGCCCGCGGTCGTGGTGAACGTCGCGCTCCAGCTCCAGGCGAACTGGATGAGCGACTACCGGAACTCGTCGGGGATCGTCATTGACGATGGGCCGTACGGCGCGACGGTGGCGATCGAGGACTCGAGCCGGGTGGACCCCTGGATCGTCCGCCAGGCCCAGCGCGAGGCCGCCGCCTGCCGCGACCGGCTCGCCCGTTTCAGCCGCCGCGATCGGGCGTCGTCCGATGACTGAGCGCCGCTGCGCGTGTCCGGGGCGGGCGCGATAGCCCGCCGCCGTTCGTCCCGTCTCCGTCAGCGATCAATGTTCGAAGGAGGATAGCCATGAGTGTTCCCGGATATGCCAAGGAGGTGCTCGTCGACTCCGATTGGGCGCGCGCGCACCTCGACGACCACGACGTCCGATTCGTCGAGGTCGACGTCGACACGACCTCGTATGAGCAGAGCCACCTCCCCGGCGCCGTCGGCTGGAACTGGACGAGCCAGCTGGCAGATGGTGTTCGCCGCGACATCGCCACCCGCGAGGAGTTTTCCGAGCTCCTCGACAAGAGCGGGATCGGCCCGCAGACGACGATCGTGCTGTACGGCGACAACAACAACTGGTTCGCCGCGTGGGCGTATTGGCAGCTGAAGCTGTTCGGCCACAAGGACGTCCGGATCCTCAACGGCGGGCGGAAGTTCTGGCTGGACAAGGGATTGCCGCTCACGACGGACGTGCCGAGCCACTCGTCGACCGGCTACAAGCTGCCGGAGCCGGACTTCGCATTGCGCGCGTTCCGCGACGACATCCTGCCGCGGGTCGGCGATCCAACGCTCGCTCTCGTCGACGTCCGCAGTCCGGCCGAGTTCAACGGTGAGGTCATCGCCCCGCCCGGCATGTCGGAGACGGCACAGCGGGCCGGTCACATCCCCGGTGCCGCCTCGATCCCGTGGGCTCAGACGGTCCGCGAGGACGGGACGTTCAAGAGCCGCGAGGAGCTCGAGACGCTCTACGAGGGCAAGGGGATCACGCCGGACAAGGACGTGATCGCCTATTGCCGCATCGGGGAGCGCTCGTCGCATTCCTGGTTCGTCCTGCACGAGTTGCTCGGCTACAAGCGGGTCCGTAACTACGACGGTAGCTGGACCGAGTGGGGGAGCATGGTTGGCGTGCCGATCGAGAAGCCCGTTCCGGTCGCGGCCGGCTGACGCCGTTCCGATCCACCGAATGAGGGCCGCGGGAGACCGCGGCCCTCTCGATTCGCCCCGATGTCAGGCGTGTGGCTGACCTCGGCCGTAGCGGGTCATCACCTCGACCAGGCGATCGTGGGGGAGCGCGTGGGCCGTGATTCCGTCGCGCCCGACCATCGTCGTGGCGGCGACGAGGGCATTCACGATCGCCTCCTCGGTTGCCTCGATCGTCGCGTCGAACAGCAGGTCGATGACGCCGTCGCCGGTCGCCCGGACGTCGTAGCCGAGCTGTCCCTCGCCGTCACCGGCTCCATCGGGGAATCGGTTGCCGGTCGCGAAGGCGATGAACAGGTCGCCGCTCGTGTGCCCGCCGGTCCCGCCGGCGCGAGCGATGCCGAGGCCGGCCCGCTGCGCGAGCCGTTCGCATTGATGCGGCAGGAGCGGCGCGTCCGTCGCGACGACGACGATGATGGAACCCGAGCCGGGCGGTGGCGCGGAGGATCGCGTCGTGCCGTACGGGCTCGATAGCTCGTCGATTCCGATCTCGCGGCCCACCGGCACGCCGTCGACCCGCAGCCAATCCCGTTTGCCGTGGTTGGCTTGCACGAGCACGCCGACCGTGAACCCTCCGGACTTCGCTGGGATCGTCCGTGACGATGTGCCGATCCCGCCCTTGAACTCGTGGCAGACCATCCCCGTGCCGCCGCCGACTCCGCCCTCGGCGACCGGGCCGCCGGACGCCGCGTCCAGTGCCTGGTGGACGTGCTCCGGCTTGACGTGGAAACCGTTGATGTCGTTGAGCAGCCCGTCCCACGTCTCGCCCACGACCGGCAGCGACCAGGCCGGTCTATCAGCGTCGACGTCGACGGCGATGGCGACCAGCGCGTCATGGACCACGCCGACGCTGTGCGTGTTGGTGATCGCGACCGGTGACGTCAGGAAGCCCGACTCGCGAACCCACTCCAGGCCGGTCAGCTCGCCGTTGCCGTTGAGGCTGTGACAGCCGGCGAAGACAGGCTCCCGCGACGCGTCGCCCGATCGCGGGGCGACGACGGTAACGCCCGTGCGGACCGGTCCGCTGCCGACGACGAGCGGCCCGTCGCCGCTCACGAGCGTCGTGTGCCCGACGCGCACGCCGGCGACGTCCGTGATGGCGTTGAGTGGCCCGGGCGTGCCCAGGCCGATGACGATGCCGAGGTCGCGGGCTCGCACGTGCACCTCCGGAAAGCTGGACAGGGCGGGATGACCCGGCCGCCGCACCTCCGGACGCGCGACACGGCGCCACGAGCGACCGGCCCTATCATCGCCCGGTGATCGGATCTCCGCGACCGCGATCCGCTGAGCGAGCCAGGCGGAGTGGCCGCGCCCGCGCGTCGGGGGCCGGTTCGGCCGCGAACAGCCCATCGGTGCGCCTCGTCAGCCTGCCGTCTGTCGCCGGGATGCGTCCGACGGATGCCGCCGAGCACTTTCGCGACCTGCCGGGGCTCGTCCTGCTCGAGAGCGCGCGGCCAGGACGCAACGCCCGCTGGTCGTTCCTGACCGCCGACCCGCTGGCCGTCCTCGACGGCCCGTCCGACGGGCCCGATCCGTTCGCCGAGGCACGCTCGACGCTCCGTCGTGTCGCTCCGGGAATGCCATCCGACGGTGGGGCGCCACCGTTCCTCGGCGGTCTTGCCGGCTACCTCTCGTACGACCTCGGCCGCCAGTTCGAGCGGCTGCCATCCCTCGCCGTCGACGACCAGCCGCTGCCACTCCTCCGCCTCGCCGTCCACGACTGGGTCGTCGCCTGGGACCGGAGGACCGGCTCGGCCTGGCTTGGCGGCCGCGCCGTCGACGGGGACACGGCGCGGCTCGAGCGGCGGCTCGCGGAGGTGCGCGACCGGCTGGCCGGCGGGAAGCCGGCCCTTGGCGACGCCGGCGCCCCCGAAGAGTTGGCGTTCATCTCCGGCCTCGACCGAACGGCCTACGAGGCGGGCGTCGAGGCGATCCGGGAGCGGATCGCGCGGGGCGACCTGTACCAGGCCAACCTCACCCGCCGGCTCGAGACGTCGTTCGCCGGCGACCCGTGGCCGCTCTACCGCCGGCTTCGGACCGGCGACCCGGCACTCTTCGCCGCTTACGTCCACCTGGGGTCTTCGTCGACCGGGACCCCGCGGGCGATCGTCTCGGCCTCCCCGGAGCCATTCCTTCGCGTCGATCGGCGGGGCAACGTTGCGACCGATCCGATCAAGGGCACCCGGCCGCGCGGCCGGCCGCGGGAGGAGGACCGGGCGCTCGCCTGCGCGCTGCTCGCGAGCGACAAGGACCGGGCGGAGAACGTGATGATCGTCGACGTGCTCCGGAACGATCTCGGGCGGGTCTGCCGGCCGGGCAGCGTCCGCGTGCCCCGGCTCTGCCGCCTCGAGAGGACCACCGCAGTCCAGCACCTCGTGTCGACGGTGACCGGACGCCTGGCGCCGAGGCGGGACGCCTTCGACCTGCTCGCGGCGAGCTTCCCCGGCGGTTCGATCACCGGCGCGCCGAAGATCCGCGCCATGGAGATCCTCGAGGGCCTCGAGCCCGTCCGCCGGGGGCCGTACACCGGCGCGATCGGGTGGCTTGGGCCGGACGGTGCGATGGAGACGAGCATCGCGATCCGGACGCTCGTCGCCGACGGGTCGCGGCTCACCCTCCACGTCGGCGGCGGGATCACGTGGCGGAGCGATCCCGCGGCCGAGTGGGACGAGACGGTCGCCAAAGCCCGCGGACCGCTCACCGCGATCGGCGGGCGCGAGGTCGCCGGTTGACGAATCCGCGCCACGCCTGGGTCGACGGCCGGCTCCTGCCCGCCGGAGAGCCGCATCTGTCGGCGTTCGACCGCGGCTTCCAGCTGGGCGACGGGGTGTTCGAGACGCTCCGCGCCCGCGGCGGCCGGGCGGCCGAGCTGGACGCGCACCTCGCCCGGCTCGAGCGCTCAGCGACCGGGCTGGGGATCGCGCTGCCGGACGGGACCGACGCGGCATTGACCGCCGCCATCGCGGAATTGCTGGCCGCCGAGGGCCTCGGCGGGCCGGACGGCGACGCGGCCATCCGGATCACCGTGAGCCGCGGCCGGTTCACGGGCCGCGGCCTGCTCCCCCCGGACGAGCAGGTCAGCCCTACGATTGTTGTCCAGGCGTGGCCGGTCCTCCCGCCGCCGCCTGGCCACATCGAACGGGGCCTCCACCTCGTGCCGAGCGCCGTCCGGCGTGACGCGTCGAGCCCCCTGGCGGCCCTCAAGACCACGAGTCGGGCGGACTACGTCTTCGCCCGGCTCGAGGCACGAGCCGCCGGCGCGGACGATGCCCTCTTCCTCACGATCGAGGGCCACCTGTCCGAGGCGACGACCGCGAATGTCTTCCTTGTTCGGGCCACAGAGCTCGCGACGCCGTCGCTCGACTGCGCGATCCTGCCCGGGACGACCCGTGACTGGATCCTCGGCTGGGCGGGCAGGGTCGGACTGACGACGATCGAGGGGCGCCTTGCGCCGTCCGATCTGGCCGCGGCCGACGAGGCGTTCCTGTCGAGCAGCGTCGCGGGGATCCTCCCCGTCACCCGGTTCGCCGGTCGGGCGATCGGAACCGGCCGGCCGGGCCCGTGGACGGTCCGAGCCCGGGCCGATCGTGAGGCGTTCATCAGGGGCGAGGATCGGTGACGCGGCCGCGGCCTACACTCGCCCGGTGACGCGCGACGAACTCATCTCCCGGACAAGGCAGCTCGTCGAGGAAGGCGAGCGGCTTGCGGCTAGCCCGTCACTTTCCGCCCTCCAGCTCTGGCTCCAGCTCTCGGACGACCTCCTCTCGACCGCATGGGGGAGCATGGACCGTTACCACCTTGCGTGGCTGATGGTCGGCAAGCCGAAGGGCGTAGTCCGCGGCCGGCAGATGTCGGGTGACGAGGAAGCCGCATACGTCCGCGAGGTCGCCGAGCAGAAGACGGCCGCCCTGCGGATGAGCCTCGACGCCGTCGAGCGCCAGAACATGCCGTTCGTCGGCGAGACGGGCGGCGTCGGGCCCGGGCGCGGCGGCGAGACCGAGCAGCCGAGGGACCCCCGACCGATCGATCGGCCGCTGGACCGGTCCGGCCTGCCCTCCGAGGCCGGCCTCGCCGAGCGGCTCGCCGAGGCGCGCCGCCGGGCCGCCGAGCACCGGGATCACGATGGGCCCAGGGCACCCCGCCCCGAGCGGATGGAGCGCTGACCCTCAGCGCGCGCTGGGCAGGTACTCCGGAGCGGTGCCGACGGAGTCTTCGGGCCGGCCGCTTCGCCGTCCGCCCCCACCCGTCGACCAGTCAGAGGTCCCGGGTGAGCAGTACCCGGTCGTCGCGGTCGCCGTCGTAGTCGGGATGGGCTGGCACCCCGTGGATGGGTCGGGTCCCGGGCCCGGCGTCCACGCTGAACCCGACCGCCCGGTGGAACGCGACCGCGGCCCGGTTGTCGGGCCACGCGACGGCCGAGACGCGCCTGATGCCCCGGGGGCGAACGTCGTCGAAGAACCGCTCGTAGAGCGCCCGGCCGACGCCCTGGCGGCGGAGGTTCGGGTTTGCCGCCACGAGGGAGACGTACGCCTCGCCCGACCGGTCCGGGCTGAGGAACCCGACGAGGAAGCCGGCCAGCCGGCCGTCGGCGCTCTCGGCGATCCACGAGGTGCCGGTGAAGTGCTGGAACCACAGCCGTGGCAGCAGGTGGTGGATCCGCTGGCCGCCCCACCACTCGTCGACGAGATCGACGATCACCCGATGGTCGGCCTCTACGGGACGGCGGAACCGGAGCTGATCGCGGTCCCGCTCGCTCAACGCCCCCTCCACCAGGCGACGAGCGCGGCGATCGCGAACTGGAGCGGGACGAGGGGGCCAAAGGTCTGGGCGAGGTAGTCGACGAGCCCAAGGGCGCCTCCCTCGGCCCGGGCATAGAGCCAGATCCCGAGCTGCGCGACCACCACCGACTCGACCGCGGTCGCGACCGCCAGGCCCCGGCGGAGGCGGGCCGGGATCGTGTCGCCCCCGCCGGCGCGAAGCGCCTCCGCCACGAACAGGCCTGTCAGGGCGGAGACGACGAGGAGCCCCGCGCTGACCGAGGCGAGCGCGAACAGGGCGATCGAGGCGACCGACCCGATCGTTCCAACACCGGATGCCAGGAGGATCCCGCGGATCGGTCCGCGGCGCGGAGGGGCGGCCTCGCCCTCGCCGGCCGAAGGCGCCGCGTACCGCTCGCTGGGCGGCCGCTCGAGCCGGCGCGGTTCCGTGGCGGCCGGCCGGCGTTCGCCGGGCTCGGGCGGCGGCGGGGTGCTCACCGGGGCATCGTAGCGGGGGCCCGTGGAGCGATGGCGATCGGTCGCGGGCCACGCTAGACTCGGCCACGTGAGCCATCCCAGTCTGGGCCTTCCGCCGCGCGACATGGCGAGCGGCTTTCCGGCCGCCACGGAGCGCCTCCAGCGCGCTCACTCGCGGCTCGGGGCGCGCGCCCTCGAGGTCGCCCTCGACCGTGACCCGTCGATGCGTGAACGGCACGGCGTGCTGGGTCTCCGCAAGCTGCTACGCGACACGGAAACCCTCGTCGACCGCCTCGGAATCGCGGTCGGCTCGAACGACCCGCTTGCCGTCGCGGCCTGGGCGGAGTGGGTCGTGCCGATCTACCGCCGCCGCCGGGTGCCGATGGACGACCTCATCCACCTGTGCGACGGGCTGCGGCTCGCGGTCCCCGCCGTGCTGGCGCCGGATGAACGGAGCATCGCCGAGGCCGCCCTCGACGAGGCCGTCCGCGTGTTCCGCTGGCATCGCCGGATCGCCGGGGACGCCCGCAAGCGGAACCGCCTCCTCGCCGCGATCTACAAGGGCGCCTGATGACCGTCAAGTGGGTCAAGGTCGACCCGCTCGTGATGAACGGTGAGCCCTTCTGCTACGGCTCCCGGCTGACCGTGCGTCAGCTGCTCGAGCTGCGCCGGAACGGCTACGGCCTCACGGAGCTGCTCAAGGACCATCCGGAGCTCCGGACGGTCGGCATCGCCGCGGCCTATACGTACGCCGCCGGCAACCGCGACCGCTACGCCGAGTTCTTCGGGCCGGACGGCTCCCTCGCCGGGCCCGGCTACACGCCGGAGGAGGCCGCCGGGCTCCCGGACCAGTACCGCCTCCCCGGCGTGGTTGTCGCGGGGCAGCCTGCCCGGCGGCGCGCTACTCGACCCTGAACGGCACCGTGATCGTGTCGCCCGAGTTCTCGAGACTGAGCGTCACCGTGTAGCTGCCCGTGTCGAACAGGCCGCTTGACGGCGGCGTGATCCAGCCCCACGCGTAGTTGATCGTCTCGTGGTAGTCGTACGGCTTGGCGACGAAGGGCTCGCGGCCTTCCCGCACCCAGCTCAAGGTGACAACGTCCGCCACGCCGTCGTCGAGCTCGTAGATCACGTAGATGAACTCGGACATCGCTGGAAAGCTATCCTGAAATGTCGCCGGATTCGGGCGGCCAGAGAGCGAGCGGTCCACCTCGGCCGCCATCCCGACGATCTTGAAGTCGGTCGTCCCGAACTGGTCGCCGAGGTCCGGGGGCCCCTGCAGCGGCTCGGTGAACTCCCAGGTGTTGAGGAGCTCGCGGTACGTCACTTCGGCGATCGCGGCCGGTGCCGTCAGCTGGACCTCGTACATCTTCCCGTTTCGCTGGACGATGAAGATGACGAAATTCGTCTCGCCCGATGGCGACGTCCACCTCGAGCTGAATCCCCGGGCGCTCGAGCCGCCGAGGCAGGTCTCCAGATCCTCGGAGTTGACGTCGATCATCTGGGGCTGCGTCTCCAGCCAGGCGAGCTCGCGCTCGAACAGGGCGTCCGTCCGGGTCGTGACACCGTCGATGACCCAGGCGGTGACGAGGATGCTGCCGTCGAACGCGCGGACGGCGTCGACCTGGTGCTCGGCATCCGACGGGAGGCCCGTCTCGGAGAACGTCCCGGGGCTCACCGCGGTGCTGGTCGGGAGCTTCACCTCCGCGCTGAGGTCGGCCCAGTCGGCGGGCCGCTTGAACCGGTAGTCCCCGGACAGGCTCGCCTGTTCGATCCAGTCGGCTGACATGGGTGTCGTCGCGTCCGGCGTGCATTCCGCCGCCGTCGTGGGCCGCGTCGGCGCCGGGGTGTCGGCGGGGCTCGCCGTCGGTTCGGGCGACGCCGTGACCTCCGGGGTCGGTGTCGGCGTCGACACGGGTGCCACGCTGGTCGAGGGGCTGCTGGCGGTCGAGCCGCAGGCGGCGAGGATCAGCAGGAGCGCGGCGGCGATGGCCGCCAAGCGCCTCAGCCCTCTTGCGCGCCGATCCAGACGCTCACCCCCGGCTTCCGAGGGTCGTATCGCACCATCGCCGAACTGCCCGCTTGCCACTGCGACGCCTCCTCGTAAGACATGTAGCCGCTCTCCCCGTCGTGGGTCGCGCCGGCCTCATCGGCGTACCGGTAGCGGATGCGCCACTGGCGCTCCCGGTTGAACTGGACGTTGGTCTGCTCGATCTGCGTCACGGTCCCGGTCGCGGGGGTGCCGTCCCGCCAGAGTCGCCGGGTCCGGCTCACGCCGCGCCAGCCGCGGATCGTCAACGGTGCGCCGACCGCGGTCACCACGAAGCCGATGACGAGGACGATGACGGCCGCCGTGAGCCCGTCCCCGCCGGCCACCCGGTTGGTGCCTGGGTCCTGGGCCAGGTAGGACACCTCCACTGGGCCGCCCTCGGTGAGTGCCTCCCAGGCGTCGAAACCGATCTCGTCACTGCCGTCCACCTGGCGGCCAGCGATGTCGGTGAACCGGTAGCGGACGATGTAGTCCGTCGAACTGTCCGAGGAGCCGGCCGTCGCCCGGGAGATGGCCTTGCCGATGACGAGGCCTGTCGCCGTGCGTCCGTCAGAGGCGAACCGGCCCTCCGACCAGACGAGGCCAAGGCCGATCACGAGCATCAGCAGTCCGGCGATCAGGAGGATCGCGCCGAACAGGAGAAGCATGTTCCGTCGCGCCAGCCTGAACGTCGAAGGCGTGGCTGCGGAGCGCTTGGCGGCCGGCGGCGGGGTGTTGGTCTGGCTCATCGGGGCGGGGCACCGCTCCTTGATGGGCCACCATCGTATGAACGCGTGGCGCCCTGTCAACGCACAGCTGATCTTTGGGACCGGGAATCCGGTTCGATCGGCCCGCGGTGATACGCTCTCGAGCGACACAGCCCCGGAGGCCCCGCATGACCGACGCGACCACGAAACCGACTTCCGAGCCCGGCACGGCCAGCCCCGCCGCGGCCGGTCCCGACGCGCCCGCTGCGCCCGCCTTCGACGCCGAGCGGCGAGCCACCGAGCTGGCGGTCCTCGACGCGCTCCGGGCCGTCGTCGACCCGGAGATCGGGATGAATGTCGTCGAGCTCGCGCTGATCAAGCAGATCATCCTCGGCCCGACCGAGTCGGAGATCAAGATGATCCTCACGACCCCGTTCTGCCCGTACGCCGGATCGATGATCCAGCAGGTCAAGGAGCAGGCGGAGTCGGTCGTGGAGCACCCCGTCAAGGTGACCCTGCTGGCCGAGCGCTGGGATCCGCGCGACGCCGGCCTGATGTGGTGAGCGCTGGGTGACCGGCGAGAGATTGCGCGAATCGGCGGTCGCCACGGGGCGTGGCGACGACGGGTCGACCGGGCTCCTGTATGGCGGCGACCGGATCTCCAAGGACGACGCTCGAACAGAGGCCTACGGCACGATCGACGAGGCGGTCGCCGCGCTCGGCCTTGCCCGGGCCCGCCTCGGGCTCAAGGAGGAGTACGGCGTCCTCTCGCCCGGCCTTCGGCCGCTGCGCGACCTCGTCCTGCGCTTCCAGCGTGAGCTCTTCGTGGCCGCGGCGGAGCTGGCGACGAACCCCGACGCCTGGACCCGCCTCGAGGACGGGCGGACGCGCGTCTCGGCCGACATGGTCCGCGGCGTGGAGGACGTGCTGGCCGAGCTGGAGTCCCGGGTCGCGATGCCGAAGGAGTTCGTCGTCCCGGGTGAGACCCCCACGAGCGCTGCACTGGAGCTGGCGCGAACGATCCTCCGGCGGGCCGAGCGGCGGGCCGTCAGCCTGGGCCGCGACGGATTGCTTCCCGGGCCCTATTTGCTACCGTATCTGAACCGGCTGGCCGATCTGCTGTGGGTTCTCGCGAGGGCCGCTGAGCAGGCGGAGGCCCGAACACCGACACCGTCTCGTACCGCGCGCGCTGCGCCGAAGAGCCGAACAGGAGCGAACAAGCAATGATGAATCCACAGACCCCGTCCCAGGTAGGGACCGGTGCCCGGCCGGCGCCTGAGCAGTCCGCCAGCCTTCTGTCCCAGTCGTTCGGCTGGATGTTCGCCGGACTCCTGCTGACGTCCGCGATCGCCGCGTTTGTCTGGGGGAACGCCCGGATCATCGAGACGGTCGGCGGGTTCTGGTTCCTCATCTTCTTCGGGCAGCTCGGACTGGCGATCGGGATCCAGGGGCTCATCGGGCGGATCAGCGCGACGGTCGCGCTGGGGCTGTTCTTCGTGTTCGCGGCGACGATGGGCTTCACGGTCGGCGTGATCGTGTCGTTCTACACGGTCCCCTCGGTGGTCTCGTCGTTCTTTGGCGCATCCGCGATGTTCGGGGCCGCCGCGCTCTATGGCTACACGACGAAGCGGTCCCTGACCGGCCTCGGCGGCTTCCTGTTCATGGGCGTGATCGGGCTGATCGTCGCGTCGATCGTCAACGTGTTCCTCAACAGCGGCCCGCTCGGCTGGATCATCGCGCTGATCGGCGTCATCGTGTTCACGGTGATCACCGCGTACGACGTCCAGCGGATCAAGTACGGCGACTACATCGCGGCCACGGGCTCGGTCGAGAAGGCCTCCGTGTTGGGCGCGCTCCACCTCTACATCAACTTCGTCAACATCTTCCTGTTCCTGCTCCGCCTCTTCGGCAGCCGCGACTAGGCGAGCTCGGCGACCGAGCCGAGGATGAGGTCCGCGTAGGGCTCGAGGTCCGCGCGCCCGCCCACGCCCGACAGCACGCCGACCACGAGGCCGGCCCCGGCCGCGCGGCCCATCGCGAGGTCGGCAGGCGCGTCGCCCACGACGGCCGCCCTCGCCGGCTCGACGCCCAGTGCCCGACACACCGTCAGGACCATTTCCGGGGCAGGCTTGACCGGGATGCCGTCGTCGGCACAGGCGAGCGCGTCTACCAGGTCCGCAACGCCGAGGCCGGCGAGGGCCTTCTCAGTCGGGCGGCGGTCGTCTGATGTCGCGACCGCGATCAGGCGGCCACTCGCCCGGAGCCCGGCGAACAGCGGGCGGAGCTCGGCCAGTGGCCGTGCGAGCGCCAGCGGGTCCGGCGGCTCCCAGGCGCGAGCGACGGCAGCCCGGGCCATTCCCTCGTCGACGCCCGCCGCGATCAGCAGCTCGGCGGTGAGCTCGTGGAGCCGGGCCATCGGGGTCGCGGCCAGCGGCCCACCGGCGATCGTCCGCCCCGTCGAGGCGTCGAAGCCGAGAGCGTCGAAGAGCCCGGGCGCGAGCACGTGGCCGGTCAGCGATTCGAGACGCTGTGCGAGCTCGACCACCCATGGGCCCCACATCGCGTCGAAGTCGATGAGGGTGCCGTCCTTGTCGAAGATGACGAGGTCGATGCCCTCGAGCCGCCCGGCGCGTTCCGTCACACCGCCATTTCGTCCGCGGGGGGAGCGATCGCCGTGCCTTCGAGCACGAGCGTCGCCTCCCGCGGGAACGACACAGTGACGACCTCGCCGACTGCCGGCAGCGTGAGGTTCGGGTCGTTGAACGTGTCGAGCGAGAAGCTCGCACCGTCGCCCAGGCCCACCCGCATCCGGACGATCGAGCCGAGGAAGCTGACGTCCTCGAGCGGCCCGCGGAGCCGGTTGGCGCCGCCGGCCTCGCCCAACTCCATGCTCTCGGGGCGCAGGGCGATCGAGACGGCGCCGTTCGTTCGGCCGCCGGTCAAGGGCTGGGCGGAACGGATCTCCTGGCCATAGAGCGAAAGCCGCCCCGTTCCTGCGTCGAGGACCTGGGCAGGCAGCAGGTTGAGCGTGCCGACGAACGAGGCAACGAACGGGGTGGCCGGGAAGTTGTAGATCTCCGCCGGTGTCCCGATCTGCTCGATCCGGCCGTCGCTCATCACGACCACCCGGTCGGACAGCGAGAGCGCCTCTTCCTGGTCGTGGGTCACGTACACGGTCGTGATCCCGAGCTGCCGCTGGATCGCCCGGATCTGTTGTCGCAGCGCGACCCGGATCTTCGCGTCGAGCGCCGACAACGGCTCGTCGAGCAGGAGTACTTGTGGCTCGATCGCGAGCGCGCGGGCGAGCGCGACGCGCTGCTGCTGACCGCCGGACAGCTGCCACGGATAGCGGTCGCCTCGCCCCGGCAGCGCGATGAGATCGAGCAGCTCGCCTACCCGGCTCTTGATCTCAGCCCGGGGGCGCTTCCGAATCTTTAGCCCGAAGCCGATGTTGTCAGCCACGGTCATGTTGGGAAACAGGGCGTAGGCCTGGAAGACCATCCCGACGTTCCGCCGGTTCGGCGGCCGGTAGGTGACGTCCTGTCCGGCGATCCGGATCGCGCCGGCGGTCGGGAGCTCGAAGCCCGCGATCATCCGCAGCGTCGTGGTCTTGCCGCAGCCGCTGGGTCCCAGGAACGAGACGAACTCGCCAGGCGCCGCGTCCAGGTTGAAGTCCTGGACCGCCAGCACCCCACCGGGAAACTGCTTCTGTACGCCGATCAGCTCGAGGAAGCCCATTCGTCCCGATCTCCGTACTAGCGTGCGCCGCCGACCTGGACCCGCTGGCGCGAGCCTCGACCGAGCAGCGCGATGATGCCCATCGCGATCCAGGTCAGCCCGAAGCTGATCAACGAGACGGCGGCCGGCTCGTATGCCCGGTCCTGGCCGAGCACCGACAGATACGGCCCGAACGCAGGCCGGGCGAGGAACGTGGCGATCGTGAACTCCCCGATGACGATCGCGAGTGTCAGGAACGCGCCGCTGAGCAGCGACACGCGGAGGTTCGGGAAGATGACCTGCCACAGGATCCGGACCCAGCCGGCCCCCATGCTCTGGGCGGCCTCGGTCAGGGTGCGGACGTCGATTGCCCGGAGCCCCGAGTCGACGGCCCGGTACATGTAAGGAAACGAGAGCACCACGTACGCGGCGACGAGCAGCAGGTCGCTCCCGAAGCTCGAGTTGGTGAGCCCGAACGGCTCGCCGCTGTAGCTCCGCAACAGCCCGAATACGAGGATGACCGGCGGGATCACGAACGGCATGAGCGTCAGGAACTCGATGACCGGACGCAGGTGCGGCAGCCGGACACGGACCCAGTACGCCGTCGGCACGATGATCAAGGTGCTCACCACGATCGTCACGATCCCAATCCCGGCCGAGTAGATCAGGCTCCCGATGAAGCGCGAGTCGTCCGCCACGTTCGCGTAGGCGCCGAACATCGGCTGGGCACGCAGCGAGAACGCCAGCGTGGCGTAGAGCGGCACGAAGAAGTACAGGATGCCCACCAGGAAGATGGCCCACCAGACCAGCAACCCAAGCCGGGGCCCCCTTCGGCGGCGCGCGGTGGCAAGGCCGATGGTTGCCTCGGTCCGGCGTACGCCCACGACGTCGGTGGTCATTGGAGCCAGCGCTCCGCCCGCCGCTGGAGCAGCGTATAGGCCGCGATCGACACTGCCATGATCGCGACCATGCCCATCGCGAGCGCGTATCCCAGGCCCACGTTGTGGAGGACGTCGCCGCGGATCTGCGAGCTGATCACGAGGGTCACGAGGTTGATCGTGCCGCCCGACAGCTGGTAGGCGGTCGCCTGGGCTCCGAACGCGTTGCCGAACAGCAGGATGACGGTTCCGAGGAGGGTCGGCGTGAGGATCGGCAGGGCGACCCGCTGCCAGTACTGGCGGGGAGTGGCACCCAGGTTCTCGGACGCCTCCCGCCACTCGCGCCTAAGGCCGTCGATGGCCGGCGCGATGATCAGCACCATCAGCGGGAACTGGAAGTACATGTACACGAGCTCCAGCCCGAGCTTCGTGTACAGGCTGAAGCCGCCCTCGACGATGTCGATCTTGAAGGTGTCCAGCAGGAAGGTGGTCACCAGACCGGCGTTGCCCAGGGTGAAGATGAACGCCAGGGCGAGCGGCACCCCGGCGAAGTTCGAGGCCACCCCCGAGAACGTCATCAGCGCGGTCCGGAGGAACGGGGGGAGCCCCCCGAGGATCACCGCGTAGGCGAGCAGAAACCCGAACAGGCCGCCGCCGATCGCGGTGACGAGGCTGATCTCGATGCTCGTCAGGTATGCCTCGACGATGAACGGCTCGGACAGATCGGCGTAGTTCTGAAGCGTGACGTCGCCGGCGGAGTCCTGGAAGCTGCCGACCACCAGGAACCCGATGGGCAGGAGCATGAACAGGATCGAGAACAGCAGGAACGGCAGCAGGCCAAGCCAGGAGAGCCTGCCACGCCGCGACACGGGACGCGCCGGGGGCGCATCCCGTGTCGAGACCGGCGTTGCAGTGGTGGTCACCGCCTGGGTGCGGTGGCGGTGAAGCCGGCCGCTACGGCTGGGGCTTCACGTCGACGCCGACCACGCTCCTCCACTGACCGGTGATGAGGGTCTTGGCCGTGTCGAGCTGTGCCTGGGATGGGAACACCGCCCCGGCTACGTCCGGCAGCTTCGCCGTCAGGTCCGCCGGAATGGCATTCCTGGCGACGAGGTCGTCGAAGCGGGTCGTGTAGCAGTAGCCGGCGAGCCAGTGCATCTGGCCCTCGTCCGAGTACAGGTAGTCCATGTACTTCTTGGCGGCATCTGGGTGCGGCGCGTAGGCGCTGATCGCCTGCGCGTACATCCCGCCGAATCGACCGCTGGCCGGGATCACGACCTCGACTGTCGGGTTGCCCTTCAGCGCATCACGATCCGCCAAGGCGAGGTATGACCAGGTGATGACGATGGGTGTCTCGCCGGAGACAAGGGAGGCCTGCTTCGCGACCGTCGGGACGAAGTTGCCTGCCTCCTTGAGCTGCTTGAAGAACTGGAGCCCCGGCTCGGCGTTATCGAGCGACCCGCCGTTGGCGAGGGCAGCCGCTTGGACCGACTGGATGGCCTGGTTGGATGTTGTCGGGTCACCCGCGAGGGCGACGGAGTTCTTGTACTCCGGGTTGAGCAGATCGTTCCAGTCCTTCGGAATCGTCTTGATCCGCGCCGTATTGACCTCGAAGGACAGGACCCCGTAGTAGTCGCCATACCAGGCCCCGTCGGCATCCTTGGCGTTGGCGGGAATGGTGTCCCACGTCGCTACCTTGTAGTTCATCAGCAGGCCTTCGGCCTTGGCGGTCGGCCCGAAGGAGATGCCGACGTCGATGACGTCCGGCGCCTGCGGTCCCTTGTTGTTCTTGTTGGCCTTGATGGCCTCGATCTCGTCGCCGGACCCGGCGTTCGGGTTGAGCTCGTTGAGCTTGATCCCGGTCTTCTTGGTGAAACCGTCGAGCATCGCGCCGTAGTTGCACCAATCGTGGGGCAACGCGATGGTGGTGACCGTGTTGGTGTCGCCACCTGCGCTGCAGGCGGCGCCGGTGAGCGCGATGACCGCGACCAGGGCCGAAAAGCCACGCAGGGAACGGTTGTCAGTCAACTTCCTCTCTCCAGTCATAGATGAGTCACGCGGGGAAGCGAGCTGCGGGCCCAGCGCGACGATCCTCCTCCTCAGGGGCCGCACCGAAACCTTCCGCGGTCGCCGGCCTCCTCCGCGTGCATTTGACCGCGCGCGCGGCGGGGCGTCAAGTTCAGACTTTGCCAGCCTATACTCCCACGATCCGCGCGCCGAACGGTTGCGCCCCGGCCGCGCGGGGGAGGAACGGTCGATGACCGCTGGGGCTGGCGTCAACGGCGTCACTGACGCCCGGACCCTCGAGGATCCGCTCGCGGAAGCGTTGCGCATCGTGGGCGCAGCGGATGGACGCGGGCTGCTCGTGCGGCTGATGGGCGGCATGGCCATCCGGGCCCACGCCCCGGACTGGCTGGCCCGAACCCGGCGCAAGGAGGTCGATCTCGACTTCGCCACCCGTTCGCGCGACCGGGTGGCGTTCTTCGCGCTCCTCGAGGACGAGGGCTACACGCCGGACAAGCAGCACAACGCGCTGTTCGGGCAGAAGCAGGGCTATTTCGTCGATGCGCCCCGCAAGCGCCCGGTCGACGTCCTCGTCGACCGCCTCGAGATGTGCCACCGGTTCGACTTCGCCGATCGCCTCGCCGCCTCCACCCCGACTCTTCCGGTCGCGGAGCTGCTGCTCTCGAAGCTCCAGGTGATGAAGATCAACCGCAAGGACGTCCTGGACGCGCTCGTCCTGTTGGCCGAGCATCCCCTCGGTCAGGACGACGGCTCGGTCGACGCGACCCACGGCGAGGGCCGGATCAACGTCCCCCGGATCCTCGCATTCACCTCGACCGACTGGGGCTGGTGGCGGACAGTGACGGGCAATCTTGACAAGCTCGACCAGTACCTCGCCACGGACATGCAGGAGGGCGACCTCGACGTGGGGCGCCCGCTGCGGTTCGACCCGGCGGCCCAGGTGTCGGGGCTCGGCAAGGCGATCGACGACGCCCCGAAGTCGGCCCGTTGGCGCCTCCGAGCCCGGGTCGGCGAGCGCGTCCCGTGGTACGCGGACCCCGAGGAAGTCGCGCACGGGGCAGAGTGAGGAAGCCATGAGGATCTTCTTTGCCACGGACATCCACGGGTCGGAGGTCTGTTGGCGCAAGTTCCTCAACGCAGGCGCCTACCACCAGGCGGACGTGCTGATCATGGGCGGCGACATGACCGGCAAGGCGATGGTCCCCATCGTCGGGAACGGCAGCGACACGTGGGAGGTCACGCTCCAGGAGCAGCGCCACACGCTGACCGGCGACGACGAGCTGCGGGCGATGGAGAAGCGGATCCTCGATCGGGGCTACTACCCGGTCCGGCTTTCGCGGGACGAGGTGGACGCCTGGTCCGCCGATCCGGCACTCGTCGACGCGCGGTTCAAGCAGGAGATGCTCAGCGCCGTCGAGCGCTGGATGGCCCTCGCCGACGAGCGCCTCCGGGACTCGAAGATCCGGTGCATCGTGTCACCGGCCAACGACGACATGTTCGAGATCGATCCGCTCATCGAGCGCGCGGAGCGGGTCGACCTTGGCGAGGGCAACGCGATCGCCCTCGACGGGTTCACCGTCGTATCGACCGGCTGGGCCAACCCGACCCCGTGGAAGACGTTCCGCGAGCTGCCCGAGGACGAGCTCCGGGCACGGATCGACGGCCTCGTGGGGGACGTCCCCGACGCGCACCGAGCGATCTTCAACTTCCACGCTCCGCCGTACGGCTCCAACCTCGACGCGGCCCCCCAGATCGACGCCGATATGAAGTACGTGGCGGGCGGCCAGGCGCTCATCCCCGTTGGTTCCCATGCCGTCCGCGACGCAATCGCCGAATACGGACCGGTCCTCTCGCTCCACGGTCACATCCACGAGGGTCGGGGCGCCGTGAAGCTGGGGCGGACGCTGGCCGTCAACCCCGGCAGCACCTACGAGGACGGCGTGCTCCAGGCGGCCATCGTCGATCTCGACTCGAAGAAAGGCGAGGTGAAGCGCTACCTGCTGATCAACGGCTGACACGCTTCGGAGGGAGAAGAGGAGGGATCAATGGCATCGGTCACGACGGACCCGCCGGTCGGGTCGAGGGCGACACCATCGCTCTTCCTGCGCAACGCCACTGGCCTGGTAAAGGGCTGGTCCGGCTTCGACGCCTTCGTCTACTCGTTCATGTCGGTGAACCTCGTCACCCTGGGGATGTTCTATAGCCTCGCGGTCCTCGCCTACGTCCCCGACGGGTCGCCCGTCGCCGCGATCGTGTTGTCGGCGATCGCGGTGACGTTCCTCGCGATCACGTACGCGGGCCTCGTCGCGGTCATGCCCAGGGCCGGCGGCGACTACGTCTGGCAGAGCCGGGTCCTCGATGGGATCCCGGGTGCAGCTGCGGGCGCCATCCTCGGCGGGATCGGTGCCTGGCTCGTCGGGACGGCCTTTCCGCTCGGCGACGTCGGGGCGCTCGTCGCCGGGGCGCTGGGAGCAGTCGGCGGCGCCGTCCTCGGCCTGAAGCGGGGCGGCCTCGCGTTCGTCCTGGCGGCCACCGGATGGTGGTTCATCCTCGCCCAGTGGGCGCCGATCTACGGCGCGATCCTCAAGCTCGAGTTCGTCCAGCCGCTCGCGGCTCTGACCGGCCAGACGGCCCTCGTCGACTTCATCGCCACGCCCGACGGCACGTTCGTCGTGTCGCTCGTCGTGATCGTCCTGACCTCTCTGCTCGTCGCGCTGGGGATGGCCGGCTATGCCCGGATCCAGCGGTTGAGCTTCTACATCGGCATCGCGGCGCTGCTGGTCATGTTTGCCCTGATGGCCGTCTCGTCGCAGGCTGACTTCCAGCGGGCGTTCGACCGTGAGGCGCAAAGCCTGTTCGGCGTCTCGAACGCCTACCAGGCGACGATCGAGCACGCAGCGGCCACGTCGGCGGCCTATACCGGGAGCGAGCTCAACGCGTTCGCGTTCGGCGCGGGCACATGGCTACTGATCCCGTTCATGATGTTCTGGATCCTTTACCCGAACTGGGGCGCGACCCTCTACGGCGAGGTCCGCGGCGCCTCCGACTTCCGGCGCGTCCTCAACGGGATGCTCGGCGGGATCTGGGTGACCGCCGGTCTCGCCCTGATCTTCATCTTCCTCGCCGCCAAGACGTTCGGCTGGGTGTTCTTCAACGCGATGAACATCAGCTTCATCGACGTGTACTACGTGTACTCGGAGGGCCCATCGACCCTGCCGATCTGGGGCTACCCGCCGATGCTCGCCTCGTTCCTGATCGACAACCGGATCTTCCAGATCGTCCTGGTGGTGCTGTTCGGGGCGTGGTTCCTCGGCTGGGCCGGGACGCTCTTCCTGTCATCGACCCGGATGATCTTCGCGGCCGCCTTCGACCGGGTCCTGCCGGAGGCGGCGGCGCGCGTCTCCGATCGGGGCGTGCCGTGGGTTGCGCTGCTGCTGATCATGATTCCGTCCGTCTTCGTCAGCTGGCTGTACGCCTACCAGGCCGGCTTCGTCGCATTGACCCTCGACGCGTCACTGGTGATCGCGGTCACCTTCCTCGGGAGTACGTTCGCCGCAACGATCCTGCCCTGGTGGAAACCGGAGCTCTATCGAACGTCGCCGATGGCGAGGTACAAGGTGGGACCGATCCCGCTGATCGCGTTCGCCGGGGGCATCACCACGCTGATCCTCATCTGGGTCCTGTACCAGTGGCTGACCAACGGGCTCTATGCGATTGGCGTCGGGAACACCCAGTCGATCATGTGGCTGGGAGCCCTCTACGGGGGCGCGATCCTCGTTTACGTTGCCGCCCGGCTCTACCGGCGGGCCACGGGCGTGAACCTCGACGCGATCCACGCGGAGATCCCGGCCGAGTAGCGTCTCGGGAGATGGTGCGGGTGCCGGGGCACTCCCCGGCGCCCTGGCCGCATGGCGGCCGGGCCATGGGACCGTGCTTGCGGACACCCTATCGCCCGGCGAATACTGCGCGTCCGATGT
>JBBDZZ010000027.1:0-6867 GCA_040899885.1 Chloroflexota bacterium | reverse complement strand
GACGGCTGGACCCGTGGCGGCTCGCCCGCCTGCTTCGCGTAGTTCGGCGGCCACGGCGCGTCGCCCTCGCCCTCCGCCTCGTGACGGGAGGACAGCTCGAGCAGCCCCTCGAGCGACCCGACCGCCTCGTCGATTCCGGCGCCCGGGTCCCCGCGCGACGCGTACAAGCCCGGCACGGTCGCCAGCGTGAAGTCCTCCGGGACGACGTCCGCCACTTCCTCCCAGCGCAGCGGCATCGAGACCCGCGCGTCCGGCAATGGCCGGACCGAGTAGACGGACGCCACCGTCCGGTCCTTGGCGTTCTGGTTGTAGTCGAGGAAGACGCCGTGGCGCTCCTCCTTCCACCACTTCGAGGTCGCGATCGACGGCGCCCGCCGCTCGACATCGCGGGCCAGCGCCAGGGCCGCCCGCCGGACCTCCGGGTACGTCCAGTCCGGCGAGATCCGGACGTTGATGTGGATGCCGCGCGAGCCGGACGTCTTCGGCCAGCCGACGAGGCCCACCGCCACGAGCGCCTCGCGCGTCACGAGCGCGACCTCCCGGATCTGCGGCCACGCCACACCAGGGACCGGGTCGAGGTCGACCCGCAGCTCGTCCGGGTGGTCGAGGTCCTCGGCCCGGACCGGGTGCGGGTTCATGTCGATGCAGCCGAGGTTGACCACCCAGGCGAGGCCGGCCGCGTCGTCGATGACGATCTCGTCCGCCGTCCGCCCGGACGGGAACGTCAGCTCGGCGGTCCGAATCCAGTCCGGCCGGTTGTCCGGCGCGCGCTTCTGGAAGAACGCCTCGCCCTCCGCGCCGTCGACGAAGCGCTTGAGGGCCATCGGCCGGCCCCCGATTCCGCGGAGTGCGCCGTCGGCCACGGCAAGGTAGTAGTTCACGAGGTCGAGCTTCGTGTGGCCGGCCTGCGGGAAGTAGACCTTGTCCGGGTTCGAGACGGTCACCTCCCGGCCGGCGACCTGGAGGAGCTCTTTGCGGGGTGGCATGGGGGGATGCTAGCCCGAGAGGCAACCCTGCGGCAGACTGGACGCGGGGAGAGCCGGCTTCCCCAAGAGCGGGCCAGCCGCCACCCGCCCGGTGGGTCAATCATCGAAGGACGGGCCGGGACAGGGCTCAGCTGCCCGGATTCGGGCTCCTGCTCCGAAGAGTGACCCGCACAGCGGACAGATCGTTGCTCGCGCCACCAGGTGACCCGCCAAGCGGCTACCGGAACATCTCTCGCTGTCCCGCTGTACTGTCGATTCGGCAGGACGCCGTTCGTTGTGGGAGTGAGGGCCGCCTGCAGCGGCCGCAGACACTGAGGAGGAAGCGGAAATGCGTTACGCCCTGCTGATCTATACGGCCGAGCCGACCGAGGCTCCGCCGGAAGAGGCGATGAAGGAAGAGATGGACGCCTACAACGCGTTCACCCGCGAGGTCACCGAGCGGGGCGCCTACAAGGGCGGCGAGGCCCTCCAGGGCACCCAGACCGCGACAACCGTCCAGGTCCGCAACGGCCAGACCATCACGACCGACGGCCCGTTCGCGGAGACGAAGGAGGCCCTCGGCGGCTTCTACCTCGTCGAGGCGAAAGACCTCGACCAGGCGATCAAGATCGCGGCGATGATCCCGGGGGCGAAGCGCGGCTTGATCGAGGTCCGCCCCATCTGGGAGCTCCCGGCCGGATACGAGATGACCAACCCGCCCGTTGGCGCCACCACCCGCTGAGGACCGACATTCGCGAGGCCGCAGCTCACGAGGTCGTCGACCGCCTGTTCCGCGAGGAATCCGGACGGGCGGTCGCGACACTCATTCGCGTCCTCGGCGACTTCGACCTCGCCGAGGAGGCCGTCCAGGAGGCGTTCGTCACGGCGCTCGAGACGTGGCCGGTCCGGGGCGTGCCCGCGAACCCGGGCGCGTGGATCACCACCACGGCCCGGAACCGCGCCATCGATCGCCTTCGGCGAAGGCGTCGGCTGACGGACAAAGAGGAGCTCCTCCGGCGCGAGGCGGAGATCGACGCTGAGCTCGCAGCCCGCGAGCCCGCGGGCGGAGACGACGACATGAGCCCGATGCTCGACGACCGGCTGCGCCTGATCTTCACCTGCTGCCATCCGGCGCTCGCGCTCGACGCGCGGGTCGGTCTCACGCTGCGAACCCTGGGCGGCCTGACAACCCCCGAGATCGCCCGTGCCTTCCTCGTCCCGGAGCCGACGCTCGCCCAGAGGCTCGTCCGGGCGAAGAAGAAGATCCGCGACGCGGGCATCCCGTACCAGGTGCCAGAGGACCACCTGTTGCCGGAGCGGCTCGACGGCGTCCTGCGAGTCGTCTACCTCATCTTCAACGAGGGCTACGGGGCGACGTCCGGCGACTCGCTCGTTCGTCGCGAGCTGTCGGCCGAGGCGATCCGGCTGGGCCGCGTCCTCTGCCAGCTGATGCCAGACGAGCCCGAGGCGCTCGGGCTGCTCGGGCTGATGCTCCTCCACGACGCGCGGCGCGAGGCGCGGGTGGGGCCGGGCGGTGAGATCGTCCTGCTCGACGACCAGGATCGCTCGCGCTGGGAGCGGGCGAAAATCGAGGAGGGATGGGCGCTCCTCGATCGGGCGCTCCGGATGCGACGACCGGGGCCGTACCAGCTCCAGGCCGCGATCGCGTCGCTTCACGACCAGGCCGCGACGCCGACGGCGACCGACTGGACCCAGATCGCCGCGCTCTACGCAGGCCTCGTGGCGATGACGCCGTCGCCGGTCATCGAGCTGAACCGGGCGGTCGCGGTCGCAATGGCCGATGGGCCGGGCGCGGGGCTGGCGATCGCCGACGCGATCGCGGCGAGTGGACAGCTCGACGGCTATCCGTATCTCCACGCCGCGCGGGCGGACTTGCTCCGACGCCTCGGGCGGCGGGACGACGCGGCGGCCGCGTACCGCCGGGCCCGTGAGCTGACGGCGAATGCCGCCGAGCAGGCGTTCCTCGACCGGCGGTTGGCCGAGGTCAGCGGAGCCGCGAACTAGCGGCGACTAGCGGACCGCGAAGCCGGGAAGATCGACGAGCTGGAGGGGGTCGGCGCGAAGCGCGAGGACGGTGAGGACGACCGCGCGGGGAGAGCCCGATGATCGAACTGGACTACCGGGCGGCCTCGACCGAGAACGTCGCCGCCGACGCCGTCGGGACGACCTGGACGAAGATCTGACCGCGCGGGAAGGCGATCTCCCGACCGCCGGCGTCGAAGAATCGCGTCCGATCCGTCGGCGACGCCTTGCGCCACTTGCCTTTCGTGACCCGCCCGTCGGCGAACACCCAGGCCGTGTTCGTCCCGATCGAGTCGGCCTCGAGCCGTCCGAGCGCCGGGCCCTCGATCGTCTTCGATCGACGGATGGGCACGACCATCACGACCACCGTCGTGGGGGCGATCCGCGGCCCGGTCCCGATCGTGCCGTTACCCCGGTTGGCGGTCGCGAGGGCGTCGTGCTGCTCGCGGCCATCGACTGACCGGAGCCAGGTGTTCGACGCCCGATCGTACCGATAGCTCACCTTCCCGCTCGTGTATGTAACGCCGATCGTGCCGCGGTCGGGACCACGCTCCGATTCGGGCGCAGCGTCGCGGAAGGGCTGGAGGCGACCGGGTTCGGACGGGTCGTAGGCGAGCTTGCTCGTGGGCAGGGCCTGCTCGGCGAAACGCCGAATGCGCAGCCCATCCGTGTAGAGGTTGTGGGGCGCGGCCCGGAAGCCGACTCGGCTCGTGGCCCGGCCGTTGACGTCGAGCACGAGCGACTGTCGGCCGGCGAGGAAGGCCCGCAATGGCGGCGGGCCGCCGGCATGAAGGTAGACGGCCTTCCACTCGGCCGCCCAGCGCACGAAGTAGAGGCGCGCGCTGCGCACCGGCCCGATCCGCGGCGGGGTGCCCGACTGGAAGATCGCCATATACCGCGGGATGTTGCCCTCGGCCGGGGCCTGCCAGACGATGCTCGCGACCGAGAGCCCCGCCTGCTGCCGGGCCGCCGGTGAGTCGTCGATCATGACCGCGATGGGGTACCGGTGAGCGAGCTCGGCGGTCGTCGGGATCCCCGACAGGTCCTCGTAGATCAGCGGCACGGGGCTCGGCGAGGGCGACGAGCTTGCGGACGGGCGTGGCGATGGGCTGGCCGGCTGCGAAGTCGTCCCCTCGAACGGGGTCGCCGACGCGCTGGCCGGTGGCGATTCGACTGCGGCGCCGCATGCCAGAAGGAGCCCGCCGCTACCCAGAATGGCTATCAGGAGGACGGTGGCGGCGGACGGGATTTGATCGAAGCGCGGGCGCTGGACCATGCCGCGCAACCTAGGACGTCACCACACCCCACACTACCCCACGGTAGTACTTCGCGCTCGGCGGATGGGCCCGCGAGAATGACTCGCTTTCCTTGACTTGCTCGGGTAGGGTGACGCTGACCCACGGTGAGTGGGGGGCTCCGCGACCCTAGCGAAGAGGCACCACGAGGGACCAATGAACAACAGCAAATCCCCGATCGCCGGACGAGGTGGCTCGGCCCTCTTGCGGGCCACTGTGGCCGCGCTCGCGGTGATCGTTGCCGGGTCCGCCATCATCACCGGACCGGCCGTCAAGCCGGCCCGAGCGATCCTGGACCTCGCCGCGTCCACCTACACGGCCGCGCAGAGTGCGCGGATCCTGGGCCCCGACGGGCGTTTCACGATCCTTCTCCTCGGCAGCGACGCCCGTGCGGGCGGCATCGTCAGCCGAACGGACGCCATCCTCGTCGCGTCGGTCGATCCGGTTTCGGGCCGTTCCGCGGTATTTAGCATCCCGCGCGACACGGTGAACTTCCCGATGTCGGCGCGGCAGAGGTGGCCGGGCAAGATCAACGCGCTTTATCCGTACCTCAACAAGAGGTACGGGGCCAGGACCGCTGGTACGAGGATGCGCACCATGGTGGGCAACGCGCTCGGGATCCCGATCGACGCCTACGCCCTCATCGGGTTCACCGGTTTCCGCAAGCTCATCAACAACATCGGCGGGGTGGACGTCTACGTCGCGCGAACGCTGAGGGACCCGAAGTACACGATCCTCGTCAACGGCGTGCGCCGCCGCATCACGTTCTACGCAGGCTGGAACCATCTCACGGACCTGCGGGCGCTCGCGTACGCTCGGATCCGCTACATCGACAGCGACTATGCCCGCTCTCGCCGGCAGCAGCAGCTGATCATGGCGGCGATCACGAAGGTCGTTTCGCGCGGCCCCGACAGCCTCGCCGCCCTACTCTCGGCTAGTACCGGGCTCATCAGGACGGACCTGCCGCTGGTGGACGCGCCGCTCATCTACGCGATGGTGGCCCGGGCCAACCTAGCGACCGCGAAGCGCGTGGTGTTCGGACCCCGAACATACGCAGTCGGGGTCGGCATCGGGAGGATCGCTCTCCGGCTCACGGTCTGCCGGGCCTGGATCCGGCGCTACTTCCCGCCGCCCCGCCCAGGGAGCACATGGTTGCCGGCCGAAGCCGCACCGGCCACAACCCCCTGACGATCGACTAGTCGCTGAGGATCGCCAGCTCGAGCTGGCGGAGGCGGTCGGGATCGGCGATGAGCTCGATCCCGGCGATCCTCCCGCGGGTGACGAAGGAAGTCTTCGTGACCGAAGGCGTCAAGACCATCATCTACCCGGTCAGGGACCTGGCCAAGGCGAAGAAGGTGTTCAGCGCGCTGCTGGGCGCCGTTGAGCCAGCCATGGACCAGCCGTACTACGTCGGTTTCAACATCGGGGGCCAGGACATTGGCCTCGATCCGAACGGCCATGCCCAGGGAATGACCGGGCCGCTGGCCTATTTCCACGTCGCCGACATCAGGCAGAGCGTGAAGTCGCTCGTCGGCGCGGGCGCGGAGCCGCTCCTGGAGGTCAAGGACGTCGGCGGCGGGAAGCTCATCGCCTCCGTGAAGGACCCGGACGGCAACGTCATCGGGACTCATCCAGCCTGCCTGACCATCTGCAAGCGGCCGGCTCTCAGCCGAAGGTGCAGTCGACCGTGACCTTGCCCAGCGCGCTTTCGAGAGCGGCGAGTTCCTGATCGTCGAGTCGGGACAAGAAATATTCGGCGATCCCGCGCACGTGGACGGGTGCCGTCTCGGTCAGGCGGGCGACGCCGGCGTCGGTCAGGGCGACGACGACGCCACGGGCGTCCCCATCGACGTTGGCCCGACGAATGAGCCCTTCATCGACCAGGCGGGCGACGCGGCGGGTCATGCCCGACCGTGAGATGAGCGCGCGGTTCGCGAGCTCGGTCATGCGCAGCTCACCACCGGCGCGCGCCAGCTGAGCGAGGACGTCGAAGTCGGCCAGGGCCAAACCGGTCTCCTTGTCGAGATCGGTCTCGAGCTGGCGCATGAGCGTGGCGTGTGCCCGCAACAGTGAGGTCCACGCCTCCAATCCGCGGCGGCCCGCCAGCCCATCTTTCACGAGCCGGTCGAGGAGAGCAGCGGAGTCGGTTTCCGAAGGTACTTGCATTCGCAACCAAATGAGCGTAGGGTAGTTGCAGTCGCAACTATAGCAGCGACGCAGCTCGAAGGAAATAGCCAATGATCGCCGAACGTCAGGCCGACCTCGATCGGGCGGTCAGCCGCCGGTACGCAACCCTGCCGGACGAGGCGCGTGTGAGGCGGACCGCCGCCGCCCTCGAAACGAACGGGATCAGCGTGCTCCGGGCCGCCGATCTCGTAGTCCTTCTCGAGGCCCTCCAGCCCGTCCCAGAGGCGCACGCCCCGGCCGAGCAGGATCGGGACCACCACGATGTGCATGTGGTCGACGAACCCATGATCTCGGCGCCGATCCCAGGAGCGAACTGCCGCAAGAAGGCGTCGTCGATGCCGCCGGTGCCGCCGGGCTGGCCGACCATCTCGTGCCAC
>JBBDZZ010000026.1:0-6905 GCA_040899885.1 Chloroflexota bacterium | reverse complement strand
TCCATCCCATCGCCTGGTCGATCGACGAGCTGCGCTTCGCGGTCGGCGCGCCGGCGGCCGCGGGAGGCGCGATCGCCCTGCTCGCCCTCGCGACCGGGCGGATGAATCGGGCGTACGCGCTCGGTCCAATCGAGGCCACGCCGGCCCAGCTCGCGTTCGCGCTCGCCTTCCTGTCAGTCCTCGCGGCCGGGGCGTTCTGGCTCGCCGGCAGGGCCGGCTTCGGACCGCTCGCCCCGCCGCCGGGCCCGGCCGATCCCGTTCGGCTGCTCGAGCCACCGGCTCCGCCGGCCGAGGGCTGGCTCCGTCCCGGCTGGTCGCTCGGCCTGCCGGTCGGCTGGATGATCGTGTCGCTGATCGCCATCCCGGTCGCGGTCTACGTCGCGTCGTACGTTCCGTGGGCGCTCCTCGACGGCCACCAGCTCGTTACGGGCTGGCCGGCAGGGCACACCGGTCAGTCGCTCCTCGACCTCACCGGGGGGATGTACCGCTACCACAACAACCTGACCGACGCCCACGCCGCCTCGTCGCCGTGGTGGGCCTGGCCGTTCGACCTCAAGCCGGTCTGGTTCTACCAGGAGTCGTTCGCCGGCGGGACGTCGGCCGCGATCTACGACGCGGGCAACCTCGCAATCTGGTGGATGGGCGTGCCCGCGATGGCGTTCTGCGCCTGGCAGGCGTTCAAGCGCCGGAGCCTCGCTCTTGCGCTCGTCACAGTCGGCTTCGCGTGCCAATGGATCCCGTGGGCGCGGATCGACCGGGCGGCGTTCCAGTACCACTACTACACGAGCCTGCCGTTCGTCGTCATGGCCCTCGCCTATTTCATCGCCGAGTTGTGGCACGGTGCGTCGCGCCGAACCTGGCTCATGGCGCGCCTGGCGGCCGGCGCGGCGATCCTCGGCCCGGCAGTCCTGTGGCTCTTCCACCGGCCGTTGTGCGCGTACGTCCGGGTCGACGCGGTGAACCCGAACGGCGGCGCCTGCCCCACGTTCATCCCGGAGTTCGTCCTCACCTGGCGGACCCTCGCCCTCGCGATCGTCGTGGGCCTGGCGGTGTTCTTCCTCGTCCGCCAGTTCCTCGCGCTCGACCGACCGGATCCCGACGCGCCACCGGCTCGCTCCGCGGTGACGCTGCTCCCGGTGGGGATCGGCGCGGGCGTGGCACTCGTCGCCCTGCTCCTTGTTGCACGTCTCGTGCCGGAGGCCCCGGCGCTCAGCGGCACGGCGATCTCCGTCGAGCCGATCGCGTTCATCGTTGGACTGCCGCTGCTCGCGCTGGCGGCGGTCGTGGCCACTGCCCGCGATGCCCGCCGGTTCGTCGTGGGGCTGCTGGCCTCGTTCGTCGCCGTGTTCGTGATCTTCTACCCGAACATCTCCGGCCTGCCGTTGCCGGCGGCCGTGTTCAACGCCTACCAGGGCCTCCTGCCGACCTACCTCTACCCGTTCCAGTTTCCGGTCAGCATCGTCGACCGGAACGTCGCCCCGCCCAGCCTGTTCGCCGCCGGGCCGGCAATCCTCCTCCTGGCCCTGACGGTGACATGCGTGATCGTCGCGTACAGCGCGTGGATCTGGCGGATCGCGCTGGCCGAACGGCGGCTCGAGGACGGCGCGGACGAGTCGGACTCGGGAACGGCCTACGCGGGTGGCGGGGGCTGAGGGCGCGCCACCGAGGGCCGCCGGCGCGGGCCGGCGTCAGGCGACGGGCTGGGCGACCCTCGGCGACGGCGGGATCTCCGCGTGGAAGCCCTTCGGTAGCTGGCCCTGGGCGGCGAGCCGGCGGATGACGAACCCGTAGTAGTCGTCGACCTTCGCCGTCACCCGTTCCCAGCTGAAGTCGCGGGCGCGTTCCAGTCCATTCCGGCCCATCTCCGCGCGCAGGTCGTCGTCGGCGAGGAGCTGGCCGATTGCCGATGCGAGCGCCTTCGGCTTGCGCGGCGGCACGAGCAGGCCCTCACGGCCGCGTCGGACGACGCCCTTGTAGCCGTGGATGTCGCTGCAAACGATCGGCGTGCCGGAGGCCATCGCCTCGAGCAGGACGATCCCGAAGGACTCGCGGCCGGTCGCCGGTGATGCGTACACGTCCGCGGTCTTGAACAGCTGGGCCTTCTCGTCGTCCGAGACGCGGCCGAGGAATTCGACGCCCTGGAGCCTCCGGGTCGCGACGTAGCGCCGGGCCTCCCGCTCCTGGGGCCCCGAACCCACGACCAGCAGCCGGCACTCGCAGCCGGTCTTGCGGAGGATCCGGAACGCCTTGAGCAACTCGACGAGACCCTTGCGCGGCTCGTGCCGGCCGACGAACAGGATGTTCTGGGTCCCGTCCTGCCAGCGGGCGATCGGGACGGCCCGCCGGAACCGATCGACGTCGACGCCGTTCGGGATGACCTTGTAGTCGCCCGGGAAGTAGCGGTCGATGAAGTGTCGGGCGGCGGCGCTGACGGCGATCCGGCCATGCAACCGACGGGCATACGGCCGGACCATTCGGCTGCCGAGCTCGTAGGCCGGGGAGAAGCCGCCGAACGCGTGGAACGTCGCGATGTTCACGCTCGTGGACTGGCGGAGGACCACGAGCGACAGGAACGGCACGAACGGCTCGTGAAAGTGGAGGAGGTCGAACCGCTCCCGATCGAGGACGGCGCCGACCTGCGAGACGAAGCGGGGCGAGACCGTCAACGTCCCGACCGACCCGTTGGCCGGCACGGAGAAGCCCTTGCCGATCCTGATGACGTCGCCGTCCGACGAGCGCTGCAGCCCGTGCGAGCTGGTGATGATCCGGACGTCGTGGCCGCGCTTGCGGAGGTTCTCGTAGAGGTACCGGACATGCTCCGTGACGCCGCCCGGGAGCGGGTAGACGTACGGCGAGACCAGGCCGATCTTCACGCCTCTCGCTCGCCATCGCGGGCGCGGACCCGCCGCGGGGAAGCCTCGGGCCGGCGGGCGCCGGGATGCCCGGGGTAGCCGAGGTCGCGGCCGGTCCCGTCGCGTCGGACGCGGCCGCGGATCGTGTCGCGTGCGTCGCGGCCGTATTTGCGGAGCTGTCTGCCGAACGTCCGCAGCTGCGGCCGGCTGGCGTGGAACGCGCCGTGGTGGTGGGTCGTCCGCTCGAGGATCGCGCGACGCAGGTCCTCTCCCGTCCTTCCCGGGAACGTCGTCCAGCCGGTCCCGATGACGTCGCTCGTATGGGCGTCGCTGTTGCCGATCCGGGCGAGGCCGAACTCGTCGGCGAAGCGGACGGCCCGGGTGTGCCACGGCCGGCCGAGCGTCGTCGGGTTGAACGTCTCGATGGCGTCCGGGTGGAAGCGCGGGTCCGGGTCGCGGAGGAGCCGGCGGAGGACGAAGCCCTGGGCGCACAGCGGGTAGGGGACGAGCGGGTGGGCCGGGATCGCGAGTCCGCCCTGCTCGTGGACTGCGCCGATGGACCAGCGTAGAGAGCGGAGCGGGCGGATCGGCTCCTCGAGGAACAGCGCGAGGAGATGGCCGCCCCGGGTCGTGATCTCTTCGCCGACGATGACCTCGAACCGGAGGCCCTGGTCGCGGGCGAGCGCGCGGGCCGCGAGCGCGGCGTCGATCCGCTCGTGGTCCGTGATCGCGATGACGTCGAGGTCCGTCCCATGCTCGACGACGTCGAGGATCTCCACGATTCCGGCCAGCCCGTCGGAGGCGAGGGTGTGGATGTGGAGGTCGGCGCGGCCGAGGCGATCGGTCATCGATCGGCCGGCCAGATTTCGAAGAAGGCGGTCCACCATTGCTCCGGGGCCTCGGCAATCGCGTCCTCGAAGGCCCGCGCGGTCGCCTCGAGCGCCGCGGTGAGCCGTTCGCGACGGCTTCCGCTCGAGGGGATCGTGACGAGGTGCAACCCGCCCCGGTAGTAAGCGGTGCCGGCGCGCCGCACGGCGACGACGTAGAGCGGCGCGCCGTTCTCCATCGCGAGCAGCGCGGGGCCGATCGGGAAGGGCGCCGGGGCGCCGAAGAACGGCACCTCGATTCCGCCGCCGGTCAGGTCCCGGTCGCCGATGAGACCCACCGGTTCGCCTCGTTGGAGCGCGGCCGTCAGCTCCCGCTTGGCCTCGCGCAGGCCCACGATCCGCAGGCCCACCCGGCCGCGCGTCCGGACGAGCCAGCGCTGGATCTCCGGGTCCGCGAGCGTCTCCATCGGAACGGTCGCGGTCACCCCCGTTCGCCGTGCGAGGTAGAGAGCCGGCAGCTCGATCGCCCCGAAGTGCATCCCGACGAGGACCATCGGCCCTCGCGTCGCGAAGGCGGCCTCGACGACCTCCGGTGTCTCGACGACGAGCCGCTCGTCGAAGAGCTTCTCCGTCACCAATGGGAGGCGGGCGACCTCGAGGTAGTAGCGAGCGCCCTCCCTGAACGCGGCGCGTACCAGTCGCTCCAGCGCGGCCGGATCGGCAGCGGCGGCGGCGATCCGCTCACCGCCACGCCCCTGCTCGGCGAGGTACGTGGCAACGCGGCCGAGGTTGCGCCGGGCACGGGCGGCACGCGCAGGCGCGACGCGGTACCAGACCGCGCCGGCGAGGTCCGCCAGGCCGTAGGCGACGCCGTCGGGCAGGCGGCACGCGAGCCACGACCCAGCCTCGAGGAGCAGCGCCCGTAGCCGCTGCCCGGCCGAGCCCCGCGGGAGCTCGGCGGCGTCGCCGGGGCGCTCGGTCGCAGCGACGGTCGGGCCGGTCATCGCCTCGTGCCGCGTCGGGGTCACGATGGTTCGGCCTCCAGCCGGGGCCGTCCACCCTGGCCGTGCGTCCCGGAGGCAGCGTCCGCTGCCGCCGCCACGATCGCCGGGCCCTCCCCGGCGAGCGCGGCGAGCGCGCGTCGCTCGAGCTCGGCCGACTCCTCCGCGGTCGACGGCCACATCGGCTTGAAGCTGTACCACTGGTCCGGCGCGGCCGCGATCGTCTCCCCGAGCGCGTCGGCCATCGCCTGGGTTGCCCGGACGAGCTCCGCCGGCGCCGACGACGCGACCTCGATCGGCGACGACCAGCTGACCCGGAACGTGCCGTCGTCGCGCCGCCGGATCGCGACGGGGAGGATCCGCGATCCCGTCTTCGCGGCGAGCGCAGCCGGCCCGGCGGGCAGCGTCGTCCACTCGCCGAACAGGCGGACCGGGATCCCGTCCGGCCGGTAGCCCCAGTCGACGAGCAGGGCGAGCATCTCCTTGCGCCGGAGGACCGTGTAGATCTCGCGCAGGTTGCGCCAGGCGATGACGTGGACGCCCCATGACTCACGTTGCCGGCGGAGCAGCTCGAACATCTCCGGCATCGTCGAGTCGTCCGCGACCACGTTCATCGGCCAGCCGCGCTTCGCGATCCCCGCGGCGACCGCCTCGTTGTTGCCGACGTGGCCGACCGCGAAGATGAGGCCGCCCTTCGACTCTCGCCAGATCGGTTCGATCCCGTCGAGCTCGTGGTCCGTGACCAGGCGCCCCACCTCCTCCGGCGGCAGCTGCGGGATGCGCATCAGCTCGGTGATGTAGCGCCCGTACTCGTGATACGCGGCCATGGCGAGCCGCCGCACCCGCGGATGGTCCGGCGGCAGGCCGAGTACATGGGCGAAGTTCTCGTTGGAGGAACGCCGCTTCGCCGGCCAGAGCCGGTACGACAGCTCGAACAGTTCGCCGGCGACCCCCGCGGCAAACGACTGCGGAACCCGCCCGAGAGCCCACGCCGCGGCCCGGTAGAGCCGGACGCCCGACTTCTCGAGGATGCGAGGACCCTGCTCGAGGCGCCGATGCGGTGCCTCGAGGCGTTGCTCTCGCGCCGTCACTTCGCTCCGGTCGCTGCCTTTGCCTTGGGCGCCCCGGCAAGCTTGCGGAGCGTCCTCTTCTGGGGTGTCTCGGTGCCGACGAGCGTCTCGTCGTCGTCGCCCCGGATGAACGCCTCCACCCGGTTGTACGCGATGTCGTCGTGGATCTGGACCGGCGGGCTCTTCATGAAGTAGCTCGACGGTGCGACGAGGGTGCCCTTCAGGCCTCGATCGAGCCCCAGCTTCAGGCAACGGATCGCGTCGGTGATCACGCCCGCGCTGTTCGGGCTGTCCCAGACCTCGAGCTTCAGCTCCGCGTTGAGCGGGACGTCGCCGAACGTCGTGCCCTCCATCCGGATGTAGCACCACTTGCGGTCCTCGAGCCACGGGACGTGGTCGCTCGGGCCGACGTGGACGTTGCCGTCCTCGAGCTCGTAATCGAGCATCGAGGTGACCGCGTTGGTCTTGCTGATCTTCTTGCTCTCGAGCCGTTCGCGCTCGAGCATGTTGAGGAAGTCCGTGTTGCCGCCGAAGTTCAGCTGATAGGTCCGGTCGAGCCGTACCCCGCGGTCCATGAACAGCCGCGTCAGCACCCGGTGGGTGATCGTGGCGCCGACCTGGCTCTTGATGTCGTCGCCGATGATCGGCAGCCCGACCTCGGCGAACCGGCGCTGCCAGTACGGCTCACGGCCGATGAAAACCGGGATCGCGTTGATGAACCCGACGCCGGCCCGGAGGGCCTGCTCGACGTACCACTTCGTCGCCTCCTCGGAGCCGACGGGGAGGTACGAGACCATCACGTCGACCTCGCGCTCCTTGAGGATGCCGACGATGTCGGCCGTTGGCCCGGGCGCCTTCTCGATGATCTGGCTGAGGTACTTGCCGAGGCCGTCGTGGGTCATGCCGCGCTCGACGGTCACCCCGAGGGTCGGGACCTGCTGGAACGTGTACGTGTTGTTCGGCTTCGTGTAGATCGCCTCGGACAGGTCCTTGCCGACCTTGTTCTTGTCGATGTCGAACGCGGCGACGAACTCGATGTCGCGGACGTGGTAGCCGCCGAGGTTGACGTGCATGAGCCCGGGGACGAAGTCCGCCTCTTTGGCGTTCTCGTAGTAGTAGCGGCCCTGGACGAGGCTGCTCGCGCAGTTCCCGACG
>JBBDZZ010000025.1:0-7031 GCA_040899885.1 Chloroflexota bacterium | reverse complement strand
CGGCCCGCTCGGCGAACGCTGCGAGGGCCGCGGGCTCGGTCATGTACACGCCGCGCTCGGTTCCGGTGGGGAGGGGCCGTCCCGGCTCCGGCACGATCGGCTCGAGGAGCGCCGCCGTGCGCGACCCGAGCGTCCCGTCGGCGAACAGCTTCAGCCAGCCGACCCGGGCCCGGCCCTCCGGGTCGCCGAGCGGGTCGCCGCTCCGGATGCCGGCGCCGATCGCCGCGTCGAGCTGTTCCGGCCGGATGGCGGCGTGCACCCGGATCGCGAGGCGCCCCGCATTTGCGAGCCGTCGGTACGCCTCGTAGGCCGGACCGAGCCCGTCCTGGAGCGACAGCTGGCCCGGGTCGTGAGCGGCCACGACCCCGAGCGCGAGGAGACGCCCGGCGAGTCGCGGGATCGACCGCTCGAGCTCGTCGGCTGTGATCGGCGGGACACGGCCCGTGACAAGCCTGGCCGCAGTCTCGTGAAGGACGCCCGTCGGACGGCCCGCATCGTCGCGCCGGATGACGCCGCCCGGCGGGTCGGGTGTCGCGGAGTCGATTCGCGCGGCCTCCAGCCCCGTCTCGCTCGTCCAGAGCGAGTGGTGATCGTGCGCCCAGATCGCGGCCGGGCGGCCGGGCGCCACGCGGGCGAGGTCAGCGGCCGTCGGCCAACCGCCCCAACGATCCGATTCCCAGCCGTGACCCTCGAGCCATGCCCCCGGCGCCAGCGACGCGTGGACGAGGGCGATCCGGTCGAGCGCGTCGCCCAGCGTCGCCGCGGCGGTGAGGTCGACCTTGTCGTCGTCGAGCGATGCCTCGGCGAGATGGAGGTGGCTGTCGGTGAGGCCCGGTACGGCGACCTCGTCGGGCGCGAGATCGACGCGGCGGGTCGACGCGCCGGAGAGCGAATCGATCTCCGCGAGGTGACCCGCAGCGAGTACGCGACCGCCGCCGATCGCGAGCGCCTCGACGAAACCGAGCCCCCCGTCGCCCGCCAGCGTCGCGATCCGGCCGACAACGACCAGATCCGCGGCCATCATGCGGGATCGGCGAGCAACGCTGCGAGCCCCGCCTGATCGAGGCCCGCCCCGATGCCGAGCGCCAGCGCGACCCGCGCCTTGGGTCCGCCGAGGTAGCCCGCGGGCAGTGCGCCAGCTCGGATCCATTGCGCGCCCGCGCCGGGAAACCCGTAGAACGGCCCGACCTGGCCCGCCGCGCAGCGCGTCGTCAGCGCGACGGGCAGGCCCGCGGCCATCGCCCGGGTGCACGCCTCGAGGAGGCGCGGGTCGGTGTTGCCCGCGCCGTGGGCCTCGACGACGAACCCGTCGGCCCCGATGGTCATCGCGGCGTCAACGAGCGTGCCGTCGATCGCGGCATGGGCCGTGATGATGTGGACCCGCTCGGCGGCGCGCTGGGCCCGCACCTGTCGTCGCCCCGCCCGACGGCGGAGCATCACCACGCGGTCGCCCTCGATCCTCCCGAGCGGCCCGAGGTTCAGGCTCCGGAACGTTTCGAGGGCCGTGGCGTGGGTCTTCGTCACGTCATCCGCGGCGTCGATCGAGCGGGCGAGGACGACGACGACGCCCTGGTCACGGAGCGCCGGATCGGCGGCGGCCCGGACCGCGTCGCGCAAGTTCGCCGGGCCGTCGTAGCCGGCCTCGCTCGCGGAGCGCATCGCGCCGGTGACGACGACCGGTTTCGGCCCGCTCAGGACGAGGTCGAGGAAGAAGCTCGACTCGTCGATCGAATCTGTGCCCTGGGTGACGACGCAGCCGTCGACGTCCGGGGATTCGAGTGCGGTTCGGACCGTGTCGGCCAGCCCGAACAGGTACGGGAACGTGAAGTGGCTCGCCGCGGTGAATCCACGGTCGATCGGAACGACCTCGGCGATCTCCGAGAGGCCGGGTGTCCGGGCAAGGATCGCCGCGCCGTCGAGCTTCGGGACGTTTCCGCCGGCGTCGGCGTCGAACAGGCTGCTGATCGTTCCGCCGGTGAAGACGACAGCGACCCGGCTCATCGAGTGCCGGGGCCCATCGCGATCGCCTCGCGAACCTCTTCTCGGACGGGTTCGCGGGAAGGACTCGGCGCCCGATCTTCCGCGTTCCCCGCGTGGGCCATCTTGTCGTACGCCACCGCCCCGCGGCGGGTCGCCAGCCGCCACAGCGCGGCCGGCACCGCGGCCAGCCAGACGGCCCCGAACAGCGCGAGCCTCAGGGCCCGCACGGCGCGCTCGCGGACCGTCAGCGGCGAACCGTCCGGACGGGTCTCCCAGCGCAACGCGTCGAACCCCAGTCCCGCCGTGACCGCGGCATATGACCCAAGAAGGACAGCGGCCGCCCGGGCTCGCCCGCTCAGGATCCCGCGCGCGAGCGCACCGAGGATCAGCGGCGGGATCACGAGCTGCCCGGCGTAGGCAGCGAAGTCGAGCCGCGCCCCGAGCGGCAGCCGGTCGCTGCGAACAACGGCCCCGCCGTGCTCGAGCGTTCGACGGATCGCCCCCTCCGCCCAGCGCACCCGCTGGCGCCACAGGTCGCGCCATGTCGTGACGGGCTCCTCCCAGACCTCCGCATCGATCGCCCAGGCGACCCGGATCCCGCGGGCAGCCGCGACGCGGCTCGACAGGTCGAGGTCCTCGGTCAGCGCCTCAGCTCGCCAGCCCCCGACCTCGGCGAGCAGCTCGCGGCGGACGACGATCCCGTTGCCCCGGAACTCGGAGCAGCCGCCGAGCGCCCAGCGGCCCCGCTGGATCTCGCCGTCGAGCGTCTGCTCGTCCGCCTGGGCGCCCGCGAGGCGGGAGCGTTCCGCCCCGAAGACCCGCCGGCGCGCCGTCAGAGCGTCCGCGCCGGCCGCCACGTAGCGGGCCAGCGTCGAGAGGAACGATGGCGCGATCCGGGCGTCGGCGTCGAGGACCACGACGACGTCCCCGCGACAGGTCTCGGGTGGAACGGCGGTCAGGGCGGCGCCTTTGCCATCTGGCACGTCGCCCGCCCGGCGGACGAGCCTCGTGACGCCGCCGAGCCCCGCCTCGGTCGCCGCCCGGAGTGCCGCCTTCGGCGTCCCGTCGACCGACCGGTCGTCGACGACGATCAGCTCGAACCTCGGCCGGCCGTCCCCGGTCCGGTGGTCCTGCGCCCCGAGATCGGCGATGAGGTTGGGCAGGACGCCGATCTCATCCCGGGCGGCGACGATCACGCTGAACGTGGGCGGCACGGCGGCCGGGTCGCGCGCCGGGGCGCCCGTTGGGATCGGGGGCCGCCGGCCGGCAAGGGCGATCGGGACGGCCGACCCGAGGGCGACGAGCGCTCCACCCAGCGCGACGCGCGACGTTCGCCCGCCGGCCGACCGGTAGCCGGCGAGAAAGCCTCCGGCGAGGATCCCGAGGGCGGCGGCGCGCCACGCCGGCGGCGTCGACGCGAGACCGGCGGCTCGCTCAGTCCCGGTCACGCCGGCCCTCGTCGTCCGCCGTGTCCGGCAGCTCGATCTTGACCGTCTCCGCCGAGGGATCGACCGGGCGAGGTTCCGCTCTACGGCTGATCCGCGCCGCCGCCTTCGCGACCCGTGACCGCACTCCAGGGATCTCCCGACCCTCTTCCCGCGCCTTCCGCTCCTCGGCTCGCCGCGTCCGGAGCCACGGAGGAACGTCGCCGTTCGCGCCGTCGGCCATTGGGTACGCGTCCGCGACGTCCGGTGGCTCCGCATGGGTCATCGCGCCGATCGGATCGACTGCCACCCCGGAGACGGTCGACTCGGCGCTCACCGCCCATTCCGCCGGCTTCAGGGGCCCGCGACGGATCACCGACGCGACCCCCGACGCCCCGATGAGGATCGCGACGACGAAGATGACGGTGCCCGTCCCGACGACGTCGGAGATGGGCCCGACGATGATGATCGGCAGGAAGCTCGACACCGAGATGAGCATGTTGAGGACGCCGAACACCCGACCCCTGACGTCTTCCGGCAGGTCCTCCGCGAGCTGCGTCTGGGCAGGAATCGCGACGATCGCGTACGCGATCCCGGCGAAGAACGCGATGAACACGACGATCGCGAGCAGCGACGTCAGGGCCGACAGGTCGATGAGCGGCGGGGTCTCCTGGGCGCGCTGCAGGAAGCGGCTGATCGGCCCCGCAACCGACAGCAGCGCCAGCGCGATTCCGAGCGCGATCAGGCCGACCTCGATAACCCGCCGCCTTGGCAGGTACTTGCCATACGAGTTGAGCAGCAGGATCCCCATGACGATCCCCGCCCCGAGCGGCAGCACGACCACGACGAAGTCCTTGGGCTGGAGACCGAGCGTCTCACGGGCGAAGTCCGGGCCCAGGACGCCGAGCACACCGATGAGCGACGAGGCGATCCCGAGGTAGATGAGCGACCACGTGATCGCCCGGTTGTTGCGGATGTACTCGAGTCCCTCGCGCAGCTGGGCGAGGGTCGACTCGACCGCGCGCTCCGCGTCCGCAACAGCCTGCAGCGGTTTGACCGGGGCGTGGGCGCGGGCGGGCGGTGAAGACGGCAGCGTCAGGCACATCGCCGCCGCCACGAGGTACAGCGTGGCGACGATGAGGATCACCTGGTCCGCACCGGCCAGGGTCACGACAAGCGGGCCGAGGAGCGCGAAGCCGAGGGCGAACGCCGCGTTGAGTGTCAGCGTGAACAGCGCGTTCGCGGCGAGCAGCTGGCGGCGCGGCACGAGGTACGGGATCATCGCGGCCTCGGCCGGCGCAAAGAACACCGTGACTGTCGAGACGAAGATCGTCAGCAACAGAATCACCGGCAGGTTGGCACCGGCGAAGTAGACGAGGACGAACGCCACGCCCCGGATCGCGTTCGTCACGACCAGCAGCAGGCGCCGGTCGATCCGGTCGACATAGACGCCGGCGACCGCGGAGAACAGGACCGCGGGCACAAGGAAGCTCAGGATGAGCGCGCTGACCGCGGTATTCGAGTCCGTCGTCGAGACAACGATGACGGTCAGCCCATACAGGACCATGTTGCCGCCGATCTGGGTGACGGCCTGGGCCAGCCAGAGCAGCAGGAACGGGCGGTTCTTCAGGACGTCGGCGATGCCGGTGTCGGGGACGTCCTCGCGCGGGACGCTCGTCACGACGGCGGCTCGGACCGGGGGTCGGAGGACGGGGCGTCCGACGATCGCGGCCCTCCCACGGCCGCGGTGAGGGCCGGGTCGCCCCGCTCGACAAAGCCGGTCAGCCGGCGTTCGAGGACTGCCCGCTCGAGGAGGACGTGGCGGCCGCAGCCGCGGCAGCGCAGGCCGATGTCCGCCCCGAGCCGGTCCACGAGCCACTCATGACTGCCGCACGGATGGTTCCGCCGCAACCGGACGACGTCGCCGAGATAGAGCTCGAGCACGGGTCGGTCGCTCATGTTCGGCGGGAGCCTATCAGAGCCGCGGTCGCCCGTTCCTGGGCACGAGGTCCCGTTCGGTCGGCGGGAGCTCGAGCCGGTCGACCGGCGTCACGGTGAGCTCGACCAGGGGATAAGTCGCTGAGAGCTGGGCGACGACGCCGCCGATCCGGGTGAGCGACCCGGTGAGCGTCTCCGGGCTGCCGATCGCCCGGACCTCGAACGGGTCGCCGAGCGGCGTGTTCTCGATGGACAGGCCGTTCTCCGGGCCGGCCACGATCGAGCCCGGCACGACCCGCACGTCGTCGACGGCGATGGCCTCCGCGCCGGCGTTGTGGAGCTCGTTGAGCAGGTCCTCGACGCCGGCGCCCTCGATCCGGCCGTTGATCGTGATCGTCACGCCGGGCCCGGCCACTGGCTCGAGGCCAGCCCATCCGCGCAGCCGGGCGAGGTCCCGGCGAATCTGGTCGACGGACGTCTCGCCCCGGTCCTGCGCCCCTTTGAGCGCGGCGAGCTCCCCCTCGAGCCGCGCGATCTCCGTCCGGAGCTGGTCGTTGCGGGTGTTGAGGTTGGCGACGAGGACGGTGAGGTCCTGCGCGGAGAGCGCGGCGAGCCCGGGCGTGGATTGCTGGACGCGCAGCTGGAGGACGACGAGGAAACCGAGGGCGAGGGCCACCGCCGAGATCGTCAGCTGGTTACGCAGTCGGTACATCGCGGGGCCTACGGCGCCGGTGTCGCGGCCGGGGCGACACGCGCGTAGCGGAACGCGATCGTGCCGGCGAACGCGGGGACGTCGACGGTGTCCGATTCGAGGAACGACAAGCGGATCCCGAAGGCGTCGGCCCGCGCGACGACAAAGGCGATGAATCCCTGCGACGCGGACAGCTGCTCGTAGAGGTCGTCCGGACCGATCGCGCTGACCTGGTACGGCGGCGCGATGAACGCCGAGTTGACGAGTGTGGAACCGCCGATATCGATGATCCCGCTCGACTGGGCGATCCGCTCCCCGTTGACCGACACCGCCTCCGCGCCAGCCAGCCAGAGCTCCTCGACGAGTGTCCGGATGTCGCGCGCCGTTACGAGATAGTCCGCCTCGTTCGCGCCGGGCTTGACAGGCTGGACCGAGTCCTCGAGCTGGAAAACGATCCCCGTTCCCTGGAGCGCGAGCAGGCCGCTCGCCGTCCGGGCGTGCTGGAGCTCGTCGTTCAGCTGACGGACGAGCGCGGCCGAGCCCTGGCCGCGCTGCTCCAGCTGCTGGATCTGGCTGCGGAGCGCCAGGATCTCGTCCTTGAGCATTTCCTGGCGGGCCTGGAGCTCGACGGCCGCCACGATGAGCGGAGATCGTTCCTGGGTCGTGTAGCGGACGCGCGGGCCTTCGGACGCGAGCTGCGCCGCGACGAGGAACCCGAGTGTCAGCAGGGCAATGCCCAGCGTGACCTGCCAGCTCGGGATCGACCGGACCCGGGCGCCGAGGGTCGTCACTCGAACGGTGGCGCGGCGTCCCGACCGCGTACCTGGGCCTCGGGCTCATCGCTGCGCTCGGCCGACTGGGCCGCAGATGGGGCGGTGGCGTAGGTCGTGTCTCCCTGCCCGGCCCGGCGGTAAGCGCTCATCACGTGCAGGAACACGCCCGCAGCCACGACTAGCAGCCCCGCGCCCAGGCCGAGCGCCGCGGCGGCGCCGGGTCCC
>JBBDZZ010000024.1:2884-7201 GCA_040899885.1 Chloroflexota bacterium | reverse complement strand
ACCTCGCGGACCATCTCGTCGAGGCTCGCCGCAGCGCCGGAAGCGGGTTCGGGCCGCGGGAGGCCACCGAGCAGAGTCGCGAACATCGACCAAGTGTGACCGAAGCGACCGCACGGGCGCCGGGGCGGCATCGGGTACCCTCCGCGGCATGCCCATCGTCGGGGACGTGCTCGCCGGTCGGTACCGCATCGAGGCACCGATCGGGGCCGGGGGGATGGCCTCCGTCTACCGGGCTCGCGACTTGCGCCTCGAGCGCGACGTCGCGATCAAGGTCCTGCTCCCGAACCTCGCCGCCGATCCCGCGCTCGCGCGACGGTTCGATCGGGAAGCCCGCGCGCTCGCCGCTGCGGCCCATCCGAACGTCGTCAACGTGTTCGACGTCGAGCCGGGCGACCCGGCCACCGGCCGCGAGCCGTTCTACGTCATGGAGCTGTGCGGTGGCGGCTCGCTCGCGGAGCGCCTCGCCCAGCGCGGCAGGCTTCCACCCGGTGAGGTTGCGGCGGCCATCGCGGCCGTGGCCGATGGGCTCGCCGATCTCCACCGACGCGGGTTCGTCCACCGCGACGTGAAGCCCCACAACATCCTGTTCGCGGGCGAGCGGCCGAAGCTCGCCGACTTCGGCCTCGCGAGACCGGCAGATCGATCCGAGCTGACCGCGCTGACGGCCGTCGGCGCGACCGTCGGGACGCTCGCCTATCTCGCGCCGGAGCTTCTCGGCTCGGCCCCGGCGAGCGCGGCGAGCGACGTCTACGCGCTCGGCGTCGTCGCGTTCCAGGGCCTCACCGGGCGGCTGCCGCGTGCGGCGGGCTCGGTGACGGACCTCGTCGAGGCCCACGGACGGCCCGCGCCGCTCGTGTCGTCGGTAGCGCCGGACCTCGGCACCGCGTACGACGGCCCCGTCGCGGGGGCACTCGCCACCGATCCCCGAGCGCGCCCCTCCCCGCTCGCGCTGGCGGCGGGGCTCGCCGCCGGTCTTGCCGCTGGGCCGGGAGCCGCCCGCGTTGCGCCTCTCCCCGTCGATCCGAGCGCCGCCACTGTCGCGGTTCGGCGTCGCCCGGTCGCGGCCCCTCAGTCCGCCGGCCCGCGGCCGGCGGTCGTGGCGCTCGGTGCCTTCGGGCTCGTCCTGGCCGCGCTCGTCGCGCTCGCCAGCCTGTTCGGCGACCGGGGCCCGAACGCCCCCGGGACGACGCCTTCCGGAACCATTACCGCCGCGTCGCCCTCGCCCTCCCCGAGCCCGTCGCCCACGCTCTCCGCGTCACCGACGCCGTCACCGACGCCCTCACCGACACCGACGCCGGACCCGGCGATCCCGGCCTTCGAGGCGCTGGATCGAGTCGATTTGGCGATCGACCGGCTCTCGGGCGACGACGAGGTCCGCAACCGGGACATCAACGATCTGCGGAAGCGCGCGAGTGACGTGCGCGAGGCCCTCGCCGCTCGCGATTACGACGCGGCGCGCGAGCGAACCTCGAGGCTGGAGGACAAGGTCAACGACGTGGCGAAAGACACGAACGGCGACCGAATCGACGAGCTGAGGGACGCCGTCGCGGCTCTCGCCGAGGCAATTCCCGGCGGCTGAACGTTCGTGGCGCTCCCGCCCCGCTGCGTGGTACCGACGACGATCCCGACCGCGAGGACGACGACGAGGGCAGCGATCCCGAGGGCCGGCAGGAGGAACGGCGGCGCTCCGGACGCTTCCTGGCCGGGCGGGCTGCGCCACATGCTCCGTAGCGTCGGTACCCGGCCGGGCACGATCAGGACACCCAGCCAGAGCCCGGCGAGCAGGCCTCCAACGTGCGCAGCGTTGTCGATCCGCGCACCCAGTGCGAAGCCGAGCACGAGGTTCAGGACGATCAGCATCCCGATCTGGCCGACGAGCGAGCGGCCGCGCCGATCCAGCACCGGGTGGTGCGCGCGTGACGCTGCGAGGAGGAGGCCGAACAGGCCGAAGATCGCGCCGGATGCGCCCACCGACGGGACATCGCTGCCGAAGACGAAGCTGGCGACCGACCCGGCGGCGGCGCACAGGAGATAGAAGGCCACGAACAGGCGCGACCCGTAGAGCTGCTCAACGAGCGGCCCGCAGATGTACAGGGCGTACATGTTGAAGAACAGGTGGAGGAGGTTGCCCGGGTCGTGGACCAGCGTCACCGTCCACAGCCGGTAGTACTCGCCGTCGGCCACGGCCAGCTTGTCGAGCTGGAGCAGGTCGTACAGGAAAGCCCCATCGGGCGCCATCGCCATGAACGACACGACAACGGTGAGCCCGATGATCAGCCAGGTGAGCGGGAAGGCCGGCCCGCCACCCCGCCCCCGGGCGAAGTAGCGGCGCGACGCTCCCGTGTTGCCGGTCTCCTTGGCCAGCCAGCCGAGGCGCGTCGCGATCTCCGCCTTGTCGCCTGGCGGAGCCCGGCGGTCGGCCTCGCGATACGCGGCGATCGCGCCCTGGAGGTCGCCTTCGCGGACACGGGCCGCCGCGATGTTCCGGTACGCGTGGTAGGTCGAGGGCGTCTCGGGCAGCTCGAGGATCGACTCCCACGTGGCGATCGCGGAGTCGTCCTCGTCGAGCCGGTAGAGCGTCTCGGCCAGGCCGAGGAGCGCGGCGGCGGTGACCGTGGGGTCGTCGAACCCGATGACCCGCCGGTAATGGACGGCAGCGTCGCGGTAGTCGCCGGACTGCAGCAGCTCCGCGGCGCGGTCGAGAATCGCGCGGGCCAACTCGCGGGTCAGCGGCCCCTCGCTGAAGAGCTCTGGCGTGGGTGCCGGTTTCCCGTCGCTCATCGGGCGGACTCTACTAGACTTCCGCCGATGCTCGCCCCTGCCGATCGCGACCGCCGCCGCGGCTGACGATGTGCGGCCGATTCACCCAGCAACGGCCCACGTCCGAGCTGGCTGAGATCTTCGACGCGGAGAACCTCGCGGACGATCCGGGCGGGCACTTCAACATTGCCCCCACCGACGCGGCGGCCGTCGTCGTCCAGCGTGAGGACCGGCGCGCGGTCACGACCTACCGCTGGGGCCTCATCCCGCATTGGGCGGCCGAAGCACGGATCGCGGGCCGGACATTCAACGCCCGATCGGAGACGGTCGCCGAAATGCCGGCGTTCCGCGATGCCTTCCGCCGGCGGCGCTGCCTCGTCCCCGTCGACTCGTTCTTCGAGTGGCGGCGCGAGAACGGCGTCAGCCAGCCTTATCGAATCCTCCGCGCCGACGGCCTGCCCCTCGTCCTCGCCGGCCTCTGGGCCGGCTGGCGGGACCCGGAGACGGGCGGCGTCCGGCGGACGTTCACGATCGTCACGACGCGCGCGAACGAGCGAATCGCGGGCCTCCACGACCGGATGCCGGTCGTCCTGCCGCGCAGCGCCTGGGCCACCTGGCTGAACCCGCGCCCCGTCGACCACGGCGAGCTCCACGCGCTGCTCGTGTCGTCGGACGACGAGCCACTCGAGATCTACCCTGTCGTCGGCCTCGTCAACAACGTCCGGAACGACGGTCCGGCGCTCGTCGAGCCGCTCGTCCCGGTCTGACGAGGGCGCTCACTCTCGGGCGGGCGTTAGGCCCAACCGACCCTCGACCTCGCGAAACGCGGCCCCGACCGGCGTCCCACGATCGATCGCCGCGGCCAGCTCACCGAGCATCGTCGCGAACGCTCCGTCGGGGTCGCTGCCGGGGGCCTCGAACACGACCGCGGACGCAGGCGGCTCGGACCCGTCGGCCGCCCTGTCGACAACCAGCAGGAGTGCCGCACCGACGAACGAAGCCGCATCAACGACGATCGTCATGACTGCATTCGGCTGCGGCTCCGCGATGACGACCGTCGTGTAGTCCTGCAGGTACCGGAGTGCCAGCTCGACGTCGGCCGCGTCGAGCGAGGGTCTCTCGGCGGGATCGGCCGGGATGACGGACGGTGCGCTCCCGGGCGCATCCCCCAGTTCGTCGTCCTGATCCACCGCGGCGACGATCGGCGTGGCGTGCGCGGCGTCGCGCAGCAGCGCCACGTGCCCCACCCCGGCCCGGGCGAGGGCCAGCATCAGGTCGTCGCCTGCCCGGTCCTCGCCCGCCTTGCCGACGAGCTGGACCGTCGCACCAGCGCGGGCCGCGGCCGCGGCCGCCTCCGCAGGCACGCCCGCGAGGCCTCCGCCCGAATCGGGTGCCCGGGCGATCGGATTGCCGACGACGACGATCATCCCCGGAGCGTAGCCGAAAGGTTCAGCCCGTCGGTGAGATCGTCCCGGCCTCGACGCGCCGGATCTCCGGAAATCGGACCACGACCCAGGCGACGACAAGCAGCGTCGCGAACCCGCCGCCGGCGAGCGC
>JBBDZZ010000024.1:0-2784 GCA_040899885.1 Chloroflexota bacterium | reverse complement strand
CCGATCGCGGCGCAGGTACTCGACGCCGTCGACGAGGTTCGCCCATAGCGATGCCTCCACGCGGACGAGGTCCGCGTGCGGGGCCAGCCTGAGCGTGGCGAGGACGAGGGCCACGACGAACAGCGCGAGCGCGTTGGCCCAGAACGCGAGAGCGATGCCGCCCGCCGCGATCGCGGCGCCCGCGGCCGTCGGGCCGAGGATCCGCCCGAGGTTGAACTGGGCCGAGTTGAGGGCAACGGCACTGCCGATCGCCCGGCGGTCGACGATCGTCGAAACGATCGCCTGGAACGCCGGCATCGCGAGCGCGCCGACTGCCCCGGACAGGAACGCGATCACCACGACGTGCCAGAACTCGACGAGCCGGGTCATCGTGAGGAACGCAAGCAGCGCGGCCAGCGTGGCAGCGGCAAGCTGGGTCCCGACCAGGACAAGGCGCCGGTCGAACCGATCCGCGAGGACCCCGGCGAAGAGCGTCAGGAAGAGGGTCGGTGCCGCGCCGGCCGCGCTCGTCAGTCCCAGCAGGCCGGGCGAGTCCGTCAGCTCGAGGACGAGCCAGCCCTGCGCGGTTGCCTGCATCCAGGCGCCGAGCGTGCCGACGAACGCGCCGACGAGGAAGCGTCGGTAGACCGGCGACGCAAGGGCAGGCAGCCGGGCGGCGACTCGCCCCTCGTCCACGGCGGCGCCGGGCTCAGCGGCGCCGGGCTCAGCGGCCGTCGCCCGCCTCGGCCGGTCCCATCTCGTCCTCGACGCCCTCGGCCGGTCCCTGGGCAATCGGTTCCTCGTCGCGCTCGATCACGACCGGCCCGAACCCGGCCCCCTCCAGCTCGCGTCCGAACGCATCGGCGTCGCCGACGAGCACGATCGCACTGCGGTCCGGCTCGAGGCGCTCGCGGGCGGCCAGCTCGACTTCACGATTGGTGACCGCCTCGATCGCCGGCCGGTAGCGGGCCAGCTCGTCATCCGGCAGGTCGTGGACGACGACGTTCCCCAGAGCACCCACGACTGCGCCGGGCGTCTCGAACCGGAGTGGAAACACCCCCACGAGGAAGTCGCGGGCCGCCCGCAGCTCGTCTTCGCCCACCGGCTCATCTCGTATCCGGTTGAGCTCGCCGAGGAAGTCCACGATTGCCGGGACCGTCGCCTCTGTGTTCACCGCAGCCCGGGCGGTGAACGGGCCCGAGCCGCGCCGGAGGTCGTAGCCGGCGCCCGCTCCGTAGGTGTAGCCCTTCTCCTCGCGCAGCTTCATGTTCAGCCGGGAGTTGAACAGCCCGCCGAGGATCGCCCCCATGACGGCGAGCGGGTAGAAGTCCGCGATCCGGCGGGGCGCGCCGCGATGGCCGATCCGGATCTCCGTCTGCACCGCTCCCGGCCGGTGGATCACCCGCACGAAGCGCGACGTGACTTCCGTCCGATCGACGACCGGACCGGGCGGCCTGGCGCTCGGGTCGGCCGCCCACGATCCGAACAGGCGCTCCGCGATCTTCGGAACGTCGAGCCCCGACAGGTCGCCCGCGACGATGAGCGTGGCGGCGGCCGGGTCGACTCCCTGCGCGTACGCGGATCGGAGGCTTCGCGGGTCCAGCCGCGCGACCGTCTCCTTCGTCCCACCCGACGGCCGGTGGTATGGCGACTCCCGCGCGTACACCGTCTCGACAAACGCCTCGTCGGCGCGCCGGCGCGGGTCGGCCCGGGCCTGGAGGAGATCGTTGAGCCGCTCGTCGCGCAGGCGCTCGACCTCTGCCTCCGGGAATGTCGGGCGGGCGACCATCTCGGCGAGCAGCTCGAGGGCCGGCGCAAGGCGAGCCGCAGGGACGTCGACGCCGGCCGACGTCGCGTCCCAGCCGGCTTCGGCGTGGAGCGTCGCGCCGAGGCGCTCGGACGCCTCGACGAGGGCAATCGCGTCGTACCGTTCCGTGCCCTCGGAAAGGGCCCGAGCGGCGAGGACCGTCGCGCCGGCCTCCCTGGCGGGCTCGTCCGCCACCCCGTTCGCCATGATCAGCGAGGCGGACACGAGCGGCCGGCCCGGCAAGGTGACTGTGATCAGCCGGAGACCGTTCGACAGTCGATCCCGCCGGAACGGCGGGAACTCGTACGGTCGCGGGGTGCCCGGTACCGGCCGCGTGGCGACGACGTCGGTCACGCGGCGACCTCCTCGTCGATCTCGACGGGCTCGGCGACGACCGCCGAGTCGGCCGGTGGCAGCTCCGGCAGGTACGTGAGCACGACCCGGTTGTCCGGCCGCAGGACGGTGGCCGCGACGTCGCGAATCGCCTCCCGGGTCACCGCCAGGTAGCGCCCGAGCATCCGGTTGATCAGGCTCGGATCGTCGAACAGCGTCGCGTACATCGCCAGGCGGTCGGCCCGCTCCTCGACTCGCTGGAGCGCGCCGAGCTCGTCGGCCTCGACGAGCGCCCGCGCGCGTGCCATCTCGTCCTCGGACACCTTCTCGCGCCCGAGGCGCTCGACCTCCTCCGCGAAGGCCTTCTCGACCCGGGCCACCTCAATACCCGGCCGGACGGTCGCCCAGCCGGCCGTGACGGAAGCGCCGCCAACGAAGCCGAGCGTGAACAACGCGACGTCCTGGGCGATCCGCTCGTCGCGGACGAGACGCCGGTGCAGCCGGCTGCCCCGGCCGCCGGCGAGGATTTGCCCCGCGACGTCGAGGGCGTCCAGCCGGAGATCGCCGAACGGCGGCGCCCGAAAGCCGAAGTACACCCGGGGCAGCGGCACCTTGTCCATGACGATCTCGCGGTGCTCCCCGCCCAGGCTCGGCGGGAGCGACAG
>JBBDZZ010000023.1:0-7234 GCA_040899885.1 Chloroflexota bacterium | reverse complement strand
AGGCCACGCCGCTCGCCGCCGAAGGAGTTGGCCGCCGATATCGCCGGGGTCGGCCGTGGGCGATCAAGGACGTCGATCTGGCGATCCCCCGAGGCACGATCACCGCCCTCGTCGGACCCAACGGCGCCGGTAAGTCCACGCTTATCCGGTCCTGGATGGGCTTTGAGCGCCCGGATGAGGGCCGCGTGCTGGTTGAGGGAATTGATCCCCGACGCGACCGGACGGCCGCGGTCCGGCGGATCGGCTACGTGCCGCAGTCGGCCTCCCTCTATCGAAACCTGACGGTGGACGATCACTTCCAGTTCGCCGCAGTGTGCCGGCCGGAGTTCGATCGTGCCCACGCCCTGGACCGGACGCAGGCCGCGGGCGTCGGTAGGGAACGCAAGGTCGGCGAGCTGTCGGGCGGTGAGCAGGCCCAGGTCGCCCTGGCGATCGCGCTCGGGACCCGCGCGCCGATCCTCCTGCTCGACGAACCGCTCGCCAGCCTCGATCCCCTGGCCCGTCGCGAATTCCTCGCGGTGCTGGTCGACGATGTCCGCTCGACGGGCGCGACGGCGGTCCTCTCCTCGCACATCGTCACCGACGTTCAGCAGGCGTGCGACTCCCTCGTCGTGCTCGCGTTCGGGCGGGTCGCGCTTCACGCCCCGGTCGCCCGCGCGCGTTCAGAGCACAGGACGGTTCTCGAGGCAGACCTCGCGGGGCGGCCCGCCGTCGGCCACTTCATCGGTCCCGAAGGAGAGCGGCTCGCCCTGGTCAAGAGCTCGGACCCTGGACTCCGGGAGGCCACGCTCGAGGAGATCGTCCTCGGCCACCTCGCAGCGGCGCGCCCGTCGATGGCAGCACGGTTGGCGTCGTAGTGCTGCAATCCGCGCGGCTCACGCTGAAGCAGCACCGGTTCGAGGTGGGCGCAGGAGCCCTCGCGATGGTCCTCGTCGGCGCCGCCGCCCTGTGGGTCAACTCCCGGCTCCTGGAAGTGATCGTGCCATCCGGCTGCTTCGAGGCATGGACGACCCAGGGTCCCTTCGGAATAGGCCCGGAGTGCGAGGTGCCCGTACGCCGGTTCGGTGAGATCAACGAGAACGAGGCGGGCAAGGTTCTCGCGGCGATGGCGATCCTCCCGATCGCAGCAGGGATCCTCGCCGGGGTGGCACTTATTGGCCGGGAGCTCGAGGCGCGGACTGCGCAGACCGCCTGGGGGCTTGCCGCCTCGCGGCGGCGCTGGTTCGCCCGGCAGCTGTGGCCGATTCTCGTGGTCCTCGGCGCCACAGTGACGTTTGCCGCGTTCTCAGCCTCGATCCTCGAAACCACTCGCAGGGTGTCCTACAGCTATCCCTACATGGATCTCGGCCTGTACGGGCCGATCGCCGTTGCGCGGACCTTCGCCGCCCTGGGGCTGGGGCTCTTCGTCGGCGCCGCACTGGGCCGCACCCTCCCGGCGTTCATCATCGGGGCCGTCCTGTCCTTCGTGCTCGTCTCCACGGCCGGACCGGCGAGCTACCAATGGGCGAGCGCGCAACCAAGGGTGGTGCTCGCGGGAGCCGACGCGGACACCGGCATGTCCTTCGACTCGCGCTGGCGAGCGCCCGACGGCCAGCTGCTCACCGAGGAGGATGTCACCGCGCTCGCACCGGCCGGGCAACCGGATGGCCCATGGCAGTGGTTGAATGATCACGGCTACGAGACCGTTTCTCTGGGCATCACCGCCGAGACAGCGCGGGGCTGGGAACCGATCGAGATTGCGGGGTTCACCGTGCTCGGCATCGTGCTCGTGCTCGGAACGGTCGTCGTCGTCGACCGACGCCGTCCTACGTGACCGCAGTACTCATCCAATCCGCGCGGATCACACTCAAGCAGCACCGTTTCGAGGTCGTCGCAGGAGCCCTGGCCGCGATCCTCCTCGGTGCCGCGGCTCTCTGGGTCAACTCGCGCCTCGCCGCCGTCAACGTGCCGCCCGGCTGTTTCGACGCCTGGCGCAACTCCAGCGAGCCGGGGCCTCTGTGTGCCGGTCCGGTCAGCGCCTTCTTCACGATCGCCGAGGAAGCCGGCAACGTCTTCTTCGGGATGACCTTCGTCCCCCTGGCGGCCGGGCTGCTCGCTGGCGTCACGCTCGTCGGTCGAGAGCTCGAGGCTCGAACCGCGCAGACCGCATGGGGACTGGCTGCGTCGCGGCGGCGGTGGTTCGCTCGACAGCTCTGGCCGATTCTCCTTGTCCTGGGGGTGACGGTAGGGTTCGCGGCCATAGCAGCGTCCACCCTGGAGACGACCCGGGCCGGCGACTTTATGTTGATCTGGCGGGGCCATGGCCTGCACGGACCCCTCGTGGTGGCCCGTGCGTTCGCCGCCCTCGGAGTGGGCCTCGTCCTCGGCGCCGTTATGGGCCGAACCCTTCCGGCATTCGCTGTCGGGGCCGTTCTGTCGTTCGGGCTCCTCCTGTCGTCAGAGGCAGCTCGGGGCGCATGGGCTGCCGCTCAGCCTCGCGTGATCGTCGACGAGGCAGCAATTAGCGGAGTCGACGCCCTGATCTTCGAGCGGGCGTGGCGAGCGCCGGATGGGACGCTCGTCACCGACGCCAAGGTCCTGGCGCTCGTCCCCGCGGAGGAGTCGCTTGAGCCCGGCCGATGGCTGATCGGCCAGGGCTACGAGCCGCTCCAGCTCGGGATCACGGCAGAGACGGCTCGTGGCTGGGTGCCCGTCGAGATCGCCGGCTTCGGCGCCCTCGGATTGGGTCTCGTGCTGGGCACCGTGCTCGTCGTCGACCGGCGACGGCCGAGGTAGCCCGAAAGACCTATCGACTGTCTCCCCGGCACAGCGTATATATCGGCTCGCGATATAACGCCGGTCGTACCAGGGAGTTGGAATGGGATCGCCGATTCAGGACTTGGGGCGGTTCGCGGAGCCGGCCCTTCTCATCCTCGTCAGCCTGAGCGAGGGCCCGAAGCACGGCTACGCGATCATGGCCGACGTCGAGGCCGGGACGGGGCGCCCGCTCGGACCGGGCACCCTGTACGCGGCGCTGGCACGGCTCGAGGAGCGGGGCCTGATCGAGGCCCTCGCGCCGATCGAGCGCCGACGGCCGTACCGGCTCACGGGTATCGGCGCGACGAACCTCACCGAACAGCTCAAGGGACTCTCCGAGTTCGCGGGTCTCGGGCTGCGCCGCCTGCGGCAGACGAGTCGATGAGGCGGTTCCTGGTCCGGCTCTATCCCAGCGCCTGGCGGGCGCGCTACGGCGACGAGTTCGATGCGCTCCTCGCGGCGAGGTCGCTCGGGCCGTTCGACGTCGCCGACGTCCTGCTCGGTGCAATCGACGCCCACATCCACCGACGCGGCCGGGCCGCGTCCCAGAACCGAAGGGGTCTGACGATGACACCGCGCCTCGCAGGTCAAGCTGCCCTCGTCGGCGGCTTCCTCATGCTGATCGGTCTTCCTCTCCTGACGCAAGGGCTCTTCCCCGGCCTATTCCCGTTTCTCGCCGGCGCCGGAGCGCTCGTCGTGGCCCTCGCGGGGCTGAGCGGGTTCCAGTCCCGACAACACCAATTGCTGGTGTGGGCGGCCTTCGTGATCCCTGCCGCGGGCGTCGTCATGTGCTGGGTAGATGGCGTAGCGATGCTCGTCGGCGCTCGGGGTGCGGGCGTCTCGATGTTCGGCGCCGGGATCACCACGATGCTCGTTGGATCGGCGCTGTTCGCGGGCGTCACGTACCGGACCGGCGCTCTTGCTCGTGCCGCGACCGCCCTGCTTGGGCTCGGCGCGGGACTGCTCCTGGCCCCGATTGTCATGCCGGAATCGCCGGCAGAGATGGGGGTGTTCATGGTCGGGGCGTTTGTATTCCCTATCGGCTGGATCGCGTTGGGCTGGAGCGCCACGCGCCTCGACCACCGGTCGGCCCGCGCCCCCGCACCGGCGTCTTCGTAACTACCCCTCGTACTCGAAGCCGATCTTCAGCTCGACCCGGTACTCGACGATCTCGCCGTCCTCGACGATCGCGGTCGACTGCACGACCTCCACCGTCTTGATGTTGCGGACCGTCCGCGACGCGGTCGTCACCGCCTGACGGGCCGCGTCGCTCCACGACTTCGGGCTCGTCCCGACCATCTCCCGGATGATGATGACGCCGGCCACGGCACTCCTCCTGCAACGATGACTCGAACGCGAGTGTAGGCCGCCCACACGCGCAGAGGCCGGCCTTCCGGCGGGCCTCGTCGGGGATGATCGGCCGGCGTCCTCCCACGCCGGCCGCGGGTCAATCAGACCGTGGCGGGTTCCGACAGCGTGCCGGCGCGGACCTTGTCGAAGCATGAGCTGCAGTACACCGGTCGGTCGTTCCGCGGAGCGAACGGCACGATCGCCTGTCCTCCACAGGCGCCGCAGACCGCTGCGTGGAACTCCCGGGGGCCGCCGACCGCTCGGGCTCTCTTGGCTGCCGCCCGGCATGACGGGCAGCGTTGCGGGTCGTTCGTCAGACCCTTGCTGGCGAAAAATGTCTGCTCGCCGACCGAGAAGATGAACTCCTCCGAACAGTCGCGGCAGGTGAGCGTGCGATCCTCGTACACCCCTGAAGCCTCCCTGGCCCTGGACGCATGGCCATCATCGTCGCGGGCCCGATTAGGGCGTCGGGCCCGGGACTCATAACGGCGAGAGTACGCGCGGAGTCAATACCCTGGGACACCCAATTCCGATCCGGCGGCCACTGAAGCGCGCGGAACCCCTCGGACCCGACGAACGTCCGGGCGCCATGCCAAACCGACACCTCCCCCTGCTCGTCGTTGCCCTCCTCGCGATCGCCGCCTGCTCGCCGGCGGCGGCGCCGCCCTCCGGCTCCCCCGGCCCAACCGGCTCGGGCTCGCCCTCGCCGGGCTCGATCGAGCACCCTACTGGCGCGACAGACGTCGTCCTCCGCTACGAGGACGGCGGCGGCATGATGGTCGACATCAACGCGACCCAGGTCCCGATCTTCACCCTCTACGGCGACGGCACGATCCTCTTCCGCAACCCGATGGACCAGCCGCCGGCCGACGAGAACTTCCTCCTCCGCTACCTCCCCCTCAAGACCGCGAAGCTGTCCGAGGACCAGATCCAGGAGGTCCTCGCCTTCGCGATCGGACCGGGCGGCCTCGGGACCGCGCGGGGGGATTATCCGAACCCGACGCTGGCCGATGGCACCACCGCGACGTTCACGCTCCGGGCCGGCGGGGGCGAGAAGATCGTCGGCATCTACGGGCTCATTGAGACCGGCGCCGAGGGCCCCGACGCCCGCGAGCGGCAGGCCTTCATGGCCCTCGCCGAGCGGCTCCGCAACTTCGACGACGGCGGGACCTACCCAACGGTCGCCTACGAGCCACCGGCGTACCGGGCGTACCTCATGGAGACCTCCGGCGTCATCGCCCCGCTCCGGGCCTGGCCCTGGCCGAACCTCAAGCCATCGGACTTCGCCGAGCCGGAGGACCCGAACGCCCCGTTCCGCCTCCCGCAGCGTGTCCTCACCCCGGCGGAGGTCGAGGCGATCGGCCTCGGCGACGTGCGGGGCGGTGCGCTAGGGATCTACCTGACCGGCCCCGACGGCAAGCAGTACTCGCTCTCGCTGCGGCCGCTGCTACCGGGGGAAGCGGCCTGACGCAGACCCGGGCTCTGGCTACCGCACCGGGATCGCCTGCCCGTCTGCATCTCGCACGACCCGCTCTCCGAGGTCGCTCCCGAGCGAGACTGTCAGGTCCCGGAGCTCGCGGTCGGCGCTCCCGGGAAGCGGGATCGGCCAGGCGAGGCTCTCGACCTTCACCCGGACGTCCGTCGGCGTCTCGGCGGCATCGGTGACCCGCGTCCAGCTTCGCGGTGCGACGGCGACCGTAACCGCGATGGTCCGCTGGTCGATGACACGGTAGGAGTCCATCCGAGGGTAGCTGTTGACGAGCACCGTGGCGTTCGACCGGACCAGGAGAACCACGGCGACAGCCCCGATTGCCAAGAGGATCCACAAGCGCATGGGCCGGGTAGCCGCCTTCTTCTCTCCACCTGGTCGCCGATTTCTCTGCCTAACGCACCTTGAGCGTGCCGGGGAGCCCGAGAAGCGGCGCCGATCACTCAGGATACCTACCGCGGCGACTGCGCCGGTCACTTCGATAGACCGGGGCTTCGGACGCTGACGCTTTCGATCCGTAGCTGAAGGCCGCCCCTCGCAGCTAAGCGACGGGTGAGCCCCGGACGCCACTATGGCGTCCATGCCCCGGCTGGATCCCGCGCCCGTTGACACGCCGCGCGAGCGATCCGTATCGTTCGCGCCGCCCAAGCCGTCGACGACGATCGAACCCGGTTCCACGAGTCAGGATGTCCTAACCGTCGGCCCGACCCGATCCATCGCCGTCGCGGCGACGTTCGTGCCCGGGGGTGAGCGCGACCAGGTGACTGGCTACCCGGTCCAGCCGACGAAGGTCCAGCGACCGCCTCTTCGCGAGGAGACGCTCGCCCGCAATCGGCTGCTCGATTGGCTCGATGTCAAGATCCATCACCGGGTTGTCTACGTCACCGCCGAGGCCGGCTACGGCAAGACAACACTGCTCGCCGACTTCTCGAGACGTACTCGCCTTCGGACGCTGTGGTATCGACTCGACGCCGAGGACCGCAGTTGGATCGCCTTCCTCAGCTACCTGGTGGCCGCCGGCCGAGAGCACGACCCGGATTTCGCGTCGAGGACGTTCGGGCTGCTGAGCGAGCTCGGGGCCACCGGCCCGTCGCGCGACTCGGTTGTCGAAACGTTCATTCGCGAATTCCAGTCGCTCGGCGATCAGGGAGCCGCCCTGATCCTCGATGACTACCACGCCGTCGACGACTCGCCCGAGATCCGGGACATCCTTCGCGACCTGCTCGCGCGCGCCCCGGAACGGGTGACGTTCGTCTTCTCGAGCCGGCGGACGCCGTCAGTGCGGGTCGCCCGGCTTCGGGCCCTCGGCGAGGTCGCGGAGCTGATGACCGACGACCTGCGCTTCAACGATGCCGAGACCGAGCGCCTCTTCCGCGAGACCTATGGTCAGCCGCTCGAACCCGACGTCCTCGACGACCTGTCTCGCCGAACCGAGGGCTGGGCGGCGTCGCTCCAGCTCGTCCAGGCTGCCATTCGCCATCGCGGCGCGGGCGAGATCCGGAGCTTCGTCCGCTCCATCAGCGGCGCCGAGGGCGCCCTCTACGACTACCTCGCCGAAGAGGTAGTCGGCGACCTCCCGGACGACTTACAGGACTTCCT
>JBBDZZ010000022.1:0-7310 GCA_040899885.1 Chloroflexota bacterium | reverse complement strand
AGGTGTGATTCCCAGCGAGGTTGTTGACAAACGAGAGCCTGCCTGAACGGTACGGGGTGTTGCAGCTCCGCACCGACAGGAGGCTCTCGTGGATCATCCTCGCACAAAGCTGACGGTCGTTGGCCGACAGCTCCTGATCGCTCGGGTCGAGACGCTCGGTTGGCCGGTCGCCCACGCCGCGGCGATGCAGGGCGTCAGCCGGGCGACCGCGTACAAGTGGCTGGGCCGCTACCGGGCCCAGGGCGAGGCAGGCCTGCTCGATCGAAGCTCGCGACCGCACCGCTCGCCGCACGCCCTCCCCGCCGACCAGGCCCAGCGATCGTCGCGGCCCGGATCGAGCGCCGCTGGGGACCGCACCGCCTGGCGCCGCTGACCGGTCATCCCCGCTCGACCGTGTACGCCGCCCTCCGCCGGGCCGGCCGCCCCGCTCCATGGGCGCGCCGCCGCGCGGTGATCGAGCGGCCAACAAGGACACCGCACCCCCTGTGCTGCCTCTCGAGGCCCATGAATGGGAGCGTGACCGTAAGAGGTCCATGTACTCTAGGAACTGCGTGCAAGGAACTGCGTGCAATCTGTCAATTGGCCTCGGGCTCCTGGGCGCGGCCGTGGCGGAACCGCGACCCGGCGTCGGGGATGGCCGAGAGCGTGAGGCCTGACGCGCCTGCGCTCGGCGAGTGGTGGCGCCAGGGAGTCGTCTACCAGATCTACCCCCGCAGCTTCGCCGACTCGAACGGCGACGGGGTGGGCGACCTGCCGGGCATCATCGATCGGCTCGACTACCTCAACGACGGGACCGAGCGGTCGCTCGGCGTCGACGCGATCTGGCTGTCGCCGATCTACCCGTCACCCGGCCTCGACGTGGGCTACGACGTCTCCGACCACGCCGCGATCGATCCGCTGTTCGGCACCCTCGAGGACTTCGACCGCCTCGTCGAGGAAGCCCACCGGCGCGGTATCCGGGTGATCCTCGACCTGGTCATGAACCACACCAGCTCGGCCCACCCCTGGTTCCAGGAATCCCGCGCCTCCCGCCACGGACCGAAGGCCGACTGGTACATCTGGCGCGATCCGGCGCGGTCGTCGACCCGGCCACGGGCCCGCCGCCGGCCGAATAACTGGGTCTCGTATTTCGGCGGTCCAGCCTGGACCTGGGACGACGAACGCGGCCAGTTCTACCTCCACACCTTCCTGCCCGAGCAGCCCGACCTCAACTGGCGCCACCCGGAGGTGCGGACGGCCATGCTCCAGATGGTCCGCGGCTGGCTCGACCGGGGCGTCGATGGCTTCCGGCTCGACGTCTTCAACGCGTTCTTCAAGCACCCCCAGCTGTTGTCCAACCCGCGCCGCGTGACCGGTGGCCGGCGCGCCTACGACCGCCAGCGCCATCACTACGACAAGGACCAGCCCGAACTCCACGGATTCCTCGCCGAGTTCCGCGGGGCCGGATGACCGTGGGCGAGCTGTTCGCGACCGAAGCCCACCGCGCCGGCGAGTACGCGGCCCCGCGCCACCTCGTGTTCGACTTCCACCTGATCAGCCAGCCGTGGCGGGCCGATGCGTTCGCCCGGGCCACGGCCGAGCGTGAGGCGATCTTCGGCGCGGCCGGCTGGCCGACGGTCGTGCTGTCCAACCACGATCAGTCTCGCCACGCCTCCCGGCTCAGCGCCCGGTCGCATGATGACGCGGTCGCCAAGGCCGCCGCCGTGCTTCTCCTGACGCTGCGCGGCACGCCGTTCCTGTACTACGGCGAGGAGATCGGCCTGCGCGACGTCCCGATCCCACGGGCCGAGATCGTCGATCCGCCCGCCCGCCGGGGAGGGCCGATCGCACGGCGCCTCTCGCCGTGGTGGAACCGGGACCAGGCTCGCGCCCCGATGCCCTGGACCGACGCACCGTTCGGCGGCTTCTCGGCAGTCCGGCCGTGGCTCCGGATGGCGCCCGACGCGGCGACCCGGAACGTCGCCCGCCAGGCAGCCGATCCACGCTCCGTCCTGGCCGCTTACCGGCGGCTCATCTGGCTCCGCCGTCGCCACCCCGCGCTCCAGGTGGGTGCCTGGCGGCGCCTCAACAAGGCAAGCGGCGACGTCCTGGCGTACCTCCGCGCGACCGACGACGAAACGCTTCTCGTGGCCGTGAACTTCGGGCGCGGCCCCGGCTGGTTCCGAGCCGAGGGCCATCCGGCGTCCGGTGGCTGGGAGCCGGTGTTCGGGACCCATGAGCCGCCCGTCGCGGCTCCCGAGGGCTCCAGGGTCGAGCTCCGTCCGCTCGAGGCGGTCGTCCTGGCCGCTGGCCCCTCGAGCCGAGGCTGACTGCCACCCGATGGTACCGCTGCCGGAGACCACGGCGGCGCGCTACCATATCGGCCGTTCACCCGAGACTGGGAGAGGACGCTCGTGCCGCTCGAATTCCTGAAGCGCCGGGGGGCAACCGAACCCCAGCCCACGGCCCCTGCCCCGCAGCGCCAGCTCTCGACCGCCATGCCGGAAGAAGTCATTGCCCAGGACTTCTCCCTCAAGCTGTCCTACGCGGGCAAGAGCACCGAAGGCGTCCGGATGAAGACCGGGCCCGGCGCGATGGACGAGCTTCCCTCGATGCTCGCGGGTGTCGCCCACAGCGAGGTCGAGGTCGTCCAGCCGCTGGCGATCGAGTTCAGCAAGGCAGCACCGGTGATCGCCCGGCCGGCCGAGGCGATGGACTGGCTGAACGCCCATCACGACCTCTCCCCGGTGACCCGCCACGCGCTCGTTGTCCTCGAGTCGATCGACGCGATCGACCTCGCGTTCGACACCTTCGTGTGCGCGCTGCTCGCCGGCGAGACCGACACGTCCGGCTATCCCGAGTACAACTCGATCGTCGGCGGCGTGGCTTCCCATTGGGACGAGGCGACCGGCGACATGATCGTCCGGGCGGTCGTCGGGTGGGGTGGGCGAGGGGTGCGGGGCGACTCCGACCGCAACGGCTCGCGGATCCTGACCTCGTTGCTGACGAACATCCTCGGGAGCCGGTACGCCCTTGGCCTGACCGCCGTCGAGCGACCGGTCCCGGCCGCGGGTCGCGGCGGGCTCGTGTGCGCTCACTGCGGTTTCGCGTCGGCCCACGAGCGCGCGTTCTACTGCCCGAAGTGCGGCATGCGCCTCCTGCGCGGCTGAACCCCGAGCCCCACGACGTGCCGATCTACGAGTATCGCTGCACGAAGTGCGGCCACCGGACGGACATCCTGCACGGGATCAACCAGCCAGGTCCAAACTTCTGCCCGGCGTGCGGCGCCGAGGGGACGATGCGCAAGACGATCTCCGCGCCGTCGGTTCATTTCAGGGGCAGCGGCTGGGCGAAGAGGGACCGCGCCGCGGCGACGAAGACGAAGGCCGCCGCGAAGAGCGACGCGGCCGCGAAACCGGCGGACGGAGAATCGAAGTCGGACGGTAAGCCGGTTCCGGCATCGGCCGAGTCCGCGACCGCCGCCAAGCCGGCCGCGTCCGCGTCCCCGGACGGCGACTGAGCGCCCGATGCCTGCTGCGGCCGACTGGATCACGCTCGCCGAGGCCGCCGAGATGCTGGCGGCGGCGAACATCCGGTTCCGGCCAGCGACGATCGGCACGTGGGCCCGGGCCGGAAAGCTCCAGAGCATCAAGCTCGGCGGTCGCCGGTTCGTCCGGCGAGGGGAGATCAAGGCCCTCGTGAAACCGTCGCGTCGTGTCCGGGCCGGTGACCTGCGGCCCGGCCTGTTCGAGGATCTGAACGGCTGACGCGCGGTGATAGCCTCGGGGGAATGAACGTCCCCCCGTGGCTGCGAACGGCGGTTGTTCGCTTGGTCGGCTGGGGCCCGGTCGCGACCGCGCGACGGGTGATGCAGGTCTACGATGACGCGGGCAATGGGCTCCTGGCCGGCGGCCTGACGTACAGCGCGCTGTTCGCGCTGCTGCCGTCGCTCCTCCTCATCACCGGGATCCTCGGATTCGTCGTGGACGACCCCGAGCGGCGGCGGGCGATCGTCGAGGGAATCGGCCGGAGCCTGCCTCCGCTGAGCGGATTCCTCGAGGCGAGCCTCCAGCAGATCACTGAGGGCGCGGCCGGCGCCGGCGTCATCGGACTCATCGGCCTCGCGTGGGGCGCCAGCCGGTTCTACGGCTCGCTCGACGATGCCGTCAGCCGAATTTTCCGCAGCGCGCCGAAGCGCGGGTTCGTCGCCCGGACACTGCGAGGCATCTTCTCGGTTGTCCTGCTCGTCTCTGTCTTCCTCGGCTCGTTGATCCTGGCGGGAATCGGGTCGTACCTCGCGGACCAGACCGCCGCGCGGCTGGGCACCGAGTCGGAGACGTTCTGGCGGGTCGCGACCCCCCTGCTCACCGGGACGGTCTTCGTCGGCGCCGCGATCCTGATCTACCGGCTCGTACCCGCGATTCGCGTGCCCTGGTCGACGGCCGCAATTCCGGCCCTTGTGGTCGGGATCGGGCTCGCCGCCCTCACCCAGCTGTTCGCGTACATCGCGCCCCGGGTAATCGGGGCGGCCGCCGTGTACGGGACCTTCGTGGCGATCTTCGCGGCGATGATCTGGCTGGCGACGGGGTTCCAGCTGCTCCTCATCGGAGCGGCCTGGGTGAGCGTTCGAATGGATCGGCCGCCACCGCCACCGGCGCCGCAGCCTGCACCCGAGGAACGCTGAAGGCGGGTCAGCCCTGCCTGGTGCCGCAGCGGCGGCAGAAGCGCGCCGTAGCGGAGAGCGACAGCCCGCACGAGACGCACGCCTGCACCCCGACCGGGGCGGCGGGACCTGCAGCGGCGGCCGGCCCGAGAACCTCGACGCTCGACGCGGCCCACATGTCGTCGCCGGCCTTCCGGGCGGCGAGGCGCGCCGCGAGGAACGACTCGGCAGGCTGACTCGGCCATTCCGGGGTGGGGCGGTCGGCTCGAGCGGCCGGGCTGAGCGCCTCGGACGGGTGGCCGTTGACGGGGGCCTCGGGGGCGGATAGTTGCCAGGTCGGGACCTCGACGATGTCCTCGGCGGGTCGAGCCGGTCGGAGCCACGGCGAGACCGGCTCGTCCTCAGGCTGCTCCGATTCGGGCTGCGCCCAGACGACGGGCTCAGGCTCTGGCTCTACGACGGGCTCAGGGGCCATCGCCGCAACAGGCTCGGGCTCGGCCTCCGGCCACGCGATGGGGGCGGGCTCGGCCTCCGGCCACGCGATGGGCTCGCGTTCCGCGACGGGCTCCGGCTCCGCCCACGCGACCGGCTCCGGTTCGGGTTCTGCGGCGGCGACCGGCTCCGGCTCCGGCTGCACGGCGGGCGCAGTCGCGTCCACCGACGCTTCGTATGCCGCCAGCTCGTCGTCGAGGCTCTGGCCGGGACGGAACCTGGCAAGGAGGTCAGACGTGTTGGCGGCCGCGGCGGCGGCACGCCTCTGGATGTCCGACTGCGCCGCGTCGGGGATCGTCGGCTCGGCCTCGGCCGTGACCAGGGGCTCTTCCTCGACGACCGGCTCGAGTGCGGGCTCGGCCTCGGCCGCGATCGCCGGCTCGGGCTCAGCGTCCGCCTCGGGCTCGACGACGGGAGCGCGGCCCTCAAGTGCCGCCAGCGGCCACGGGACCTCGTCCGGGGCGGGCTCAGGCGCGGCTGGACGCCGGTCCATCGACGGCCAGGCCACCGCCTCGATGCCGGCCGGCTCGGCGGGCGCTACTGGCCACGCGGGGGGAGCATCGGCACTGCCCCGGGTCCAGGCGGGGGACAGGCCCGCTGCCATCGGGCTGCACGACTGGCACTGGCCTTCGGCCTCGTTCCAGCAGTTCGGGCAGGTGTATTGCCGGCAGGACATGCAGAAGTTGAACGTCTTGTGGAAGGCGTCCAGCTGCTGCGCGGTCGACTCGCGGGTCTCGTCGCTGCGGGCCGAGGCGAGCGCCTCGTCGAGCGACGTGGCGTCGTCGAGGACGAAGTTCTTCAGGCCCTTCGACAGCGTCTTGAAGCGCCCCAGGCGGGCCTTCGGGGCGGCTGATTCGAACGTGTAGCGCGTGCCACAGCGTTCGCAGAAGGACTCAGTCAGAATCTCGGGCATCGGGCCCCCGGGGTCGCGCACGGACAAGATCGGGCGGACGGAGCCCGAACGGGTCGAGAGTATAGCCCAGCCCCTTCGCCCGGCCCCGGCCTTCGGTACCTGCTCGTCCCTCCGATGGTCCCGAGCAGCCGCCGATCCCGTCGGGTCGGTGCGGAGGGGTGCGGAGGGGCCCCTCTGCTAGACTCCGGCCCCGAATGCGCCGACTGACCGCCCTGGAGCGATTCTTCGAACGTCTCTTCGAACGGCCAAGCGCCCGGCTGTTCAAGGCGCGTCTGCAGCCCGTCCAGCTCCAGCGCCGGATCGAGCGGGCGATGGAGACCGAGCGCATGTCGGGGGCGGACCGGACCCTCGTCCCGAACCGGTTCCGCGTTCACCTCAACAGGGTCGATCTCGAGGCCTTCGGCGACTTCTCCGTGAGCCTCGCCGCCGAGCTCGCGGACGGCGCACTGGCGTTCGCCCGGAGCCACCGCTACTCGCTGGTCGACCGCCCACGGGTCGATCTCGTGGCCGACCAGCAGGTGCCCCCGGGAGAGGTTCGGGTCATTGCCCGTTTCGCGGACCCCGATCCAGCATCACGTCTCCCTGCCGGTGAGCCGGCTGCCGAGGGCGGAGCGGACGGGGACGGCACCGCCCAGCCGACCCGCACGATGGTCTTCCAGGTGCCCGTCCTCGAGGGCCCCGTCGCCCGACTGCGCGAGATCCGGCCCGATGGTACCCAGCGCGAGATCGAGGTCGATGGGGCGCTCCTGACGATCGGCCGGGGGAGCGACAACGGGCTGGTCATCCACGATTCGAGGATCTCCCGCCACCACGCCCGCCTCCAGGCACGTCGGGGGACGCTGGTCCTGACCGACCTGGGCAGCACGAACGGCTCGCGGGTCAACGGCGAGCGAGTGGACGAGGTGGTCCTGGGCGAGGGCGACCGGATCGAGCTGGGCGACACGGTCCTCGTCGTCGAGTCGGTCTCGACCGGCTGATTCGTGGACGCCTTCGCGGCGAGCCTGTGGCTCCTTCGCCTGCTTTTCCTAGCTCTCCTGTACCTCTTCCTGTTCGCCGTCGTCCGGATCCTCGTTCGGGACCTGCGGGCCGCAGCCCGGGAGCCGGGGACGGAGCTGGGCCGGCTGCACGTCCTCGCCTCGCCTGGTGGTGAGCCGCCGGCCGGCGCGGTCTTCGGGCTGGGCGCTCTAACGACCCTCGGCCGCGACGTGAACAACACGATCGTCGTGGAGGACCCATTCGCGTCTGCGGACCACGCGGTCCTCT
>JBBDZZ010000021.1:0-7390 GCA_040899885.1 Chloroflexota bacterium | reverse complement strand
GCGCGGCGCCACCAATCACGCCCTCACGCAGGGCCGAGGCCAACGCCGCACCGTCCACCACCGGGCCGCGCGACGTGTTGACGAGGATCGCCGTCGGCTTCATCCGGCGGAGCGCCGCGGCGTCGATCAGCTGGCGGGTTTCCGGCGTCAGGTTAACGTGGAGCGAGATGAAGTCGCTCCGGGCGAAGAGGTCCTCGAGAGGCACGAACTGCGCGCCGAGCGCCACGGTCACGTCATCCGGCAGCCGGTTCACGTCGTGGTAGAGGATCGTCATCCCGAACCCCGCCGCCCGCTTCGCGACCGCCTGGCCGATCCGCCCAAAGCCCACGATCCCGATCGTCGAGCCGTGGATGTCGGGGCCCAGCAGGAGCATCGGCCCCCACGTCTTCCACTTCCCGTCGCGGACGTACCGGTCGCCCTCGGGCAACCGCCGGGCCGCGGCCATCAACAGGGCGAACGCGAGGTCGGCTGTCGTCTCCGTCAGGACGCCAGGCGTGTTCCCGACCGGGATTCCGCGCCGGGTGCATTCAGGCACGTCGATGTTGTCGAACCCGACGGCGTAGTTCGAGACGACCTTGAGTTGCGGCCCGGCCCGGTCGAGGAACTCGGCATCGACCTTATCGGTTAGGAGCGTCAGGACGCCGTCGCAGCCCTCGATCGAGCGAAGCAGCTCGTCACGGGGCGGCGGCAGGTCGTCCGGCCAGACGGTCGCATCGGTCGCGCCGGTAACGAGGTCGAGCCCATCGGACGGGATGACGCGCGCGACGAAGACCTTCGGCTTGGCGGCCATTGAAGCGCGTCAGGCCGGTGCCGGCGTGCGCTCGCGGGCGAACGCGTCGATACGGCGGAGCGCCTCGGTGAGGTTCTCGCGCGAGTTCGCGTAGCTGATCCGGATGTGGTTCGTGCCCAGGCCGCCGAACGCCGTCCCGGCGAGCACGCACACGCCGGCGTCATGGAGCAGCCGGTCGGCGAGCTCCGCGCCCGTGAGGCCCGTGGCGGAGATCTCCGGGAAGACGTAGAACGCGCCTTGTGGCTTGAGGCACCTGACGCCCGGGATCTGGTTGAGGCCGTCGACCACGAGGTCGCGCCGGGCGCGGAACTCCGCGACCATTGCGTCGATCGGGTCCTGCGGCCCGCGGAGCGCCTCGATCGCCCCGACCTGGGCGAACGCCGTCGCGCCGCTGATCGTGTTGATGATCAGCGTCCCGTAGGCCTTGATCAGCGCCGGCGGGACGATCGCGTAGCCGAGCCGCCAGCCGGTCATCGCGTAGGTCTTCGAGAACCCGTCGAGGACGATGGTCCGCTCCGCCATCCCGGGCAGCGAGGCTATCGACAGGTGAACCGCGCCGTCGTACAGGATCCGGGCGTAGATCTCGTCGGCGAGCACGATGAGATCGTGCCGCACGGCCAGCTCGGCGATTCGCTCGATATCGTTCGGGGTCAGGACGCCACCGGTCGGGTTGGCCGGCGAGTTGATCACCAGCAGCTTGGTCTTCGGCGTGATCAGCGAGGCCAGCTCATCGACGTCGAGCCGGAACTCGTTCTCCATCCGGATCGGGATCGGGACCGGGGTTCCGCCGACGAACCGGGTGACCGATTCGTAGATCGGGTAGCCAGGGTCCGGCACGATCACCTCGTCGCCGGGGTCGACGAGGGCGAGGATCGCGTAGACCATCACGCCCTTGCCGCCGACGGTGACGAACACCTGCGCCGGGTCGACCGCGAAGCCCTTGCGGGCGGTCGAGTCCTCGGCGATCGCGGCCCGCAGGTCGGCGATGCCCGCGAACGGTGGGTAGTGCGTCGCGCCCTCGTCGAGGGCCTTCTTCGCAGCGGCGCGGACGTTGGCCGGCGTGTCGAAGTCCGGCTCGCCGATCTCGAGGTGGATGATGCTCCGCCCCTCGGCCTCCAGCGCGCGCGCCCTGGCGGCGGCCTCGAAGGCCGTTTCGGTCCCGATCGACTCCATCCGCCGGGCCAGTCGCATGGCCCGCATCCTAGCGCGCCCGCGGCCGAACGAGCACCGCCGACCCATCTGGCGTGTTGGGCCTAGAATCCCCCGATGGCCCGGTTCTACGACCTCGACGACGCGAACGCCCGGCTCCCCGAGCTGCGCGAGATTCTCGGCGCCCTGGGCGACCAGCGAGCCGAGCTGATCCGGCTGCGCGACCAGGTGCTCGAACGCCAGGAGGCGGTCGAGGCGGGCGCCGGCCGAGCTGCGGAGACGTCGGGCGAGTCGGCGGAAGTCGCCTCCGACGACGAGCTGCGCTTGATCCGGCTGCGGATGCAGGGCGTCATCGACCAGATGCAGGCGGGCGTCGCCCGGATCGACGCACTGGGCATCGCCCTACGCGACATCGAGTCGGGGCTGATCGACTTCCCGGCGCTCGTCAGCGGCCGGCAGGTCTGTCTGTGCTGGCGGCTGGGCGAGGGCGACGTCGAGTGGTGGCACGAGATGACGTCCGGCTTCTCCGGGCGACAGCCGCTCATCGACCTCGCCTAGGCGGGCGGCCGTGGGCGCGGACGACACCCCGGCGACGATCCTCCAGGGCGGACGTCCGAAGGCGTACCGGCCGTTGCCGCCGGCCGACCGCCGAGCGGCCTTCGAGGCGGGAGTTGCGGCGTACGGGCGGGGCGACTTCTTCGAGGCGCATGAGCTGCTCGAGCCGGCCTGGATGGGGTCGCCCGACGAATCGGAGCGCGAGTTCCTCCAGGGGCTCATCAAGCTGGCCGCCGCGTACGTCCACTCGGTCCGTGGCAATCCGCTCGGGATGGCGAAGAACCTGCGCGGGGCGAGAGCGCGGCTGGTCGCGGCGGCGCCCTACCCTGCCGAGATCGACGTCGCCGCGCTGCTCGCGGCGATCGACGAACGACTGGCCGGGCTGGCCGACGGTACGCTGCCTCCACTCGACCCACCGACGCTGCAGAGGAGCGCCCGATGAGCCACCAGCCGCAGGCGACCCCCGCGATCCCGACGATCGACGTCCGCGAGGCGGATCGCCGCCGGCGCGAGGGAGGCGGCGCGTCCGCCGGCGCGCCGCTCGTCGTGGACGTCCGGGAGCCGAACGAGTTCGCGGAGGTGCGCCTGGAGGGTGTCGCCCTCGTGCCGATGTCGACGTTTGCGACACGGTTCGAGGAGCTGCCGCGGGACAGGCCGCTGCTGGTCATGTGCGCGGCCGGGAGCCGCTCGGCGGCCGCGACGGCGCACCTTATCCGCAACGGCTGGACTGACGTGACGAACGTCGCCGGCGGCATCACGGAGTGGGAGAAGTCCGGCCTCCCCGTGCTTCGCGGCCCGGTGACTCCGGGAGAGGGCGACCTGCCCGGCGGCTGACCCGCCCAGCGGGTCACCTCATGCCGCGAGCAACGCCACACCCGCCAAGCGGGTGAGGCATCGGAGGATCAGGCCAATCGAGCGAGATTCCGCTCGTCGCGGCAGGTTCCTTCGACAGTTGACCCGTCCGGCGGGTCGGGTGGGGCGGCGCTAGCCGGGCCTCAGCGGCCGCGGCGCCGGGCGCGCAAGCGCTCGAACAGCCCCCGCGCTTGCTCGCGATGGGCGAAGGCCCACCCGATCAGGACGAGGATGATGAAGTTCACCGTGGCGGCGCCCGCGGCGCTGAGGTAGCCCAGCTGCTGGCCGATCTCACCCTCGATCTGCAGCGCCGGCACCGTCGCGCCGACCAGGCCGAGCTGGAAGAATGGCTCCTGCGGGGCCATGTTCGTCCTGAGCGCATTGGCCTGGACCGCGCCCGCTGAGGTCCCGCCGACGATGATCGCGTTCGGTCCGAGGATCGCGCTGCTGCCGCCCTCGCGACCAGGAGCGGGGAGATCCGACTCCGCGAGGTGCCGCCATTCGGCGAACGTGTCTCCCTGGCCTGGCGCCCCGGCCTGCGGCACCGTCCAGTACAGCTCTCGCCTGTCCCTCGTCCCGTCGTTGCCGCCGACCAGGTACAGCGCCCCGTTGGCCGCCCAGCCGGTGGCGTTCGTGCGCGGCTCGGGCAGGTTGGCGGCCGGGTTCGTGGCCCAGCCGGTCACGTCGCCCAGTGTGTCGCCCGCCGTCGTCGAGACGTCGCCCCGCTGGACGGTCGCCGTCGGGCCGGTCGCGTTTCGGCCGCCGTAGACCCAGATGTAATCCCCGTTCTGGACCGCGATCGCGTCGGCGACGGCTTCGGTCAGCGGTGCCTGCGGCGTCCACGCCCCGAGCTTCGCCGTCCGGTCGAGCTGCGACTTCCAGGTCGTGTTCGTGGGCGCGCCGTCGGGGCCAGCCCCGCCGACGAGCAGCAGCCCGTCGCCGAGCGCGACGAGCGAGGCACCCGCCCGCGGCTCCGGCAGGTCGATCGGCTTGGCCACGTCGGCGTCCGTCGCGTTGGCGGCCGTCTTCCAGGTGCCGAGGTCGCCGGTCTGGGAGTTCGGCGACAGGACCAAGGTCGTCGTGGTCGGCTGACCGCTGGCGTCGAGCCCGCCGATGACGTAGATCGAGCCGCCGAGCGAGGCGACCGCAGCGCTCGAGCGGGGCGCCGGCAGCGACGGACCCACGGTCCACGCGTCGAAGTTGCCCGTCCCGGACGTGCGCGCGACGTACACCGCGTTGGACGCGGCCGTCCCGTCCGAGCCACCGATGTAGAGGAGCTGCCGGCCCGCCTGGACGAGCGCGCCATCCGTCCGGGGCGCGGGCAGCGAGATGTCGACCGGGGACGTCGGCGACGTCTCCCAGCGCAGCACGGCTCCCTGCGGGGCCGGGCAGGGCAGGTCGCCGTTCTCCGGCGGGCACAGGTTGATCGGCGACCAGGCGAGGATTCCGAGGTCGATCGTCCGGTTCACCGTGAAGTAATACGCCCGGTCCGGGATGTAGCCGATCAGGAAGATGATCAGGATGAACCAGAAGAATGCCTTGAGCGACGCCCAGCCCCAGCCGTCGGCGTCGAGCAGCCCGAAGAAAGCGCGACGATGCCGCGCGACGGGCCCGGCCTGGAGCGCCTTCGCCACTCCTCCTACCTCGAGGTCAGCGTGCCGGTCATGAACGGGTGGATCGAGCAGATGAACCTGTACTCCCCGGCCGGAAGGGGCTGGTAGACGTACGTGATCTCTTCGCCGTCCTCGATCGTCGGCTGGTCCTGGACGACGGTCGTGCCATCCGTCTGGCGAATGTCGACGTCGTGGGTCTGCTGGGGATCGTCCACTGTGAAATGGATCCCGAAGACCTCGTCGGCGGGAGCCTCCAGCGCGTCCTTGTCGAATGCGACGTTCGAGGCTGTCAGCTCGAGGACCGTGGCATCCGGCGGCAGCGTGGGGGCCGCCGAGGGCGAGGTGCCCGGGGAGTCGCCGAGATAGCAGGCCGGGAAGGGCGTCGAGCCGGGCGCAGGCTTGAAGCTCGGGTCGACCCAGCCGTGGAACGTCTTGACTTCCCCGGTGGCGGGATCGGTCACCGGCTCGTTGAGCTCCGGATCGCGGACCTCGTACTCCTGGTCCGCCGAGGAACGGATGAACGCGATCAGCTCCTGGACCTGGCGGTAGTTGAGCGGGCCGCCATTTCGGTCAGACCAGATCGGCATCGCGCTGAGCGGGTTGCCGCAGACGTACCGTCCACCGACCTCGAGGACGTTCTGCAGGTAGCGGGCGTTGAGATGGGCGAACAGCTTCATCTGGTCGTTGAGCTTCGGGCCGATGTAGCCGGCAGCGCCGGGGGGCGGGCTGGGCTCCTCCGGCCCCAGGCCGTTCGGGCCGTGGCACCGCGCGCAGTTCGCCTGGTAGAGGTTGTAGCCGCGCTCGACCTCGGTGATCGCCTGGGCCTTCAGCTCTTGCTCGAGGCGCGGCTCAGTGAGCCCCAGTGGTGCACCCAGCTCGTAGAAGTAGTAGATGACGATGAACAGGACGGTGATCGCGACGGCGAGGAAGCCAACCCAGCGGGCGTTCGCCGACTGGCGCACGATCTTGGCCGCCCGCTCCGGGCTGAGCTCGAACTTGTGCAGCGCGGGCGGCGCCGAAAATCGCTCGGCGGGAACGGGCTCGGATGGCGGCCGGGTTGCCGGGAGCCGCTGCTCGGGGTCACGCCCGGGCTGGTCCGTCATCGGTCTGCTCGAGTCACTGGCGTCAGATGCAGCCGGTGGGGCTCTTCGGGGGGATGATCCCGGGCTGGCCGAGCGCGACCGGCAGCGGCCCGAGGGTGATCTTGCCGGTGTCGACGGTCAGGACGCCCTCGGCGTCGACCTCTGCCGAGAACCGGTCCATCGACCGCGGGGCGGGCCCGTACTGGGCCCCCGCCGCCTTGATCCCGAGGCGGTCGTAGCGCGACCCGTGGCATGGACACTCCAGCCAGAAGTTGCGCAGGCACGGGTTGGGCTTGCAGCCGAGGTGGGGGCAGCGCTGGTAGAGGGCCCGGACGTTGAGCGCCGACCCGTCACCGGTGTCGTCGACACCCGCGGACCACTGCTGGCGGGCCGGGTCGATCAGGATGATGAACGCCCTGGCATCCGGGACGTAGGCCGGGAAACCGTCCTGGATCGGCAGCGAGCTGTTGAGGAGCTTGAGATCGTCGTAGGTCCCAATGCGGACCTTCCCGCCGAAGCCGCCCTGGAGGTTGGGCCAGAGGAAGCCAATCGAGGCGGCAGTCGCCTCGAGGAGCCACAGCCCGATCCCCGCCCCCAGCGAGGTCCGCAGGAGCTGCCGCCGGGACAGCCCCTGGACCTGCGCCTTGCGGAGGGCCTTGATCGCCTCCTTCGTGAGCGCCTGCGGCTTGTCGACAGGCTCGACGTGGTAGTTGCTCACAGCGCGAAGTGGAGTCCGGACGTGTTCACGTACGGGATGACGAAGCTGTAGCCGGGACCCCGGAAGAAGATCCCGACGAACGTCAGGACGAGGCCCAGGATGCAGAAGAGCGAGAACAGGACGACCGCGGTCTTGCGCTCCGACGGCCGCGTCGCGAGCAGGTTGCCCCGGTCGACGTACGGGATGAGCGCCGCGCCGACGAGGACGAGGCCAGGCACGAGTACGCCCGCGACAGTCGGGTGGAAATAGGCCAGCAGCTCCTGGAGGCCGAGGAAGTACCAGGGCGCCTTGGCCACCGCCGGAGTGACGTTGCCGTTCGCCAGCTCCTCGAGCGGCGCGTTGATGAACAGGCCCATGAGGAGCAGGAAGACGGTCATCATCATCGCCGCGAGGAACTCGATCGAGACCAGGTGGGGCCACGTCATGACCGTGTCGTCCGGCTCCTTCTGGACCCGGACGACAGCGTCCTGCTTGACGAGCGCGAGTAGCCGATACGGCCGGGCCGACATCGGCACCCGCTGCTTGTCGATCTCCGTCCGCCTGGCGGGGTCGACGGGCTGGACGACGCGGCGCTCAGTAGGCGGCTTGGTGTCGGTCATCTAGAGCGGCCCACTGATGCCGCCGTCCTTCC
>JBBDZZ010000020.1:2692-7657 GCA_040899885.1 Chloroflexota bacterium | reverse complement strand
GACCTCGCCCGGACGCTGCGTGGCAACGCAGGACTGAAGGTCCGCCAGCCGCTCGCCCGGATGTGGCTCGCGCTCCCCGGTGGCGACCTCGCGGAACGCGAGGCGCTGCTCGCGCTGATCGCCGAGGAGGTAAACGTCCGGTCGGTCGAGCTCATCGGCGACGAGTCGGAGCTCGTCGAACGCCGAGTCCGGCCGCTCCTTCCGAAGATCGGCAAGCGGTTGGGCCCGGCGATCCCCGCGGTCATGACGGCCGCCCGCGAGGGCCTCTACGAGATCCTGCCCGACGGCTCGGTCACCCTGGCCGGCCAGACGCTCGCGCCGGACGAAGTCGAGATTCTCGCCTCGCCTCGACCGGGAACGATCGTCGCCCACGACGTCGGCCTCGTCGTCGTTCTCGACACCGAGCTGACGCCGGACCTCCGCGCGGAGGGCGACGCGCGGGACCTCCAGCGGGCGATCCAGGATCTGCGCAAGGAAGCCGGCCTCGCGGTCGAGGACCGGATCGACCTGTGGGTGGACGGCCTCTCGGCCGCTGCCGCCGCCCACCTCGACAGTGTCGCCGTCGAGGTCCTCGCCGACGCGGTCGTAGCGGGCGTGCCAGCCGACGGCGCGGTCACGTCGACGTCCGTCGTGCCGCTCGAGGGCGGCCCGGCCCGGATCGCCTTGCGCCGACGCGTGACGGGCGGCTAGGCTTGGGTACGGCGCGACGGACGACCAACGGCGGAGGGGAGAACCTGGACGAGGCGGCAACGGGACCGGCAACCCGGATCGATGGCGGCCGGACGCGCCCGGCGGCCGTCACGCGCGGTCGTCCGCACTGGCTCCTGTTCGCGACCCTCGCGCTCGGCGTGCTCGTCGCCGATCAGCTGACGAAGGCCTGGGTGGCCGCCAACGTCCCGGTGGACCGGCCGGTCCGCGTGATCGACGACTTCATCCGTCTCGTCATCTCGCACAACACCGGCGGGTTGTTCGGGATGTTCCGGGACCTTGCGCCGGTCTTCGCGCTGGCATCGGTCGGCGTGATCGCGCTGATCGTCCTGTACCAAGCCCGCTCGGGTCGGAGCCTCGTCCTGACGACGGCCCTCGGCCTGCTCCTTGGCGGCGCGCTCGGCAACCTCTTCGACCGGCTTCGTCTGGGCTACGTGCTCGACTTCGTCGACGCGGGGATCGGCGATCTCCGCTGGTACACGTTCAACGTTGCCGACGCCGGGATCAGCACCGCGCTCCTGCTTCTCGTGCTCGTGGCCCTGCGCCCGTCCCTCGCCGGCGGCGGGGGTCGCGCCGCGGATCCGGGGACCGATGCCTGAGGGGTCGCCGTCCGCGACCGACGTCCGGACGCTGACCGTGCCGGACGGGGCGGGCGCCCAGCGAGTCGACCGGTTCGTCGCCGACGTCACGGGCCTTTCCCGGAGCTACGTGCAGAAGCTCATCTCAGCCGGCCACCTCACGAGTTCGGGCGATCTTCTCCGGGCGAACGCGATGGTGGGCCCGGGGACACAACTGCGGCTCGAGGTACCGCCGACGGAGCGCGCGCAGATCGAGCCGGACTCCGGAATCGAGCTCAAGGTCGTCTACGAGGACGACGACCTGCTGATCGTCGACAAGCCATCCGGCCTCGTCGTCCACCCCGCACCCGGTCATCCGTCCGGCACGCTCGTCAATGCGCTGCTCGGCCGCGACGGCGGCCGGGAGTACGGTGGGATCGCCGGCGTCCAGCGCCCGGGCATCGTCCACCGGCTCGACCGCGACACGAGCGGCCTGCTGATCGTCGCCAAACGCGATTCCTCGCAGGCGGCACTCATGGCCCAGCTCAAGGCCCGACGGATCAAGAAGACGTACCTCGCGCTGGTCGAGGGGAAGGTCGCCGCGGCCGTCGGCCGGATCGAGGCGCCCATCGGGCGGGACCCGCGCCACCGGACGCGGATGGGCGTCGTGCAGGACGGCCGTCCGTCGGTCACCGGCTATCGAGTCCGGGAGCGGTTCGCCGCCTGGACCCTCCTCGAGCTCGACCTCGTGACCGGTCGGACGCACCAGATCCGGGTCCACCTCGACGCGATCGGGCACCCGGTCGCCGGCGACCGGGTCTATGGGACGGGGACGTCCCGGAAGGGACCCGAGGGCCTCGGCCGGATGTTCCTTCACGCGTGGCGACTCGAGCTGGCCTCTCCTTCTGACGCGCACTTGATCAGGGCGGAGGCGCCATTGCCGGCGGAGCTTGTGGACGTGCTCGACGGGCTGCGGGGATCTGACGCGGCTCGCGCGGGTGGCGGAGGCCGGGGGCGGCCTGCGGCTGCGCACCGGTGACCGAGTCGAGGTCGCGCCCCGGCGCCCAGCTCGTGGTCATCTCGGGACCGTCGGGCGTCGGCAAGGACACGATCATCGAGGCCCTCAAGGAGCGCCCGCGCGAGCACGAGTACCACTTCGTGGTTACATGCACGACACGCCACATCCGGCCAGGCGAGGTCGACGGCAAGAGCTACCACTTCCTCGACCCGAAGCGGTTCCGCGCGATGCGCGACGCCGGGGAGTTCCTCGAGGCGAACGAGGTGCACGGCCGCTGGTACGGCACTCCGAGGGCGCAGGTCCAGGAGGCTCTCGAGGCTGGGCGGGACGTCATCTTGAAGATCGACGTCCAGGGCGCCCAGGTCATCAAGGAGACCGTGCCGGAGGCCCTCCTGATCTTCCTCGTCCCGCCGTCGCTCGAGGACCTGTTCCACAGGCTTCGGTCGCGGGCGACGGAGTCGGTCGACGAGCTCGAGCTGCGCCAACGCAACGCAGCGATCGAGCTGGCCCGCCAGGACGACTACGACTACGTCGTCCGAAACGAGACGGGCGAGGTCGAGCGGACGGCCGAGCGGATCGACGAGATCATCGCCGAGGAGCACAAGCGACATCCCGAGCGAATCGTCCGACTCTAGGCAACCTCGAGGCCCAGCCGGCACTCGTTCGCCGAGGTCGGAGGCGGAGCTCCGCGACGCCATCCGTCCGAGGACCCGGAGACTCGTCGAAGTGGCGGTCGACGCGGTCGGCGGCGCTGGCGGCCGGACGTGGACGTACGCGGTCCCGGATCGCCTCGCAGATCTCGCCGCCGGCGAGGCGGTCCTCGTCGAGTTCGGGCGGCGCCAGACGCTCGGCATCGTGCTCGGCGAGGCCGAGAACGACGGCACCACGACCGTCGATCCGAAACCCATCTCCGACAGGGTCCGGGCGGATGGTCCGCTCCTGCCGCCGCTGTCGCTCGCGTTCGCCCGCTGGATCGCCGGACACTATCTCGCACCCGCCGCGCTCGTCGTCCGGGCGATGCTCCCGCCGGGGATGCTCGAGCGGCTCGAGCTCGTCGCCGAGCGCCGGCCCGACGCGCCGGCGGACTTGCCCGCCGATCCGATCGACCGTGATCTGCTCGACCAGCTCGCGGCTGGGCCGCGCAACGTGCGCGCCCTCGCGGGACCCGAGGGGCGCGGGGGCCTCGTCCGCCGGCTGCGCGCCCTCGAGGCTGCCGGCCGGGTCGTCCTCGACTGGACCCTCTCCGCGACCGGCGCGGGACCGCGGTTCGAGCGCTGGGTGGCCGCGACGTCGGACGGTCGCACGGTCGCGGCCCAGCTGATGGCGGGGGAACGCCCGGCCGGCCGGCCCCTCGGCCCGCGCCAGGCGGCGGCGCTCGCCGACCTCGCGGGCGCGCCCCCGAACGGCCTCGCCTCGCCCGACATCTCGGCCCGCCATGGCTCCGCGGCGGTTGCCGGCCTCGTCCGCCGCGGCTTCGCGGCAGTCGAGGTTCGAGAGCGGCCCCGTCGGCCCCTCGCGGCGCGACCCCCGGGCATGCGCGGCTCGCGGCCACCGAGCGCCGAGTTGACACCCGCCCAGGCGGCCGCGGTCGCGATCGCCGCCCGCGCCGTCGCTGAACACGACCCGACGCCGCTCCTCCTCGACGGCGTGACGGGTGGCGGCAAGACCGCGATCTATGTCGAGTCGATCGCGGCCTCGCTTGCGTTCGGCCGGCCGGCCCTCGTGCTCGTTCCAGAGATCGCCCTCGCGCTGCCGCTCGTCGATCGCCTGCGCGCGGATCTCACTGCCCGCGTGGCTCTCGTTCATTCCGGCCTCGGGGAAGGCGAGCGAGCTGATGAATGGCGGCGGATCCGGGCCGGTGACATCGACATCGTCGTCGGCACCCGCCTCGCGATCCTCTCGCCGCTCGCCGACGTGGGGTTGGTCGTCGTCGACGAAGAGCACGACCCAGGCTACAAGAGCGATCGCACGCCACGGCTCCAGGCGCGTGACGCCGCCGTTCGCCTGGCGGAATTGGCGAACGCGGCGCTCGTCCTCGGCAGCGCAACGCCGGCGGTCGAGAGCGTCGCCCGGACCCGCACCGGCGAGTGGCGCCGCGTCGAGCTGCCGTCGCGGCCCGCCGGCGAGGCTCCGCGGATCGAGCTCGTCGACCTCCGTCTCGAGCTGGCGGAGGGCAATCGCGGCCTGCTGTCCCGGTCACTCGCCTCGGCCGTCAGCGATCTGGACACAGCCGCCGGCGACCAGGCGATCCTCGTCATCAACCGGCGGGGCAGCGCGTCGGTCGTGTTGTGCCGTGACTGCGGCCACGTCCAGGCGTGCCCGGAGTGCACCCGGCCGCTCGTCTACCACCAGGCGGGGATGACGCTGCGCTGCCATCACTGCGGCCGCGCCACGCCGCTCGCCGACCGCTGCCCGGCCTGCCGCTCGCCGCGGATCCGGTACGTCGGCGGGGGCACGGAGCGGGTGGAGCGCGAGGCACGGCAACGGTTCCCGAACCTTCGGATCGGCCGGCTCGACCGCGACGTGGTCGAGCACAAGGGCGCGGCCGCAAGAGTCGTCGACGCGTTCAGCGAGGGCAGGCTCGACGTCCTCGTCGGGACCGGCCTCGTGACGAAGGGGCTCGACATTCCGGCGGTGACTCTCGTCGGCGTCGTCTCGGCGGACGTCGCTCTGAACCTCCCG
>JBBDZZ010000020.1:0-2682 GCA_040899885.1 Chloroflexota bacterium | reverse complement strand
AACCTCCCGGACGAGCGCGCCGCCGAGCGGACGTACCAGCTCCTCGCCCAGGCGGTCGGCCGCGCCGGACGTGGGTCGCGACCCGGCCGCGCGATTCTCCAGACGTATCAGCCGGAGCATCCGGCGATCCAGGCGGTCGTCCGGGCGGATCCGGCAGCGTTCTACGACGCCGAGCTCGAGCTGCGGCGGCGGTTCGGCTCGCCGCCATTCGGGCGGCTCGTCAAGCTCACGGTCGGGATGACCGATCCGGACGCGGCCCAGTCGGCGGCGAAGGTGATGGCGGAGGACCTGCGCTCTCGAGCGCGCGAGCGCGGCGTCGATGTCGTCGTCGCCGGTCCCGCTCCCGCCTACATCGCCCGCCGCGCCGAACGATGGCGCTGGAACGTCGTCCTCCGCGGGGCCGACCCGGCAGCGCTCCTCGACGGCGGGCTCGAGCCACCCTGGTCCGTCGACGTCGATCCCGAATCGCTCCTCTGAGGGCGGGATACGCCCATTGCCAGCCGGCTGCAATGCACCGGCGTATCGGCGGTTCGCCAGCGGCGCCAAAACGGGCGACAATGGGTGGCCCAATGAACAAGGAGACGCACGTGAACGACTACGACAAGAAGGGTGCCGCGAGCGACGAGTACGGCGCGACGCCGGATGCCGGCCGTGACCGCGCCAAGGAGTGGCTCGTCCAGCTCCAGGCAATGATCGACAACCTCGCGACGCACGCTGCGCCTGTCGCCCGCGAGATCGGTGCGAAGGCGGCTGAGCTGGCGGCATTGGCCGGCGAGAAGGCCGGGCCCATCGCCCACAAGGCGGCCGAGGTGACTGCCGCCGCCGGCGGGAAGGTCGCCGAGCGCGGACGCGAGGTCGCAGCCGACCTTCGGCGCGATCCCGGGACGACGACGAACGGCCAGGGCACGGGCACGGCGAAATCCGGGACCGCGATCGCAACGCCGGACAAGACCGAGGACGCACCGCTGGGGTGACCGTCTGCTCCTGATGCCGGGGGTCCGGCCGGGGGCGCTCGCTATACTCGGCCGATGAGCGTCCGACCCATTGTCCTCCTCGGCGATCCACGCCTCCGGCTCAAGGGCGAGCCGGTATCGAGCTTCGGCAAGCTGCTCCACGAGCTGCTCGACGACCTCGCCCACACGATGCGCGACGCGCCGGGCGTCGGGCTCGCCGCGCCGCAGCTCGGCGAGCCTCTCCAGGCCTGCGTCATCGAGGTCGAGGGTCGACTCCACGAGCTCGTCAACCCGCAGATCGTCCGTGCGACCGGGGATGATCGCGACCTCGAGGGCTGCCTGTCGATCCCGGGTTTCGTCGCGTACGTCACCCGCAAGGAGCGCGTCTGGGTCGTTGCCCAGAACCGCCTTGGGCGGAATATCAAGCTCGCCGGTTCCGGACTCCTGGGACGGGCAATCCAGCACGAGCTCGACCACCTCGACGGAAAGCTGTACATCGACTACCTCGAATCGATGGACGAGCTCATCCCCGTCGGCCACGGCGACGAGGAGGAGTCCGAGGAGGTCAGGGAGGCGACGTCGGCGCTCGCGTGAGCGGCGGGGCTGCGCGAGCAGCGGCCCGTCGGGCGCGGGTCGTGTTCATCGGCACCGGCCCATTCGCGGTCGAGCCGCTGCGACGCCTCGCCGCCTCTCCGGGGGTTCGGATCGTCGGCGTCGTTACCGCCCCGCCACGGCCCGCCGGCCGCGGCCGCCGGATGACACGCTCGCCGGTCCAGGAAGCCGCCGAACCGCTCCGGCTCCGGCCGGTCCTTACCCCCGAGAGGCTGCGGACCGCGGCATCGCTGCGCTCCGTGCTTGCGCTCGCGCCTGATCTCGTCGTCCTCGCGGACTACGGCCAGCTCGTCCCGGCGCCACTCCTCGACGTGCCCCACGGAGCGCTCAATCTTCACCCGTCGCTCCTGCCGCGGCATCGCGGCGCGAGCCCGATCCCCGCCACCATCGTCGCGGGCGCCCGCGAGACCGGCGTCACGCTGATGCGCATGGACGCGGGGCTCGACAGCGGGCCGCTTCTCGCGGTCGAGCGCGTTCCTCTCGCCGGCGACGAGACGACGCCGGAGCTGGAGGAGCGGCTCGCGATGGCCGCGGCGGACCTGCTGGCACGCAGCCTGGGACCGTGGCTCCGCGGCGAGCTGATGGCGCGGCCCCAGCCCCGCGCCGGGGTTACAACGACCCGCCCACTCCGTCGTGAAGATGGCCGCCTCGACCCGGCTATTCCGGCGGCCGAGCTCGAGCGCCAGGTCCGGGCCTACCAGCCGTGGCCCGGGAGCTGGCTGGAGACGCCGGTTGGGCGGATCGTCGTCTGGCGAGCCGAGGCAGCCGGCGGCGAGGGGACCCCGGGATCGCTCGTCGCGGACGACGACGGTCTCGCGCTCGTCACCGCGAACGGCCGCCTTCGCCTGCTCGAGGTCCAGCCGGCCGGGAAGAACCGGATGACCGGCGCCGCGTTCCGCCGCGGCCGTCCGGCCGTCGCCGGCTCGAAGGTCGTGCCACCAAAGGTCACCTGAGAATCTGCGAGATCGTCGTCGGAGTGAGGCCACGGGCGCGGAGCCGCTGGACCATGGACGGCAGGGCGTCGTACGTGTTGTACCCGCCGAGGTGCATGAGCACGTCGCTGCCGTTCACGGCATTGACCGCGACCTTGTCGGCGATCTGGGCGGCCGTCGGGCCG
>JBBDZZ010000019.1:5939-7865 GCA_040899885.1 Chloroflexota bacterium | reverse complement strand
GGCTTCATCCCGCGCAGGATCCGGTCGAGCATCGCGGCGAACTCGGGACCGCGGTGGTTGATCATCTGGCGCGAGCCGACCTCGCGGACCGAGGGCGGCAGGGCGGTGGGGCCGGGGATCCGGAGGTTGGGCTCGAAGCGGTCCACGAGGTTCTCCTGGCGGCGGCTGGCGGGCGAGCGCATCGATGGTCGCATGACCCGACTGTTCGTGCCAGCCGTTCGGGATTTGCGGAATCCGGCCGGGAGCCCGAACATCGGTGCCTGCCGGCAACGTCGCACGGCGGGCGATTCGATCGTCGTCTCCTCGCCCCACCCCCCGGAGGATTCTCTTGCGATCCGAACCGCCCGCCCGCCCATCCGTGCGCTCGGGCTCCGCCTTCGACCCGCGCCCGCGGCCGCGCCGCCGCCGGCGCCGCGTGCCGTGGCGGATCCTGCTCGTCGCGGGGCTCCTCGGCACGGCGGTTGGCGTCGGGGCCGTCTGGACGAACGCCTTCGGCGCGGGCGACCGGTTCGAGGGCCTCCTGGCCCGGATCGACCTGGTTCTCGACCCGCCGCCCGACCGATCGATCCCGCCGACTGTCGATGTCACGCCCCGTCCGGTCGCCACCGCGAGTCCCACCCCGCGCCGGTCGATCCCCCCCGGCGCGACGCCCGAGCCCACGCCGAGCCCGACGCCCGCCCCGGTCCGGGTTCCGGTCGACGTGAAGATCGACACGGATCCTGAAGCTGTGTTCGCCTCCCAGCTCACGAAAGACTGGTGCGCGCCCGCCGGGATGCAGATGGTGCTGACGATCCATAGGCTCGGAGACACGTCCGATGCGTTCCAGCGCAAGCTGGCCGGCCGCGTCAAGGAGTGGGAGAGCAGGCAGGACAGCCAGAACGGCAGCTGGGGGCCGAACGCGATGGTGGAGGCGCTTGCGGCATATGGCGCCCGCGGCTACCAGCTGCAGGGCTACGCGACGCGTGCCGACGCGCTCCGCGGCGCCGCCACGGCGCTGTCGGAGACCGGGTCACCCGTCATCCTCATCGCCTGGCGGGGCGCCCACACGTGGGTGATGACCGGCTTTCGCGCGGACGCGGATCCGCTGCTCTTCCCGGACGCCACGGTGAGCGGAACGTACATCCTCGACCCGTGGTTTCCCAAGGTCTCGACGATCTGGGGCCGGTCGGACGGCCCCGGTGTCTTCCAGGACGCGAGCGAGATGATCCGCAACTTCCTGCCCTGGAAGCGACCAGAGGGCAGGTACCCGGATCGCGACGGGAAGTTCCTCATCCTCGCCCCGACGATCCCGCGCGCCAACCGCTAGGCGGGTTCGCCCAGGAGCTCCTCGCGCGCCTCGCCCGGCCGGATGCCGCGGATCCGTGGGATGAGGGCGATCGCCAGGAGCGCGGCCTTCGCCATCATCCCGATCGCGAACCCGAGCGGGACCGCGACGAGGCCGAGTGACGGTGCAAGAGCGAATGCCGCGGCGATCGTCACGCCGAACGCCGTGAGCGAAGCGAGCACCTGGAGCAGCGTATGGCGCGTCGCGAAGATCGCCCGGCTGAGCAGATGCGTGACGCTCTCGAATGGGATCGCAAGGCACATCACCACGAGCACGAGTTGCGTGCGGCGGACGTCCTCGCCGGTGAACGCCTCACTCCGGAAGAAGAAGTCGATGACGAAGCCGCTCAGGATCGCGAGCACCGCGGCCGCGACCGTCGTCAGGGCCGCGATCGCGGCCACGTTCCGGACGACGATCCGGGAGAACGCGCGGCGGTCGCCGGCAGCGGCCACTGTCGACAACGTCGGGAACAGGGCCAGCGCAAACGACACCGCGATGACGCTGACCGGCACGCTCTGGAAGTTGCGCGCGAAGCTCAGCGAGCTGAGGCCGCCGACCGCGAGGGTCGTCGCGAGCGACCCCAGCAACGTGAACGCCAGCGG
>JBBDZZ010000019.1:0-5839 GCA_040899885.1 Chloroflexota bacterium | reverse complement strand
ACGTCCGAGACGGCGAAGAGGACCGGCGTCACGAGCATCAGCCGGAACAGGTCGACATACAGTGCCCGCTGGTCGGCGTTGAAGCCCGGGCCGACGACGTCGACCGTCAACGGGGCGATGACGAAGAGGATCGGCGTGGCCACGCCGATGATCAGCACCGCGAGCGTCATAACGGTGCCCGCGAAGTCGTTCGCGGCCTGCTCATGCTCGCCCCGGAGGGCGAGGAAGATCGGGACGAATGGGGCCGACAGGCCGCTCGCGACTAGCACGCCGAGGGCGATCTCCGGGATCGCGAACGCCGCGTTGTAGGCGTCGAGCTCCGCGCCCGCGCCGAATGTCCGCGCCTGGACGATGTCCCGGACGAACCCGAGGCCGTAACTGCCGAACGTGACGACGGCCAGCAGGATCGCGCCCTGCGGAAAGAAACGCGCGACGACCCGGCGCAGCGGGGCGGGCAGGAGGCGGGTCCACGGCTCGGGGGCATCGGGCGGCGTGGCAGCGTCGTCGGTCAAAGGAGCCTCCGATCGCTAATCGGACGCGTCGCGCTTCTCGGTCTCGGCGATCTTCTTGCGGTTGGCCTCGCGGGTCCGCAGGATTCCGTCGCCGGAGTGATGCGTCGCCTTCGGTGCCGGGAAGGGGTTCCGCGGCGTTCGGCCGGCCGACTTGGCGGCCGCGCGGGCCTCTTCGCGAGCCGTCATCCGTGCCGCGAGCGTCGCCTCGTAGCCCTGGTCGGTCGGCAGGTAGTAGCGGCGGTCGGCCAGCTCATCGGGTAGATATTGCTGCTCGACGTCGGCGCCCTCAAATTCCTGGGGATAGCGGTACCCGATTCCGATCCCGTGCTGCTTCATCCGCCGGTCGCCGGCGGTGCGAAGGTGGAGCGGCACCCCCAGGGAGCCCTTCGCCTCGACGTCGCTGACCGCCGCCCAGTAGGCGAGCCCGGACCGGTTCGACTTCGGGGCCGTGGCGAGGTACGTCGTGGCCTGGGCGAGGGCGTACTGCGCCTCCGGCAGGCCGACGTGGTCGAGCGCCTGGGCGGCCGACACGGCGACCTGGAGCGCGCGTGGATCCGCGTTGCCGACGTCCTCCGAGGCGGAGATGATCAGCCGGCGGGCGATGAACCGCGGGTCCTCGCCGGCCGCGATCATCGAAGCGAGCCAGTAGAGCGCGCCGTCGGGGTCGTTGCCGCGGAGGCTCTTGATGAACGCGGAGACGGTGTCGTAGTGACCGTCGCCCGCCCGGTCGTAGGCGAGGACTCGCTGCTGCGCGGCGGCCTCGACGTCCTGCAGCCGCGGGCTGACCCGAGCCTTCTTGTCGCGGACCCCTTCGCCCTCGGCCAGCGCGACGGCGCCCTCGAGCACGTTGAGCGCGGCGCGGGCGTCCCCGCCCGCGAGGTTCACGAGGTGGCCGAACGCGTCATCCGATATGGCCACGCCACCGTCCGGTCCGAGTTCGCCCGCGAGCCCGCGCTCGGGATCCTCGACCGCTCGCCGGACGATGGCTCCCACGTCCTCGTCGGACAGTGGCTCGAGGCGCCAGACCCGCATCCGCGACAGGAGCGGCGAGTTCACCTCGAAGTAGGGGTTCTCCGTCGTGGCCCCGATGAGCGTCACGGTGCCGTCCTCGACGTGCGGCAGGAGCGCGTCCTGCTGCGCCTTGTTGAACCGATGGATCTCGTCGATGAAGAGAACGGTCCGCTTGCCGTTGAGGGCCAGCTTGTCCTGGGCTGCGGCGATTCCGGCGCGGACCTCGGCGACGCCTGACATGACCGCGCTCAGGGTCGTGAACTCCGCACCCACGGCCTCCGCGAGGAGACGGGCGAGGCTCGTCTTGCCGGTTCCGGGCGGGCCCCACAGGAGGATCGACGCGAGATGGCCGCGCGCGACGCTGCGGCGGAGCGGCCCGCGCTCGCCGACGAGATGCTCCTGGCCCGCGAACTCTTCGAGGCTCCGCGGCCGCATTCGGGCGGCCAGCGGCTGGCGCTCGGGCGGCGGCTTGAAGAGCGCCTCGGGGCGAGCGCCGGTTGGTCGGGCAGGTGAGCGCCGGGCGGGCATGGCCGGATGGTAGCGCGGCGAGGTTGCGGGCCGGTCCGGGCGTGCGCCTAGATCTGGATGACGTGCAGGACGTTGATGAGGACGTGCAGAACGGCGAGGATCGCGATGAGGGCGGCTCCGATCCGGGCGATCCTCCGCACGTCTCGCCGGACGTAGGCGTACTCGTCCGCGGCGCGCACTGACAGGGGCGCGGCGTTCTTGAGTCGGGTGATCACGTGCTCCGGTTCGCGGCCCCGATCGCGGGATCGCCGCGTGGCCTGTTCCGCGGCCCGTTCTTCGGCCACGATCTGGGCTTCGATCTCCGCCGCGCGCGCCTCTTCCTCGCGGCTGAGTCCCGTCGACGGGCGGGCTGTCGGCGCGGCGCTCGACGGGCGCGCGGCCTCGCGACGGAGAGGAGGGCGGCGGCCCGGTCGGTGCGAGCCGCGCGTGCGCTTGGCCATGTCGTCGAGGAACCTCCAGGAACGTTCAGCGTCCGACGCCGAGCTACCCGGCTCGAGGCGCCGATCCGCCGCGGCGAGAGGATAGCATCCGGCGCGGGCTGAGCCCCTGGACACCGCCAAGCGGCGATTCGGCGGTGAGTCACGGCTGCTAGACTCGGCCGCGACCACCTCGGAGGACCCCGGATCGACCTCAACGCGTACCTCGCGCCGTACCTCGGGTCGATCGTTGTCGGCCTGTTCGTCGTCGTTCTTCTCCTCCTGCTGCTGGCGATCCTCCTGGCGCGCCGGATCGGCAAGCTCCAGGAGCGGCTCGAGGGCCTGACCCGTGGCGCCTCGGGCCGGAGCATCGAGGCGATCCTCGAAGCCCACCTCGAGAAAGTCTTCGAGGTCGAGCGCGAGGTCGACGAACTTGCCGCCCGGTCCGCGATCCTCGAGGGCAAGCTGGCGCGCGGGAGCTCACCCACCAATGCCTCGCGGCCGGCCGACAAGGGCGCAGAGCCGGCGAAGCCCGACTCCTGACAGCCAAGGTGTCACGGGACCGCGCGATGCTCTCGTCGTGGTTCTCGACGCCCCCTTCGACACCCCCTTCGAGCCAGAGCCGATGAGCCGGGTCGGCACCCGCCGCGAGCCGGCTCCGCTCGACCAGCTGCCGGTCTGGGCCGGGCTCGTCGACGCCCCCGAGATGGGCGAGCTCGTCGACCCCCCGACCGGTCTCGACGCCCTCCTCCGCGGGCTCAACCCGGAGCAGCTCCGCGCGGTCACCCACGGGGAAGGACCGCTCCTCGTCGTCGCGGGGGCGGGCACCGGCAAGACCCAGGTCATCACCCGCCGGATCGCGTGGCTTATCGGGACGCGCCGAGCGAAACCGTCGGAGGTTCTCGGGCTGACCTTCACGGACAAGGCGGCGGACGAGATGCAGGTCCGAGTCGATCAGCTCGTGCCGTACGGCTACACGGACACTGCAATCGGCACGTTTCACGCGTTCGGTGACCGGCTCATCCGCGAGTTCGCCCTCGAGCTGGGACTGCCGACGGACGTCCGCGTGCTCTCGCGGCCGGAGGTCGTGATCTTCCTGCGCGAGCACCTGTTCGAGTTCGAGCTCGACGAGTACCGGCCGCTCGGTGACCCCACCCGGTTCCTGTCCGCCCTCGCGACGCTGTTCAGCCGGTGCAAGGACGAGGACATCGCGCCGGCGGCCCATCTCGACCACGCGCACCGCGTGTCGGCAGAAGCACTGGCGGTTGCGGACGCGCTCGCGGCGACGGACGACGCGACTGACGCTGATCGAGACGCCGCGGACGCGGCCACTGAGACCGCCCGGCGACAGGTCGAGCTCGCCCGCGCCTTCGGCCGATACCAGGAGCTGCTGGCGGCGAACGGGTTCATCGACTTCGGCGACCAGGTGAGCCTTGCGCTTCGGCTGGTCCGCGAGTCGCCGGCCATCCGCGAGCAACTGCAGAGGCGGTTCCGGTACGTCCTTGTCGACGAGTTCCAGGACACGAACCGGGCCCAGTCGGAGCTCGTGGCGCTGCTCGCAGAGCCGCACCGCAACGTGACGGTGGTCGGCGACGACGACCAGTCGATCTACAAGTTCCGGGGCGCGGCGATCAGCAACATCCTCGAGTTCCAGGAGCGCTACCGTGGCGCCCGGCTCGTCGTCCTCCGGCGGAATTACCGGAGCCTCGCCCCAATCCTCGACGCGTCGTATCGGCTGGTCCGGTTCAACGACCCGGACCGACTCGAGGTCCGGAGCGGGCTGTCGAAACGGCTGCGATCTGAGCGCGTCGCAGACTCGCCGCCGCCCGTCCGGCTCGAGGCATTCGCGACCGGGTCGGAGGAAGCGGACTGGGTGGCCGCGGAGATCGGCCGGCGAATCGCCGCGGGCGCGACTCCCCGCGACCACGCCGTCCTCGTTCGCGCGAACGCAGCAGCCGACCCGATCCTGCGGAGCCTGAACCTCGCCGGGATCCCGTGGCGGTTCAGCGGCACGTCCGGTCTGTACGCCCGGCCGGAGGTCCGCCTGCTTCTCGCATTCCTCAGGTCGGTCGCCGACCCGGCGTCGAGCGTCGACGTGTACGGGCTTGCCGCATCGGATGTGTATGGCCTGGGCGGCCCGGACCTGACGGCGATCGTGAACAGCGCCCGGCGCCGGAACCGGTCGCTCTGGGACGTGCTCGAAGAACTCGACCGGCAACCCGGCATCCTGCGGGTCGCGCCGGAGACGCGCGCGTCGGTCACGAAGCTCGTCGCGGACATGCGCGGCTACCTCAGGCTCGCCCACGAGCGACCCGCCGGCGAGGTGCTCTACGCGGTCCTCCGGGGCACCGGGTTGCTCGCGCGTCTCGCCGCGACGGACTCGGTGGCCGCGGAAGAGGCGCTCCAGAACATCGCGCGATTCTTCGAGATCGTGCGCGCCCAGTCCGCATTGCTCGCGGACGACCGGGCGATCTTCGTGGCCCGCCACCTCCAGACCCTGATCCAGGCGGGGGACGACCCGCCGACCGCGGAGATCGATCCGGACGCGAACGCCGTCGCCGTGTTGACCGTCCACAAGGCGAAGGGGCTCGAGTTCCCGGTCGTGTTCCTGCCGGGCCTCGTGACGGACCGTTTCCCGGCCCGGTCGCGGCCGGACACGCTTGCCCTTCCGCTGGCGCTCGTGAAGGAGACGCTGCCGGAAGGCGACTTCCAGCTCCAGGAGGAGCGCCGGCTCTTCTACGTCGCGATGACGCGGGCACGCGACGAGCTCATCCTGACGCACGCCGCCGACTACGGCGGGGCGCGCGCGCGGCGCATCTCGCCGTTCGTCCTCGAGGCGCTCGACCTGCCGGTCGCGGCCGGGACGCCGGGCAGCGGTGCGCGCGCGTCGACTCCACTCGAGCGGATCGCGTCGTTCGAGCCGACCGCGCCGGCCGCCATCGCGGACCGCGGACCGTCGGACGAGCCGCTCGTGCTGAGCTTCTCGGCGATCGACGCCTACCTGACGTGCCCGCTCAAGTTCAAGTACGGCCACGTCCTGCGCGTCCCTCTCGCGCCGCATCACGCGATGATCTACGGCGCCGCGCTCCACAAGGCCATCCAGGAGTTCCACCGGCGCCACGCCCGCGGCGAGCCGATGACAGAGCCGGAGCTGTTCGACGCATTCGAGCGCGCGTGGTCGAACGAAGGCTTCCTGTCCCGCGAGCACGAGGAAGCGCGGCTCGACTCCGGGCGCGCGGCGCTCCGGCGCTTCCGCGAGGATCAGCTCCTGCCGGACGCCGTCCAGCCGGCGTGGGTCGAGCGTGAGTTCAGCTTCATCCTCGACGGCGACCGCGTTCGCGGGCGCTGGGACCGCGTCGACATCGAGCCGGC
>JBBDZZ010000018.1:0-7874 GCA_040899885.1 Chloroflexota bacterium | reverse complement strand
ATCAGGCGCTCAACTTCGGTGGATCCGGGCTAACGCTCGAGGGCGACGACCTCCTGCTGGCGATGGCGTCCTCCGCGGGCACGGCGCACCTCAGCGAGCCTCCCCCCAGGCAGGCTCACACGGACGCGCCCGGGCGAGACGCCTGGCCCACGGCCGACGCGAAGCAGCCCGCCGCCAACCCGATGAGCGCAATGGCCGCGATCGAGGAGGCCGCCCGGGCCGCCGAGGGGACAGATCCAGTCGACGACGCCGCCTCCCGCTTCGAGCCTGAGGCGCCGGCTCCGACCGAGGCCCCCGCGGTGGATCCCCGCCTTTCCGCGTTCGGCGGCAGCTCGGACTTCGCGGCCGCAGAGGCGGAGGCCGCGGCAGCCGTCGGCACGAGCGACATGACCGAGGAGATCCCGACGATCGCGGACGACGCTCTCGCCGCCCGCCTGGCGGGGCTCGTCCCCGGGTCGAGCGACGACGCCGCCCCGGCCGCCTCCGGCGAGGCGGTCACGACCCAGATCGTCGTAACGGGGCTCGTCAGCGTCGCAAGCATCGCCAGCTTCAAGCGCCATCTCGGGCGCGTGCCCGGCGTCCAGTCGGTCGGCGTGTCGTCCGGCCCCGAGGGCGAGTTCATCTTCGCCGCCCACCACGGTCCCGAGGTCGTCCTCCGCGACGCGATCCCGGGCCTGCCCGGCTTCCGGGCAAAGGTAACCGGCGAGAAAGAATCGACCGTGGAGGTCGCCGCGCACGATCCCGAAGCCGGGGCCTGACCGGGCAACCCGGCCACCCCCGAACGGCAAGGAGACCAACCGACCGTGGCGCGCCAGGCGATCGTCGTCGCACTACCGCCTGAGGAGCGCGCCCTCGTCGTCACCCAGCTGCGTGAAGCGGGCTTCGAACCCATCGCGGTCAACCGGCCCGAGGAGCTCGAGGCGCTGCTCGGCAGCCGCCGCGACGTAGCCGTCGCGATCCTCGACGGCGAGAACGACCTCGACACGTCGCTCGAGTACTACGGGCTGCTCCACGAGGACGGGCGCGACATCGCCGCGCTCATGGTCATCTCGCCCCGGGCTCTCGACAAGCTCAGCGGCGCGGTGAGCAAGACAGGCATGAACGACGAGTACTTCACCCGCCCCTACTCGATCGAGTCGCTCCGCTGGCGGGTCGAGGCGATGTGCATCCGGTCCCAGACCGTCGACGACGGCAGCGGGCCGGTCATCCAGTCGGGAGAGATGGGCGGCGACTGGTCGCGCCGGGCCACGGTCATCGCGGTGTTCAATCCGAAGGGCGGAGTCGGCAAGACGACGGTCGCGACCAATGTCGCCGCCGCGCTCCAGATCGACAAGGGCCAGCGCGTCCTCCTCGTCGACGCCGACATCGTGACCGGCCACGTCGCCACGTCGCTGGGCATGGAGCACCTCCGGACGGTTGCCGACAGCTGGCGCGACCAGGCCGAGGGCGGCGACCCGGAGAACTTCATCGAGCTCGCGGCGGCACATCCGTCCGGGATGCGCCTCGTCTCTCTCACGTCCACGCCGCTCGCGACGGACATCCTCGACCCTGAGAGGGTCGGCGACGCGATCACCGCGGCGCGGCGCGGGTTCGACTTCATCATCGTCGACCTCCACCCCTCCTACAGCGACATGAACCAGGCCGTGTTCGAGCGGGCCGACCAGATCCTCGTCCCCGTCACTCCGGACGTGCCGGCCCTCCGTGCCGCCGTCCAGCTTCGGGACGTCGCGATGGAGATGGGGCTCGAGGACCGCCTCTCGATGGTCGTCAACCGGGCGAACAGCGGCGTGTCCGTGGCGGACATGGAGCGGACCGTCGGGATGCGGGCGCTCGCGCTGATCCGGTCGGGGGGTCTGTTGTTCGTGCGGGCGGCGAACGAGGGCCGGACGGTCATCGAGATGTTCCCGCGAGAGAAGGTCTCCGAGGACTTCGACATCCTCGCCGACCGCCTCATGGGCGAGCCCAAGACGAGCCCAGCCGCCCGACCCGCGTTCCGCCCCTTCACTCGGGCGAAGGAAGCGATCCGGGTCTAGTCGCCTGGGCCGCTCGGGCCCAGATCCGCGTTGCCATTTTCTCGCCGGGTGCGACTCGGACAGCGGCGCCACCTCATCAGGCCATCGAACCGCCACCGCACGCGCATGCCGGGGGAATCCGTGTTGCCTCGTGGCGCTGCCCAACTCCCCCGGCGCGTGAGTGTCGCCCGAGTCGCACCACGTGAGAATCCGGTGTGTTCGTCGGCCGCACGAAGCCGCCCCCCGACCCGCCAGACTTGGCCCACCGCGACAGACGCGGCTCGTCCAGGCACCGAAGGCAGGAGGGTTCAATTTGGCAGCACGCTCTCTCTCCACGCGAACGCGCGTGGTCGCGACTGCGGCGGCGGTCGTCATCATCGGGTCGGTAGCCGTGGTTGGTGCTTCCGCCATCGGCAACCGTAGCCACGCATCCGAGCACTGGGGTGTCATCACTCGAAACACGATTGGCTCGCCCGTGGCGGAATTACGATCGGGCCCGTACGGATCGTTCGGTGTGACCGGGTCCGCGGCGCGTCCGCCGTTCGGCAAAGGCAGCCTCGGGATCTACGTGGCGAACAACTCCACCACGCTGACTCCGCCGAGCGAGAAGGTGGACTTCGGCAACGAGGTCGACTTCTACGGCGATCCGCTGCTCGCGCTCAGCCAGGTCGGGTTCCACGTGTTCCAGACCGGCGAGAACGCATCGGCTGCCTACGGCGGCCCAACGAACATGCCGAACATCAGGTTCGAGATCGATCCGAACGGAGCCGTCAACCCGTCGAACTTCACCACGATGGTGTGGGTGCCCGGACCGGCTCCGATGGTCAACCAGTGGAGTGGCTACATCGATGCCACGACCAATGGTTCCTGGTACTTCACCGGAACCACCGGCGTCTCGACGGGTTGCAACCAGGCCACGATGTGCACGTTCGCGCAGGCCAAGGCCAGCCTGGACGACGTGGCGCCGGAACCCACCTTCTACACGGTCATGGTCGGTAAAGGTCGGGACAACATCTGGGTGGGTGCTGTCGATGGCCTTCGCATCAATTCGAGGGTGTTCGACTTCGAGGCCAACGGAGTCCGGGTACGTGGCGGCGGCGGAGGTGACGACTAGGCGCTGACGTCGTCGTCGACAAACGAGAGCCGGGTCCTCGGGGATCCGGCTCTCGTCGCTCCGTCTACCAGCGCGGTCGATCCCGGATAGTTCGAAGCAAGCGCAACAACCTGGGGCTGCCCGAAGTTGTTGCGGTTGGCCACCGTGAGTTCTACCCGTCGACGCAACACCATCGGGAATGGTGAAGTGGCGGGCGGCGCCGTGGCCGCGGACTGAATAACGAGAGCCGGGTCTTCCCAGGGCCCGGCTCTCTCAGCTCAGCTCTTGTCCTGCCAGCTCGTGCCGCCGAGCGGCCTGCCGGGGAGCTTCTCGGGCTTTTCGCCCGTCCGCTTGTCGACCTCGGAGACCCCGCGCAGGTAGAACCGGTTGACGAGGATCGAGTCGACCTCCGGAGCGCTGACCTGCCGGTCGCCGAGGTGGGCGACCGCGTCGACGACCGGGATGAACATCTCCGAGCCCCGATCGAGCAGCCGGCCCGGCTCCGTGCCGGGGAACATGAACACCGTGCCGATGATCCGGAACGGCGGGGCCTCCATGGCGACGTCGAACGGAACCTTGTGGACGATGAACGCCTCCTTCTCCGCCTCGGACAGCGGCGGCCTCGAGCCCGCGCCGGCGAGAACGAGGATGAGGTCGTAGGGGTCGACGCTCTTCAGGCCGGGCACGACCGTGAACGGGCCGGAGCCGTCGAGCGGCGCCCACGACACGTCCGATAGCGGGACGGCCTCGCGGCGGTTGAGGACGTCCGACAGGCGGCCCTCGACGTGCATCGTGCCGACCAGCTGCCACTCCTCGGTCAGGCCCTCGAAGCGAATCGTCGCCCCGCCGCCCCCCGATGCGGCGACCTCTCCCGCCGCCGGCTCTGCACCGGCCGTCGGCTTCCGGCGGCGCAGGAAGTCGAACGGCACGCTACTCCTCGCCCTTGCCCGAGTTGGCGCGGATCGCCTCGACGACCGTCGCGTCGGCAAGGGTCGTCGTGTCGCCGAGGGCGCGGCCCTGGGCGATGTCCTTGAGGAGGCGGCGCATGATCTTCCCCGAGCGGGTCTTCGGCAGGTCCGGTGTGAACATCAGTGTCTTCGGCTTGGCAATCGGGCTGATCTTGGTCGCCACGTGGTTGCGCAGCTCCGTGCCGAGCGCATCGGTCGGCTCGTTGCCGCGGCGAAGGATGACGAAGGCGATGATCGCCTCGCCCGTCACCGGGTCGGGCCCGCCCACGACCGCCGCCTCGGCCACCGCGGGGTGGGACACGAGGGCGCTCTCGATCTCGGTCGTGCTCAACCGGTGGCCGGAGATGTTCATCACGTCGTCGACCCGGCCGAGCAGCCAGAAGTAGCCTTCCTCGTCCCGCTTCGCCCCGTCGCCCGCGAAGTACATGCCCGGGAAGCGGCTCCAATACGTCTCGTGGTAGCGCTTCGGGTCGCCGTAGATGCCGCGCAGCATCGCCGGCCACGGCCGCTTGAGGACGAGGTACCCGCCGCCTCCGAACGGCACCGACTTGCCGTCGCCGTCGACGATGTCCGCGGCGATCCCCGGGAACGGGAAGGTCGCGCTGCCCGGCTTCGTCGTCGTGACCCCCGGCAGCGGCGTGATGAGGATCATCCCCGTCTCGGTCTGCCACCACGTGTCGACGATCGGCGCGGTGCCGCTGCCGATGTGCTCGTGATACCAGATCCACGCCTCGGGGTTGATCGGCTCGCCGACCGACCCAAGAACGCGCAGTGACGACAGGTCGTGCTTCGCCGGGTACTCCTCGCCCTGCTTCATGAAGGCGCGGATCGCCGTCGGGGCGCAGTAGAGGATCGTGACCTTGTAGTCCTCGACGATCTGCCACCAGCGGTCCCACGCGGGAGCGTCCGGCGTGCCCTCGTACATCACGCCGGTGGTCGCGTTGGCCAGCGGGCCGTAGACGATGTAGCTGTGGCCGGTCACCCAGCCCACGTCCGCCGCGCACCAGTACACGTCGTCCGGCTTGAGGTCGAAGATCATCTCGTGGGTGTAGCTCGTGCCGACGAGGTAACCCGCGCTCGTGTGGATGATCCCCTTGGGCTTCGCGGTGGTCCCCGAGGTGTAGAGCAGGTAGAGCATGTGCTCGCTGTCGACCGGGACCGGCGGGCACTCCGCTTGCTGACGGTCGACGATGTCGTGCCACCAGACGTCGCGGCCTTCGACCATCTTCGTGCCCGGCGCCTGGTCGCCGAGCCGCCGGACGACGAGGACGTGCTCGACGGTCGGGGCGTCGGCGACGGCCGCGTCGGCCGCCGTCTTGAGCTCGGCCGGCTTGCCCCGCCGCCAGCCGCCGTCGGCGGTGATCAGCAGCTTTGCCTCGGCATCGTTCATCCGACCCGCGAGCGCCTCCGCGGAGAAGCCACCGAACACGACCGTGTGCGGCGCGCCGAGCCGGGCACAGGCGAGCATCGCGATCGGCAGCTCCGGGATCATCGGCATGTAGATCGCCACCCGATCGCCCTTGCGGATCCCGAGCTCCTTCAGCGCATTGGCGGCCTTCTGGACCTCGCGGTGGAGGTCGGCATAGGTGAGGGTCCGGGTATCCCCCGGCTCGCCGATCCAGTGGTACGCGACCTTGTCCCCGAGGCCGCGCTCGACGTGCCGGTCGACGCAGTTGTAGCTGACATTCAGCTCGCCGCCGGTGAACCACTTCGCGAACGGGAGGTCCCATTCGAGCGTCTTGTCGAACGGTTTCACCCAGTCGACCCGTTCCCGTGCGAGGCGCGCCCAGAACCCCTCGAAGTCGCGCTCGGCCTCGTCGTACAGGGAGCGCTGCGCGTTCGCCTGCGCGGTGAAGGACGGATCCGGCGGGAACGTCCGTCGCTCCACGCTGAGGTTCTCGATCGCGGGGCGCTGGTCGACGCTCACCAGGTCACCTCCTCGGGAGGTCCCATTCTACGCGGAGGCGCGGCTGCCACAGGATGCCGAGTCCTTCTCATCCGTCCCCCCGGAGGACGGAACGAGTCTCTCCTCCGCCCTGGCGAGGCGCCTCGTGCAGGACTTCCCGCCTCGGTCCTGCCAAATGTCCCCACCGGGGCCCGATGAGGCAAACCGGCGGCGCGCCGTCCCCTGCCAGGACATTTGAGCCTACTCGCCGGCCAGCTCGTCCTGGGTCGGGGGCGGCCCGACGATGGCCTCCGGGGGGCGCGGGCCCGGCCCATCCGGGTTGCGGGCGAGGCGGGTCTGGTTCGAGGCGACCTTGATCTCGCCGTTCGGGACCGTGTGCACGACCCCGCTGACGTCGCGCAGGGTCGTTCGGCGCAGGCTGATGTCCTCGACCGTGCCGGTCACCCCGGCGATCGAGACGACGTCGCCGAGCGAGTAGTGGTTCTCGAGCAGGATCAGGGCCCCGTTGAAGTAATCACGCACGAGGCTCTGCGCCCCGAAGCCCACCGCGATCCCGATCACTCCGAGGCCGGCGATCGCGGGGCCGATGTCGAGTCCCAGCTTGCCGAGGATCATCAACGAGCCGATGACGACGATGAACGCCTGGAGGATCCGCGACGCCAGGGTCTCAATGGTTTCCTGACGCCTGCGGATCTCGCCCGCGGTCAGGTCGTGCAGGCTGCCTTTGATGGCCGGGGCGTGGACCGCCTTGACGAGGCCGCGGACGAGGAGGCGGGCGCCGCGCAAGGCGAGCACCGTCAGCACGACGATCAGCAGGATCGCGCCGACGACGGACCACTCGAGAGACGGCATCGTCAAAGCCTACCGGCCGCCCGCGCCGGGAGATACGGGATCAGGCTGGAACAGCGCTCGTCGGGACTTGCGTGCCGTTTGCTCCGGCCCCGTTTGCCCGCCCAGTGGCGCCGCCGAGCCGGACGGAGATCGCGGCCGCGGCCTCGCGCGCCTGGGCGCCGAGCTCCGGAATCCGGCGCGGGGTGAGCCGGAACGCCGGGCCCCAGATGTCGACCGCCGCGATCACCGTCCCGCGCGCATCGTGAACCGGGGCCGCGACGGCGTTGAGGCCCACCTCGTACTCGCCCAGAGCCGTCCCGTAGCCGCGCCGCCGGATCCGTGCCAGCTCCTCGAGGAGTGGCTCCAGCTCGACGATCGTGCGCTCCGTGTACGTCACGAGGCCGCGCCGGACGACCCGCAACACCTCGCGCTCGGCGATGGCCGCGAGCAGGATCTTGCCCGAGGCGACGCAATGGAGCGGCACGCTCCGGCCCGTCCAGTCGCCGACCGCGATGAGGTTCGGGCCGTCCGCCTGGGCGACGGTCAGCAGCTGGTCCCCGGCGAGGACGCCCAGCCCGGTCGTCTCGTGGGTGAGCCGCGCGAGCCGCTCGAGCTCCGGCATCGCGATGCCCCGCAGGTCGAGCGTTCGCTCCGCTCGCTCGGCGAGGCGGATGACGACCAGTCCGAGCCGGTACTTGCCGGTCTCGTCGTCCTGCTCGACGAGGCCCCGCTTCTGGAGGGTCGCGAGGAGCCGCGAAGCCGTCGACTTGTGCAGGCCGAGCCGGCGGGCCAGCTCCGTGACCCCTGCCTCACCCTGGCTCTCCCCGAGCGCGAGAAGGAGCGCGGCCGCCCGATCGACCGATCGGACGGCGTTCCCGTCGAGGGCCATGCCTGCCTCCCCTCCCCTCAGCCGGCTTGCGCCTGCCGCCCGGTGCTCCGGGCGTCGAGCGACGCCGCGAGGGCCTCTTTGAACGCGGTGACGGCCCGGTCCACGAGGTCGCCCTTGGCGTGCGCCTCGCAGACGAACCACGGCTCACGCGAATCGGGCTCCGGCATCGCCCCGC
>JBBDZZ010000017.1:0-7962 GCA_040899885.1 Chloroflexota bacterium | reverse complement strand
GCCCCCGCCGGAGGTCGCCGGGGCGGCGCGGGCCGCGGCCCGAGTCCACGGTGGAGGGCCGGCCGAGCTGACCGCGCCGATGCCCGGGTCGGTGATCGCGGTGCATGTCGCGGTCGGGGCATCGGTCGAGTCCGGCGACCCCATCGTCACGCTCGAGGCGATGAAGATTGAGCACGTCGTCGGCGCTCCGGTAGGCGGCCGGGTGAGCGAGGTCTCGGTGGCCCCGGGCGACCAGGTGACGCGCGGCCAGGCGCTTGCCACGGTCGAACCGTGACCGGGTACGCTCTGAGTGCACCGAGGAGCTGGATGACCGCGCAGAAGCCGGACGCGAACGCCGACCCGACCCGTGAGCAGCTCATGGTCCAGTGGCGCGACGCGCGCCGACGGCGCGAGGCGGCCGACCTCGGGAGTGTCGCGTACCGCCGCGCTCTCGAGGAGATCGCCCGGATCGAGGTCGAGATCGCCCGGATCGAGCGGGCGATGGACCCGCCGCGGGCCTGACGGCCGAAGCTCAGACCAGGCCCCGCTCTACGATGGCCGACCGCGTCCGAATCTATGAGGTAGGGCCGCGCGACGGCCTCCAGAACGAGTCGTCGCCGATCCCGACTGAGGCAAAACTCCGTTACCTCGATCTCCTCGCGGCCGCCGGACTGCGGGAGATCGAGGCCACGAGCTTCGTCGCGCCGCGGGCGATCCCCCAGCTCGCCGACGCGGACGAGCTCCTTCGCGCGCTCCGCCGGGCGGACGGCGTCCGTTACCTCGTCCTCGTCCCGAACATGCGCGGCTTCGAACGGGCGGAGGCTGCCGGCGCGGATGCGCTGGCCGTGTTCACGGCGGCGACCGACGAATTCACGCGGCGGAACATCGGCCAGTCCGTGGCCGCGTCGCTCGCCACCTTCGCGCCGGTCCTTGCCCGGGCGGGAGAGCTGGGCTGGTGGCGGCGCGGCTACGTCTCGACGGCATTCGGCTGCCCGTACACCGGCCGAGTGGAGCCGGCGCAGGCCGTCGACGTCGGGATCCGGCTGCTCGAGATCGGCGTGGACGAGGTCTGCTTCGGGGACACGATCGGGGTCGGCGTGCCGCCCCAGGTCGGTGCCATCGTCTCCCTCGCTCTTGAGCGTGGCATTCCACTCGACCGGATCGCCTTTCACTTCCACGACACCCGGGGAACAGCGCTCGCCAACGTCGTAGCGGGCCTCGCGGCCGGCGTCCGATGCTTCGATTCGTCCGCCGGTGGGATAGGCGGCTGCCCCTACGCTCCGGGCGCGGCCGGCAACCTCGCGACGGAGGACCTGGTCTACCTCCTCGATGGTCTCGGATACGACCATGGGGTGCGCCTCGACGGCGTGCTCGAGGCGGCCGGGTTCATCGCCGCCACGCTCGGCCGGCCGCTCGCCACGAAGGTCGGCCAGGCGGGCGGCTGGGACCCCGCGACGGGCTCGCCGACCGGCCGAGCCGAGCCCCCGGCGAGCTGACCGGGGCCACGCTCATCCCGAACGCGCTGCTGATACCATCCGCCCACCATGGACGGCGTTGTGCTCGTGCTGAACCAGAACTACGAGCCGCTCAACGTCTGCAACCTGCCCCGCGCCTTTCGCCTCGTCTTCGGGGAGAAGGCGGAAGTGATCGAGTACGACCACCAGGTGATCCGGACGCCGCGGACCGAGTACCGCGCGCCCTCGATCATTCGCATCCGCTACCAGATCAAGCGGCCGCGGCCGCGGGTCAAGCTGACCCGCCGGGAGGTGTTCTCCCGCGACCGCCACACCTGCCAGTACTGCGGACGGCAGACTCACGACCTCACGCTCGACCACGTCGTGCCGCGTCATCGCGGCGGAGGACACACGTGGGAGAACCTCGTCACCGCCTGCAAGACGTGCAACCACCGCAAGGGTGGCAAGACGCTCGACGAGGTCCGTCTTCGCCTGATTCGGCCGCCCTTCGAACCACGCAGCGACGTCTACTCGCTGTTCACGCCGTACCTGGCCGACGAGCGCAACGAGGCCTGGCGGACATACCTGTTCCTGGGTCGCAACTGACGCCGCCCCGAACGATGGACGGACCTCCCGAGCCGCCCGCCGTTGCGGGCACGACCGGAGGTCCGGCCACGATAGACCCTGGCTCCGCGATCCCGCCGCCCGTCGTCGAGCTGCTCGAGGGGCTGTGGCGCGCGGGCCACGCCGGCTACGTCGTCGGCGGGTCATTGCGCGACGCGCTCCTCGGCCGGCCGGCCGCCGACTGGGACCTCGCCACCGACGCGCGCCCCGAACGGACCGTCGAGATCTTCCCGGGGGCTGTGTACGAGAACCGGTTCGGGACGGTGGCCGTCCGGCGGGATGACCAGATCTACCAGGTCACGACGTTCCGGTCAGACCACGATTACGCGGACTTCCGGCGGCCCCACCGAATCGAATTCGGTGATTCGATCGAGGTCGATCTCGCCCGCCGCGACTTCACCGTCAACGCGATGGCCTGGGGCGCCCCCGCGCCGGACTCGGCGGGCGCCGGTGCGCGGCCGGAGCCGCGCCTGGTCGACCCGTACGGCGGACGCGCCGACGTTGCCGGCCGTCTCATCCGCGCCGTCGGCGACCCGGTCAAGCGCCTCGAAGAGGACGCCCTGCGGATCGTCCGCGCCGTCCGGCTGGCAGCGACTCTCGAGCTCGCGATCGAACCGGCGACACGGGCTGCGCTCGAGGCCCGGGCCGAGCTGGTTCGCCACTTGTCCGGGGAGCGGATCGCGGCCGAGCTGGACAAGCTGCTGGCCATGCCCAAGCCGTCGGCCGGGCTGCGCCTCCTGGCCAAGACCGGAGTTCTCGACCACGTAGCGCCCGAGCTGGCCGCGCAGCGGGGCCTGTCCCAGAACAAGGTCGCGGGCGAGGACCTGTGGGACCACACGCTGCGGTCCGTCGACGCCGTGCCGGCGTCGCGGCCGGTCGTCCGGCTCGCTGCATTGCTTCACGATCTCGGCAAGCCGGCGACCGCGGCCGACGGGCATTTCTATGGCCACGACAAGGTTGGAGCGGAGCTGGCCGCGACATTCCTCGAGCGGCTGCGCTACCCGCGTGCCGTGACCGACCGCGTCGTCGCGCTCGTCCGCCACCACATGTTCACGTACGACGACGGCTGGAGTGACACGGCGGTCCGCCGGTTCATCGGCAAGATCGGCCGGCCCGCGCTCGACGAGCTGTTCGAGCTGCGCGCCGCGGACAACGTCGGGAGCGGCGTGCCTTCGGACGCCGCGGGACTCGCCGAACTCCGGCGCCGTGTCGAGGAACAGCTCGCGGCCGACGTCGCACTCGACAGGGCGGGCCTCGTCGTCGACGGCGACGACCTCATCGCGGAGCTGGGACTCCGGCCCGGGCCGACGATCGGCCGCGTCCTTGACGAGCTCGTCGAGAGGGTGATCGCCGATCCGGCGCTCAACGACCGGCCGACCCTCCTCCTGCTGGCCCGATCCCTCGTGGACGTCGAGCCATGATCGAGTTGATGCTCCAGGCGGAGCGGGCGCTTGCGGTTGGCATGATCGACCAGGCGGAGCGCCTGTACTGGCAGGCGGTCGAGGCCGACCGGCGGAACGCGATCGCGGTCGTGGGTCTGGCGCGTGTCGCCCTCGAGCGGGGCGACAACCGTCTCGCCTACACGTTTGCCCAGGGGGCGCTGGCGATCGACCCGGAGAACGACGCGGCACGCCGTCTCGCCCAGCGACTGACGGAGGTGATCGCGTACCGCGGCGAGACGCTCCCGCCCGACCCGGAGGGACCGCTGGTCTCACCGTTCGCGGTTACGGACGAGGGCGGCACCGCCCCGGGCTCGCCAGACGAGGCCGGCATCCCGCTCGGCCCACCGGTCCCCGAGAGCACCCCCGAATCGCCGGATCCGCGGGGCCGTCAATCGGGGAGCCCCATCCGCCGGCTGCTCGGCCGGCGCCGCGGCTGACGCTCGGCCTTGCGGCCTGGCGTGTCAACATCACCCGGGGGAAACGGGCTAGACAGGGGAGCTCATGCGGGTCCTGGTAACGGGCGGCGCGGGTTATGTCGGGTCGGTGTCGGTCGAGGCGCTCACGGGAGCGGGCCACGAGGTCGTGGTTCTTGACGACCTGTCGACCGGGCATCGCGCGGGCGTCGCCGACGGCGCCCGGCTCGTCACCGGCTCGTACGGCGACAAGGGAGCCGTGACCGCCATCCTGCGCGACGAGCGGATCGACGCGGTCCTCCACTGTGCCGCCCGGTCCCTCGTTGCCGAGTCGCTGCGCGATCCCGGCCGCTACTACCGCGACAATGTTGCCGGCGGAATCGCGCTGCTGGAGGCGGTTCGGGACGCCGGCACGAACCGAATCGTGTTCAGCTCGACGGCGGCGGTCTACGGCGCACCCGAATCGGCGCACGTGACCGAAGACGCGCCGCTCCGCCCGATCAACCCGTACGGCGAGACGAAGCGGACATTCGAGGCGGCGCTCGGGTGGTACGGCGCCGGGTACGGGCTACGGGCCGTCAGCCTGCGCTACTTCAACGTCGCCGGCGCGACGCAGCGTAATGGCGAGGTCCACGATCCCGAGACCCACCTCATCCCGAACGTGCTCGCGGCGACCGAGGGTGGAGACCCGGTGACGATCTTCGGCGACGACTACCCGACTCCCGACGGGACGTGCATCCGCGACTACATCCACGTCGCCGATCTCGCCGATGCCCACGTCCTCGCCCTCGACGCGACGGCGCCCGGCGACGCCCGGACGGATCCCTCAGCCGGAACCGCGATGCTCGTCTGCAATCTCGGCAACGGCGGGGGGTTCAGCGTCCGCCAGGTCCTCGACGCGACCGAATCGCTCGTCGGCCGGCCGGTCCCGCACCGGGTCGGGCCGCGGCGGCCCGGCGATCCGCCGATCCTCGTCGCGTCGGCCACCAAGGCCGCCGAGGTGCTTGGCTGGCGGCCGCAGCGACCCACGCTCGAGGAGATCATCGGCTCCGCCTGGGCATGGCGGCGAGCCAACCCCACCGGCTACGGCGAGGCCTGATCGCGATGGCGCGGGGACGACTTCCGGACGGCTGGACGATCGAGCGGGTCGCCGAGGCCTCGAACGATCCCGAGGCGCGGCTGCTCGACCTCGAGCGTTCGGTCTGGCTGCGCGGCACCGGCGAACCGGTCGAGCTCGAGCCGGCGGTCATCGTCGGCTTCGGCGGCGGCGTCTGCCTCGTCCAGGTCGAGGATGGGGCCTGGTACGCGGGCCGGCTCGACGAGGACGGCTCGATCCTGTGCTGGGAGTCGTTCGGCGACGACCTCGAGGCGGCGATCGACGCGGTCTGAGCCGCGCGCCACGCTAACGCGGCTCGATCGGGGCCGACATCGGGGCGAGGCGCTCCGGCGGGACGACGGCGACGGGAGCCTCGCCGGAGCCCGCCCATTCATCGCTCACCGGTCGGAGGATCCAGACGCCGATCAGCATCGTTACCAGCAGGCTGAGGACGGCGGCCTGGTATGCGCCGCGCCCCAGCGGCACGACGAGCAGGAGGAGCGTCACCCCGTAAAGCGCGGAGCCGATCACCTGCGAGCCCTTGCCCACCAGGCCATACAGCCCGAAGAACTCGCCGAGTCGCGCCGGCGGAGTCAGCCGCACCATCAGCACGCGGTCGGCGACCTGCACGCCGCCCAGGCCACTGCCGAGGACGGCGCCTGCCCCAAGGAACATCGCCATCCCGATCGGCCCGTCGATGCCGAGTGACAGCGCGCCCACGACGAGCCCGATCGCCCAAGAGGCGAGCACCATCATGAGCGTCCGCTTCGGGCCCCACCGGTCGACCAACCTGCCCCAGCCGAAGCTCGCGACGACTGCCACGACGGCGAGGATCAGCAACACGAGCAGCGACTCCTGGTCGGTCATTCCCTTGGCGTAGACCGCCACGACCGTCATCACCGTGATGATCGTGTTCACCGCGTCGGAATAGAAGAAGCGACTGAGGAGGAAGCGACCGAGACCGGGCACCTCGCGGGCGTTCCGGATCGTCGTCCGCAGCTGCGACCACGACCCGCTGATGTCGCTCGCCCTGATCCGCGCCACCGAGCCGGATTCGCGGACGAACAGGAAGATCGGGATCGCGAACAGAGCGAACAGCAGCGCCGCAACGAAGAAGCGCCCTTCGACCGGCACGCCCAGGAGAATCAGGATCGCGGCCACGAAGATCGTCCCGCAGTAGCCGATGCCCACGCCGATCCCCGACAGGCGGCCGCGCGTTTCGGGCAGGCTCACCGTCTTGAGCGTGGCGTCGTAGTAGATGAGTGCCGCCTGGTAGGCGAAGTTCGCGATGGTGAACAGGACGAGGCCGATGGCGACGGGGCTGAACCCGATGAACGCGGTCGGGACGATGCACAGAATCGTGAAGAAGAGCAGGAACGGGAGCCGCCGGCCGCCGCGGTCGCTGAGGGCGCCCAGGACCGGCGACACGAGCGCGTTGAGCCCGACGCTGACCGCGACCGCGCAACCCAGATAGAAGTTGCCCCACTGCTGACCGAGCCGATCCGGATTGGCCAGCCACAGCCCGATGGCACCGGACACGACCGCGAACGAGAAGATCGTGTTGGCAAAGTCGTACAGCGCCCAGGATGCTGGCACGATCGCGCGGCCCGACGGCGTCAGCCCGCCCAGTCCGCCGCGCCGCGGCCGGGATGCGACGCCGGGCGAACCGCTGCTCGTCACCCGCCGATGATAGGGGGGGCGCATGGCCAACCGATGTACGATCGGTCGATGATCGACGATCCCCGCGACCGCCGGACGTGGCGTCCCCAGGCCTTTGGGCGCAGGGCGACGCGACAGGTTCGCGATCCCATCGTCGAGCCGCTCTGGTCCGGCATCCGGGTTCTCGCCCACGTGGCCGGGCGGAGCGTGGAGTTCGTCGACATCGACGGTGCGCCCCAGCAGGACTGGCCGGCCACGGTCGAGGCGCTAGCCGGGGCCGTCCAGGCGGACGGCGCCATCCTCGACGGCTACCTCACGACCGACGCGGCGCGCGACGGCGCGGGCGTCGCCGCGGGCCCACGCCCGGAAACGCCCACGCCCGGGTTCATGACCCGCCGCCTGTTTCTCGGTGGCGGCGGTCGCGACCGAGCGGCCGAGGCGACCGCGGAGGTCGAGGCTACCAGGGAGCCGACGCTGTCCGCTCACGATGATGTTCGCTTCGTGGCAGTCGATCTGCTGATGCTCGATGACCAGGTCCTCCTCGACGTCCCGCTGCTCGAGCGCAAGCGACTGCTCGACGCGGTCCTGGTCGAGGGTACGCTCGTCCGGCGGGGCATCCATGTCCGCCCGCCGGTCAACGTCTGGCTCGGGACGTGGCGCAACATCGGGTTCCGCGCCGTGGCGTTCAAGGACGCCAACAGCCGCTACCGGCCGGGCATGACGAACGAGGACTGGGCGACGGCCGCGATTCAGCGGGCCTGACGCGCGTTGGGTGCGGGAATGGTACGGTGGGCTGGTGCCCTCGAGCGTGCTCACGCCGGCCATCCGTGACGAGATTTCGCGGCTGGGTCGGGCCGACATCATGGTCGGAATCCCGAGCTTCAAGAACGCCGCGACGATCGGCTACGTCGTCCGCGCGGCGCAGGCGGGGCTCGTCCAGTACTTTCCGGACCTCAAGCCCGTTCTCGTGAACTCGGACGCCGGCTCGCCGGACGGCACCCAGCGAGTCGTCGTCGACACCGAGCCGCCGGATTACGTCGAGCAGATCCTCCTCGTTCGGCCCACGAACCGGCTTGATCGGGTCAGCCTCACGTACCCGGAGATCGACGGCACCGGCGGCAAGGGCGCCGCGCTCCGCACGATCTTCGAGATCGCGGCGGCTCTCGAGGTCCAGGCACTCGTCGTCGTCGACTCGGACCTGCGCTCGATCGTGCCGGAGTGGATCGAGCTCCTCGCCGGGCCGATCCTCAAGGGCGGCTACGACTTCGTCGCCCCGCTCTACGCCCGCTACAAGT
>JBBDZZ010000016.1:0-8002 GCA_040899885.1 Chloroflexota bacterium | reverse complement strand
TGGGCGGCGAAGATCTCCGACAACGTCGGGGTCGACGAGAACGAGCCGGAGGTCCTGTACGACGGAGGCACCCACGCGGACGAGCACATGAGCGTGGAGCTGGCCCTGCGGATCCTCCACTGGTACGCCGACGGCTACGGGACGGACCCCCGGATCACGAGCATCGTCGACACCCGCGAGATCTGGATCGTGTTCCTCGTCAATCCCGACGGGGCCGAGTACGACATCGCGGGCCGGCGGTTCCACTACTGGCGCAAGAACCGGCAGCCTACGCCGGGTTCGCCGTACATTGGAACGGACCTCAACCGGAACTTCGACTACCGCTGGGGCGGCGGCGGCCGGACGAGCACGAACCCGCAAGCGATCACGTACCGCGGGCCGAAGGCCTTCTCCGCCCCGGAGACGCGGGCGATGCGCGACTTCCTCGCCAGCCGGGTCATCGACGGCCGTCAGCAGATCCGCACCCACATCACGTTCCACGAAGCCGGCCGGCTCGTCATGTGGCCGTACGGGTACACGATGACCGACCGGCCCGGCGACATGACGCCGAACGATCACACGGCCCTGATGAAGATCGGCAAGGCGATGGCCGCGACGAACGGCTATCGGCCGCAGCAGGCGAGCGACCTGTACATCACGTCCGGCACGACCCGCGACTACGCGTACGGGAGGTACCGGATCTTCTCGTACACGTTCGAGCTGTCGGTCCGGGACTACCCGGACGACTCGATGATCGCCGCGGAGACGGGCCGCAACCGGGAGGCGGTCCTCTACCTGGCGGAGCGGGCGTGGTGTCCGCTCTCGGTCCTCGGAGCGGCCACCACGGCGGCCCGCTGCGGCGCCTACGACGACGACCTCGAGGTCACGAAGGGCTGGCGGGTGAATCCCGACGGCACCGACACGGCGACCGTCGGCGGGTGGCAGCGTGGCGTCCCTCGGGCGACGAGCTACCTGGGACCTCGCCAGCTGACCGCCGCGCCCACCGGCCAATCCGCATTCGCAACCGGCCTCCTCGCGGGGACGTCGACATCGGCTAACGATCTCGACGGAGGTCGGACGACAGCGGTCTCGCCGGCAATCACGCTGCCGGCAGCGGCCGGGCAGAAGCTCACGTTCCGCTGGACCTTCGCCCACTACGCCTCGGCGACAGCGGCCGACGAGCTGCGGGTCGAGGTGGTCGCGGCCGACGGCACGGCGACGACCGTCCACCTGGTCCAGGGCGCGTCCGTCGACCGGGATGGGGCCTGGCGCAACGCGTCGGTGCTGCTCGATCCGTGGGCCGGCCAGCAGATCACGCTTCGCTTCTCCGCCACCGACGGTGGCCCGGACGGCCTCGTCGAAGCCGCCTTCGACGACGTTCGGGTGACGCGCCCCGGCTGATCCAGCGCGACCGGCCCGTCGGCTATGCTCGCGCCGCGCGAGGAGGACCGATGGGATTGCTCGACGGGAAGAAGGCCCTGATCTTCGGGGTCGCCAACGATCACTCGATCGCCTGGGGGATCGCCCGGGCGCTGCACGACGAGGGCGCGATCGTCGGCTTCTCCTCGATCGAGAGCCTCATCGAGAAACGGGTCCGCCCGCTCGCCGCCTCGATCGGGGCGACGTTCGTCGAGGCGTGCGACGTCCAGTCGGACGAGCAGATCCGGGCGGTCATGGAGAAATGGCGCGCCGCCCACGGCGATCTCGACGTCCTCGTCCACGCGCTCGCGTTCGCGCGACGCGAGGACCTCGATGGATCGTTCGTCGACACGTCCCGCGAAGGCTTCGCGTTGGCACTCGACGTGTCCGCCTACTCCCTCGTCGCGCTCGTCCGCGCGGCAAGGCCGCTCCTCCATCGGGGGTCGTCGGTGCTGACGCTGACCTACTACGGCGCGGAGAAGGTCGTCAGCCATTACAACGTGATGGGCGTTGCGAAGGCGGCCCTCGAGGCGTCCGTGCGGTACCTCGCGGCCGATCTCGGACCGGACGGGATCCGGATGAATGCGATCAGCGCGGGCCCGGTGCGAACGCTCTCCGCGGCCGGCATCGCCGGCTTCAAGAAGCTGTACGGATCTTTCGCCGAGGTGTCTCCACTCCGGGCGAGCATCACCCCCGAGGATGTCGGGAAGAGCGCGCTGTTCCTCGCGAGCGACCTGTCGAGTGCGGTGACCGGCGAGATCCTCTACGTCGACGGCGGGTTCAACGTCCTCGGGGTGCCGATCGTCGAGGGTTGACGGACCGGCCTAGTCGGCGACCGATCCGGTGAAGTCCTTGACGAAGCGCGACCGGATCGCCGCGTCACGCGCCTCGGGATCTGTGCCGTCCGGGGGTTCCTGTTCGTCGTCCGCCGCCTCGATCCAGGCGACCCGCGAGCGGTTGATGAGGATCGTCTCCCACGACTCTTCGCGGTTCTCGCCGTTCCCGTCGTAGCCGATCGTGGCCTCGGTCAGCGGCACGAGCAGGTCGCGGCCGACGAGCAGGGCGTCCAGCCGTCCGTGGAGCGACTCCGTATGGGCGGACTCGAGGACGTGGAGATAGCCGCTGACGCTGTACCGGCCGAGGCCCATCCGGACCCGCCGCTTGAGGGTCCGGCGTCGCTGGCTCTCGAGCCCCCGCCGGCCGCTGGCCGCGACCGCCAGGAAGTCGCCCGTCGGGACCGTCACGTCGAGCCGCTCCATCCGTCCGCCGCCGATCTCCTCGACGTCGGCGTTGCGGACGACGATCCGGGCGACCGAGTTGAGCATGTCGCTCAGCCGATCGTCGGCGAGCGAGATCGCCCCTGAGATCCGGCAGACGTCTGTGAAGCCGACGAACTCGATGGCCATGGCAGTCCCGTGCTCCGAGCTGAGCGACGCACGCGAGCGTCGGGCGACGGCCTCCACCGGCGCCGGTCCCAGACTGGCGGGCCACCCGGAGGCTCCGCAACGGCCCGTTGGTCCGGCTGCCCGATGGTCCCTCCGGTTCAGCCCTCCCTGCCGCAGGCCGCGCAGCGCCCCACGATCGTGACGTGGGAGAGGTCGACCTCGAAGCCGTGGCGGGCCCTGAGCGCCCGGACGAGGGGCGCGGCGTCGGCCGCCTCGATCTCGCGGGTCTGCCCGCAACCCTCGCAGTGGAGGTGGCCGTGCTCGGCCTCCGGCAGGACGTGGAACTCCTCGCGGCCGTCGGCCCCATGGCCGTGGCGGACGAGCCCGAGGTCCTCGAGGACGTCGAGCGTCCGATAGACCGTCGACGGGGTCGTGGCCGGGTCGATCGTCCGGCAGCGCTCGACGAGCTCGCTGGCGGTGACGTGGCCGTCGGTCCGCGAGAGGACCTCGACCAGGTTGCGGCGCTGGGGCGTCCAGCGCAGGCCGCGCGCCCGGAGCCGCTCCCGGACCGAGTCCCAGCCGGCCGTCGCCATCACCTTCCGACGGACCCGAGGAACCGCTCGAGGTCCGGCAATCCACCTTCCCAGCCGAGCAGGAACACCGTGCCGACGACGACGCTGAAGAGCCCGGCGAACACCCCGATGACGACGTACAGCCGCTGCCGGAGCTGGCTGGCCACAAACCCCGTCGCGGTGAGGACGACAATGAGGGTGTTCGAGATCACGAGCCCGACGATGAACGCGAGGAGCATCGGGATCGCGAGGCCCTGGCCGGCCGCACCGCCGACGCCGGCGATGAGCAGGGCCTGGGTCGCCGTCTCGGCCCCGATCCCGTGGATCATCCCGACCCCGAACGCGGTCCGGGCGCCGTACGAGCTCATCTCGATCGGATCGACATGCTCGTGGCCGTGGAGCCGCGCCTGGAACCGCCGCCAGGCGTAGCGAATGCCGTCGAAGACGAGCATCCAGCGGCTTCGCATCCGGAACTCGGAGCCGTGACGGACATACTGGTAGAGCGAAAAGAAGACCCATACGCCGAGGATGAGGAGGGTCAGCCCCACGACCCGGCCCATGATCGGGTCGATCCAGTCCGGCAGGCTGGCACCGACCAGGATGGCGACGGTTCCGAGGACCGCGACGACGGCGGCGTGTCCGAGGGCGTACAGCGTGCCGAGGAAGATCGCCTGCCGCTGGTCCGCGACGAACCGGCCGGGAGCCACGTCCGGCCCGGCGAGCGCGAGCGTCGCGGTCGCCGCCCCGGGACCGGCATCGTGCGCCCGCCGCTCGGCCTCTCCGCCGTGGTCGTGGACGTGCACGTGGCCGACCAGCTCGTGCTGCTTCGCGTGGGCGTGGGTGCCGGCCTCGGCCGCGGCGGTCGTGGAGGTGATGTCCGTGATCGCGGCGATGTGGTCCCAGTCGAAGCCGTGCCGGATTCCGAGCAGCAGACCCGTCCAAAGCAGCTGGATACCGCCGGCCGCGGCCACGGCCGCCAGCAGCGCGACGAACAGCTGGCTGGGATCAGGCACGAACGGGCTCCCCTCGGCTGCTTGTTGCAACCTGTTGCGATAGGATCGCCCGGTCGTCGAGCGGCGTCAACCGTGGTCCAGCCGCGTCGAGCTCAGTCGGAGCCGCGGACCTCCCAGCCGGCCAGCCGCCATATCGCGAGTGCCAGCCCACCCGCGATGACGACCGCGACCAGCCCCACCGCCCCGCCGAGCTCGAGTCCCCCCTGGATCCCGCTCCCCGCCGGCGCGAGGGCCGCAGCCAGCGAGAGAGTCGCCTCACGGATGCTGAACTGCCTCGTCCCCTCGAGGATCCCGGCCAGCGCACCCTCCCAGACGAGCGTGTAGATGAGGCCGAGGATGAGGGCCCGGCCCGTGAACACGCTGGCGGCGAGGAACAGCACAACGTAGGCGAACGCGGCGACCGCGGCGGCGACCGCGAACCCGACGGTGGTGGCCAGGGTCCCGCCCGCGAGGATCCCCGACCCAAGCGTCGAGGCGACGACCAGGCCGCCGGTGAGCGATCCGGCCACCCCGGCCTTGGCGAGGATCACCTGCGCCCGTCGGATGGGCTTGGCGAGGATGTACACCGCCGTCCCGTCCTCGAGCTCGCTGCCCAGGGCAGAGGTGCCGAATACAAGCGCCACGAGCGGGAGGACGGTCCTCACCATTGCATCGAACAGCGTCGCCTCCTCGGGCGTTCGGCCGCTGACCCGCGCGAGCAGGGCCACGAGCACCGGAAGAGCGGCTAGAAGTACGAGCAGCACCGTCCGTCGCCGCCCCAGGAGCGCCCGCAGTGTCAGCTCGACGATCGTCGCGAAGACCGTCATCGGCGGACCAGGTACGCGAACACGCTCTCGAGCGAGTCGTCGGTCGGGGTGACCTCGAGGAGCGTGATCCGGGCGTCCCGGGCGACCCGCGGGAGAAGCCGGGTGAACGCTCCGAATTCGGACGACGAGACGGCCAGTCGACCGCTCGACAGGTCGATCCCGAACACGGCGGTCTCGCCCACGAGCGCTGCCGCGAGACGGCGATCGTCCGACGAGCGGACATGGAACGTGTGCGGCCGGTCGGTCATGAGCCGCCGGATCTCGCGGAAGCTGCCGGATGCCGCGAGGCGGCCCGCGAAGAGCACGAGGATCGAGTCGGCGAGGCGCTCGACCTCCTCGAGGATGTGGGATGAGAACAGGATCGTCCGCCCCTCCGCGGCCATCGTTCGGAGCAGGGCGATCATGTGCAGGCGCTGGCGCGGGTCCATGCCATTGAACGGCTCGTCGAGCAGGAGGATCTGTGGATCGTGGACGAGGGCTCCGGCGATCTTCGCCCGCTGGCGCATGCCCTTGGAGTACGTGCCGATGGCGCGGTCCGCGGCGCCCTCGAGGTCGACCGTCCGGATCGCTGCAGCCGTCGCGCGGTCGGCGTCGGGCATGCGCTGCAGCCGTGCGTTCAGCATCACGAACTCACGTCCGGTCAGGAACGAGTAGACGGCCTCGCGCTCCGGAACCAACCCAATCCGCGCGTAGAGCCCGGGGTTCCGCCAGACCGTCTGGCCGAAGACGTTGACCCGGCCGGAAGATGGTCGGAGCAGCCCCGCGAGCATGTGGAGCAGGGTCGACTTCCCGGCGCCGTTCGGCCCGAGCAGGCCGGTCACACCGGGCCGAAGAGAGAACGAGATGTCGTTGACGGCGACGACGTTGCCGTACCAGCGCGAGACGTGATCGACCTCCACGACGGAGCTGCCCGGCGTGGAGGTCGGCGGCGCGACCGTCACGCGGCGATCTTCCGGAATCGACGAACAAGGATCGCGATCGCCGCCGCGCTGATAAGCGCAGCCGCCGCGAAGTACGCCAGGTCGGGCAGGCCGGCCTCGGTGATGACGTCGCTGCCGGAGCTCGTGTCGAACAGGATCGCGTTCGTCGCCTCCAGGATGTCCATCGGGCTGGCCAGTGCGACGAACCTGGCGAGCGCCGGCGCGTCGAGACTGACGAGGATCCCACCGACGACCGGCACGACGGCGAGGACGACGATGATCGCGGTCGTGGCATAGAGACGACGGGGCGTGAACGAGGCAATCGCCGCGGACACGGAGCCGAGGAGCACGCTGATGAGGGCCCCCTGGGCGAGGATCGGCGGGACGAACGCCAGTTCCTTGCCGAACTCCGCCGCGACGTCCGGGGCGGACAGCACGAGCCCGAGAAAGATGATCGTCTGGGGCAGGAGGACAAACACGAGGATCGCGGCGACGACGCCGGCCAGGCGGGCCACGGCGTAGTCCTCGCGGCGCAGGGCGCGCGAGAAGTACAGCGACAACAAGTTGTAACGCTGGTCGCGGCCGAGGACTTCGGGCACCTGCGCCGCGCAGAACAGCATCACGAGCGTGGCGATAATCCCGAAGTACGTGTTGTGCTGGATCGGCGACGCCTCCTCGACGACGCCGCCCGGAGCGCCCATCTGGCGGGCGAGGGCGAGAACCCCGATGCCGACGATCGCGGGGATGATCGCGATCCCGCCGAGGACGATCGGCGCGATCTTCGCGCGGCCGCCCCGGCCGATTCCGTAGCTGACTCTCAGGCTGTGGGCGAACAGCGCGCGGACCGCGTGGCGGCGTCCAAGGCGCGGGCCGTCGTACCCGCGGTAGCCGAGGTCGTAGATGCTGCCGGTCGCGCTGGACGCCGCCCTGGACGCGGTCACGCCGCCGTCTCCGACGGGTCGTCGCGGAACAGGTCCTCTAGGCTGTGGCGGCGCTGTTCGAGGCGGATGAGCGGCAGCCCGAGCTCGGCGACGAGGTCGCGCACGATGTCATATGGCCGGTCGTCGTTGAGCGCCACGAGGACCAGGTGCGACGATGCCGCGCGCGCCTCGAGGCCGCGCCCGACGAGGGCGGCCGCCAGGTCCTCCGCCCGGTCCTCGACCTCGACGGCGAGGACGCCCGTGCGCTCGGTGAACGATCCAAGCGGGGCCGCCCGCAGGAGCTTGCCGCCTTCGATCGCGACGAGGAAATCACAGACCCGCTCGATCTCTCCGAGCAGGTGACTCGCGACGACCACGGTCATCCCGAACTCCGCCCCGGTCCGCCGGACGAGGTCGAGCATCTCGTCGCGCCCGGCCGGGTCGAGGCCGTTCGTCGGCTCGTCAAGCAGGAGTAGCCGCGGGTCGTGGACCAGCGCCTGGGCAAGCTTCACCCGCTGGCGCATGCCGGTCGAATAGCCCCCGATCGCGCGGTACCGCTCCTCGTAGAGCCCGACGTGCCGGAGCACCTCTGCGGTGCGCTCGCGGGCGGCGACCGCCGGCAGGCCCGACATCTCCGCGAGGTGGGCGACGAGATCCGTCGCCGACGAGTCGGGCGGCAGGGCGTCGTGCTCCGGCATGTAGCCGACGAACTGGCGGATCTCTGTGCCGTGGGTCCGCACGTCGAGGTCGAAGACCGTCGCCCGGCCGCTCGTCGGCTCGAGCAGCCCAAGGAGCACCTTGAGCAGCGTGCTTTTGCCGGCCCCGTTGGATCCTACGAGCCCCACGATGCCCGGCTCGATTTCGAGGGTCAGCCCGTCGAGCGCGGTGATCGAGCCGTAGCGCTTCGTCAGCGCGTCGAGGGAGATGAGTGCCACGCCGGAAACCTTACACGGCACGGCCGTTGGGACCGCGACGCGTCAGATTAAGC
>JBBDZZ010000015.1:0-8064 GCA_040899885.1 Chloroflexota bacterium | reverse complement strand
TGGCCGATTCGGTGACATCGGACAACTCTGCTGTGGGCCCGGCGGCAGCCTCGGCGTGCGGCAGCGCCGGATGGTCCGGGTGGGCCGCCAGCCAGTCGTCGACGAGGCGCTCGACGACGCGGCTGCGCCGGAGCGTGCTGCGGATGAAGTTGCGGCCACGCTCCGACTCGAAGTAGCGGATCAGCTTCGCGTCCCGCGCGTAGCGCCCGCGGCCCCGCTCAACCTCCGCGTCGACGTCCGCCTCCGGAACCCCGATCTCTTCCGCGTCGCCGATCTTCGTCAGCACGAGCAGCACCTTGACCCGCTGCTCGGCCTTCGGGCGGAAGTCCGCGTGCATGTCCGCCTCGGTCTTCTCGACGACCTTGAGGTACGCCTCCTCTGTGATCCCCTGGCGGGCGAGCGAGGAGCGGAACTCGTCATGCATTACCTCGACTTCCTGGTCGACCAGGACATCAGGCAGATCGAGCGTCGAGTTAGCGACGGCGTACTCGATGATCCTGTCGGCGAACTCGTGGCGGGCCTTGTCGAGGGCGTTTCGCTCGAGGCGCGCCTTCAACTCTTTGCGGAGCGCGGCAAGATCGTCGAAGTCGCCCATCGACCGGGCGAAGTCGTCGTCCGCCTCGGGCAGGACCTTCTCGCGGAGCTCCTTGAGCTCCGCCTTGAACTGGACCGGCTGACCCGCGAGCGTCGGCTCCGCGTAATCGTCCGGAAACGTGATGTCGAACTCGACGGAGTCGCCGACCTTGAGGCCTTCGAGCTGCGCCTCGAAGCCGGGGATCAGCCGCTCCTCGCCGAGGATCAGCGGCATCCGCTCGCTCGATCCGCCCTCGAACGGCGTGCCGTCCTTCGTCCCCGCAAAGCCGATGACGGCGTAGTCGCCCTTGCGCGCACCGCGGTCCTCGACCGGGGCGAGGCTGGCGTGCTGGTCGCGCAGCTCGTCGAGCACCGTGCCGACCTTCGTCTCGTCGATCTTCTCGATCTCAGGACGGAAGTTGAAGTCCCGGTAGTCACCGAGCGTCACCTCCGGGCGCACCGGCACCGTCGCCGTGAAGATGACCGGCTTCCCCTCCTCCGCCTGCACGACGTCGACGTCGGCGTTGGCGAGCGGGAGGATCTCCTTCTCGATCAGGGCCTTCCGGTAGGCGTCCTGGACGAGATGCTCAACGGCTTCGTCGAGGACCGCGCCGGGGCCGAGGACGGCCTCGAGGACTCCGCGCGGCGCCTTGCCGGGGCGGAACCCGGGGACGCGCGTCCGGCGGGACAGGTGGCGGACGGCCTCGGTGATGGCCTGGTTGAGGCGCTCGGGGGGCAGCTCGATCTCGAGCTTGACCGAGCTCTTCGGGACGGGGGTTGCCGTGACGTTCATCGCCGGGGAAGTATAGGGCGGGCTCACGCTCGGGGCGGGCGTGGGTGGGCGCTCAGCGGCAGCTGTCCGTATCGGAGACCTGGGTGGCGCGGCGGGTGCCGTCCATCAGCTCGAACACGACGGTTGAAACGGCGCCACCTTGCGGAACTCCTGCATCTCCGCACAGTCGACGACCCGGGTGCAGCTGGTCACGCCGCAATCCACCTGCGGCCCGACAACGATGCCGTCGATCTGGACGCCGTCGGGCAGGTTGCCGAACGGGTCAACACAGGCGCCTATCGCGAGCACGAGCAGGGCTCCGACCACGAGGCGCAATTGATCCCTCGGGACTGGTAGGCGAGGTCGGACTCGAACCGACACGCCCCTTTCGGGGCACCGGCTCCTAAAGCCGGCGCGTCTGCCATTTCGCCACTCGCCCGGGGGGAGTGTATCTGGCCCTGAAGTACCCGGAACCAGGCCAGGCAGTCATCCAGGGACTACGAGGCGCAGCTCGCGCCTGACGAAGGCTTTGGTCGCGGTTGGGATTAGCCGCTCCAGGCTATGCGAGGGCGCCTGCGATCGAGTCTCCGGGGCCGGAGCGGGCCCGGCAGTCCACGGATGAGTAAATGGCCGAGCCGGTTGCTCGGCTGGTCAGCGACCGCGCGCTGGCTTCGGCTCGGGCGGCCTTGCCGGCTCTGCGGCGGTCCCCTTCCCCGCCTCGCGCCGGGCGCGCACCTTCTCGACGGCGTCCCGGAACGAGGTGCTCTCCGGGTTGAGGAGCTGCTCGGATATGCGCTTGACGGCCTGGGCCGTGATCGGCTTCACGATGCTCGCCAGCATCAACGCGGCGACAGCACCGAGGTCCCGCTTCTCGCGCTCCTCGCGGTGCTCCTCGAGGTACTTCGCGAACTCCCGCTCGAGGGTGGCCCGCACGCGCTCGCCGTCGCTTCCGAGCTTGCGGAGCTCCTTGTCGACCTCCTCGGGGAGCATCGACTTCGGGCGGTCCGCGTCCGGACCCACGACTGCCCGCTTCGCGCGCCGGAAGAGGCGCTTCGGTCCGCCCGCGACGAGGAACGCGAGGCCGGCCGCGAGGCCCGCCGTCTTGACTGGCTCGCGACGGATCTTGGCCGGGATGTCGACGGCGGCGCGGGCGGCAGCCTCGGTCCGCACGAGCTCCGAGGCGAGCTCGGCGCGGGCGGCTACGACGTCGGCCCGAGCGGCGTCCGCTTGCGTACCCACTCGATCGTCTCCTTCGTGGTGTCGATTGTCGTCTTCGGGTAGAACCGGTTCTTGAGCTTGTCGGTGTCGATGCCGGTCCGCGCGACACCCATCCCCATCAACACCGGCCAGGCGATCAGCGCGACCGTCACGCCGATTGCCGCTCCCACTCGCGGCCCGAGCGCGACGGCGGTCAGGGCACCGATGAGCGCTCCGGCGATGGCCCCGACCAGCAGGCCGACGATGGCGCCGCCGATGCCCCCGCCGCGTGCACCGGCGGCAAGGCCAAGCAGGCCACCGAGGATCGCGAGCGTCGCGGCGGCCACGACCAGCGGCCGGATGTCAGCGGGCACGTTGGTCGCGATCGCATTCCCGAGCGTCGACCAGCCGCGGTTCGTCAGGTCGAGCCCCAGCCCCACCCCGACGACGATCCCGATGAGAACCGCCAGGCCGAGGTTGAGCCCGATCCGACCACCCCCGTAGCCGAGCGCGGCGAGGACCGCCGCGATCGCCACGCCGGTGAGGAACAGCGGGCCGTGGAGCACGCCCCAGCCCATCGAGCCGAACAGCCACTCGCCGAGGAACAGGAAGATCCCGACCCCGAACAACAGCCCGGCGAGAATCAGCGCCCCGATCGCGACTCCCGAAAGGACGGCGACGCTCTTGACCTCGTCGAGGATGTCGCCCAGTTCGGCCTTCGCCAGCGCAACGTGGGCGGCGACCAGGCGCATGACGGCCGCCCGCATCCGGCCGATCTGCTCACGCAGACCGGGGGCCAGTTTCGGGTCAGGCGGTGGCTTCTTCGCGCCGGGCAGCGGCCCGCGCTCAGGATCCGGCGGTGGTGTGGGGTCCAGTTGTCGACTCCGGGCAACAGGGCGAAACCGGCCGATCATAGCAGCGGGTCCCGGTGCAGCCCGGCGAATCCGCGGCGACGCGCCTTTCAGCCCCCTCTCAGAGCAGGCAGGCCCGGGACGAGATCAGGCGGCGCCGCGGAACGCCCGGAAGCCGAGCCGGTCCGCCGCGTCGAAGAATCCGTAGGTCCGGCGGAACGCCGGGTCGAGCCGATTCGGCCATCGACCGGTCACCGCCATCCAGAGCTGTCGCTCCAGCTCGTCGATCCGGGCGGCCAGTTCGGCCGGCCCGCGCGGCGTCGGGATGTCGGCGTAGGTGGGGCGTCCAACCGGGAAGCGAACCGCTTCCTCCGGCACTCGGGGGATGAATGCGAGCACGAGCCGCGCATGGGCCACGGCGGCGAGCTGCCACGGTTCGGAGCTGGTCAGGCGAAACGGCGACGGGGCGTCCCCGGCCCTCCGGCCCATCAGCGCCTTTTCCGCAAGCGCCTCGGAAGTGGCCGCGCGCCGGTCTGGCCCGGTCCACGGTGGCGGTACCCGCAGCGCCGCGACCTGGAGCAGGAGGTAGCGCAGCTCGGCGGCGTCCGCCGCATCGGAGCGAAGCGAGCCCTGGAACCCGGCGTGGACGTCCTCGAGGTGTGGGAGGGTCGTGCCCTCGAGGTATGCGGCGCCGCCCTCGGGCAGCTCCCCCTGCCCGGCGACGGCGTCAAGGAGCTCGCGCGTGCGCGCGACGAGCTCGAGAAGCCGATCGAGCTGCGTGAACCCGCTGCCGTCGATTTCCGCCATGTTCGCTCCACCGTGGCCGATCATTTCGGCGATGTCGCTCGCCCGATGGTACCGGGAGACGCGGGACGCGGTTGGCCGCCCGAGCAGCGGGCGGCCGTGGAGTACGCTCAGCGCATGGCCGGTCTGCCCCCCTCCGAGCGACGCCTCGCGCGCGCCGAGATCCTCAGCATCGGCAGCGAGCTGCTGGCCGGCGAGACGCGCGACACGAACGCCGGCGAGCTGGCGCGTGCGCTCACCGGGCGCGGCGTCCGGGTGGATCGCATCCAGGCGCTGCCGGACGACCTGCCTGCGGTCGCGGCGGCGTTCGGCTCGGCGCTTGCGGACGCCGATCTCGTGATCTCGACCGGCGGCCTCGGTCCTACGCCCGACGACCTCACCCGCGAGGCGATCGCGGACCTGTGCGGCGAGCGCCCGGCCGTCGACCCGGGCATCGAACGCTGGCTGCGTGGCCTGTGGGCGCGGCGCGAGATGCCGTTCCCCGAGCTGAACCTCAAGCAGGCCTGGCTCATCCCCTCGGCCACGCCGATCCCGAACGCCAACGGAACCGCGCCAGGCTGGTGGGTCGACCGGCCCGATGGACGCGTCGTTGTCGCGCTGCCCGGTCCACCGCGAGAGATGCGACCGATGTGGTCCGACTGGGTATTGCCGCGGCTCGAGGCGCGAGGGCTCGGCACGGAGATCGAGATCCGGACGTTGCGCCTGACGGGGATCGGCGAGTCGCAGGTCGCCGACCTGCTCGGCGAAGCGCTCCTACGGGCCTCGAACCCGACGGTGGCGACCTATGCGCGATCGGACGCGGTCGACGTGAGGATCTCGGCGGTCTCGGAACCGTCGCGCACCGCGGCCCAGGTAGCAGATGGAACCGAGTCGGAGATCCTGGCCAGGCTCGGTGACCACGTCTGGGCGCGCGGCGAGACGAGCTGGTCCGCCGCGATCGGCGAGCGGCTCGAGGCCCTCGGCTGGCGACTGGCCACGGTCGAGGTCGGGACGGGCGGCTCACTCGCCGCGCTCCTCGGCGACGCCGCGTGGCTGCGGCGCACGGAGTCGCTTGCCGCGGACCCGACCGACGGCGGCCCGGACCTCGAGCGCCTCGCCGAACGCGCGCGTGACGCGGCGGGATGCGAGGTCGGGGTTGCTGTGCGCGCCAGGCCCCGCGGCGAGGACACCGCGGTGAGTGTGGCCGTCGCGTCGCCGCGCGGGTCGCACCACGAACGGCGACTCGCGTTTCTCGGCGGGGCGCAGGGCCGATCGAGGGCGGCGCTTGCCGCGGCGGCGGTGCTTCTCGCGGAGCTGGATCGCACGGTGGAGGCCCCGGCCGCCGAGCCGACAACCGCCGCCCCGACGGGTGCAGTCGAGGAGGTCCCACGATGAACACGGTCACCGCCGACGAGATCGCCCGGGTCTCGCTGTTCGAGGGACTGCCCGCCGAGGACCTCAACGCGCTCGCCGCGGTCGCGAGCCGGCGGCGGCTCGGAGACGGCGAGGCATTGTTCGAGCAGGGCCAGCCGGCCCGGACGCTCCATGTCGTCGTCGGGGGCGGGCTCGTCCTGCGGGCCGAGGCGGACGGCCGCTCGGTCATCGTCGAGAGCCTCCGGCCGGGCGACCTCGTGGGGTGGTCGGCGATGCGCGAGGGTGCCGTCACGTTGTCCACGGCCCGCGCGACCGGGCCAACGGAGGTCATCGCGATCCCGATCGATACGATCGTCGATCTCGCCGCCGGCGGATCTCGTGAATCCGCCCGGCTCCTCCGGCGGATCGTCGGACTGGCCGCCCGACACCTCGAGGCGAGCTGGAACCAGCTGCTTCAGAAGGGCAGCGAGGGCGTCATCAGCGGCGGTTGATAGAGCAGGTCGTAAGCGCCAGCGCCAGCGCACGCGCTCGCGGCAGGGATCAGGAGATCGTCAGGACCGGCTGCTCGTCCCGGCCGGCGGCGCGAACGCTCATCCGGGCGGCCACGATCTGGGCGAGCGCCGTCAGCGATACGGCGGCGGGCCCCGGCTCGCGCTGGGCGACGGCCGGCACGCCGACGTCGCCGCCCTGGCGAACAGTGACGTCGAGCGGGATCCCGGCGAGGTACTCGATTCCGTGCTGCTGGGCGAAGCGCTCGCCGCCGCCGCGACCGAAGATCTCGGTCGCCTCGCCGCAATGACTGCAGACGAAGCTGGTCATGTTCTCGACGATCCCGATGACCGGCACGCTCATCCGCTTGAGCATCGCGAGCGCCTTCGTGACGTCCGCCAGGGCGACTTCCTGGGGCGTCGTGACGAGGACGGTGCCGCTGATCGGGACGGCCTGGGCGAGGGTGAGCTGGGCATCCGAGGTGCCCGGCGGCAGGTCGATCACGAGGTAGTCGAGGTCACCCCAGTCGACGTCCCGGAGGAACTGCTGGATCGCCCCGCCGACGAGCGGGCCGCGCCACACGATCGGCTGGCCCTCCGGCACGAAGAACTGGATCGAGATGACCTTGACCCCGTACCGCTCGAGCGGGGTGATCTTGTTGCTCTCGCTCGCCTTCGGCTGACCGTCGATCCCCATCATCATCGGGATGTTCGGGCCGGTGATGTCCGCATCGAGGAGCCCCACCGACGCCCCGGACTGGGCGAGGGCCACGGCCAGGTTGACGCTGATGGTGCTCTTCCCCACTCCGCCTTTGCCGGACGCGACGGCGATGATGTTCTTGACCCCCGGCACGAGCTGCTGGGGCTGCTGCGGGGCCGCCCGGCGGACCATCGCTCCCCAGCTGATGTCGATGGCCTCGACCCCGAGCGGCTCGAGAACCTGCCGAACATTTGTCTCGATCTCGTCCTTGAGCGGGCAGGCCGGAGTCGTCAACTCGATCGTGAAGGCGACCGCGGCACCATCGATCCGGAGGTCCTTGATCATGTTCCGGGTCACGAGGTCCCCGCCGAGCTCCGGCTCCTGGACCTGCCTGAGCGCGTCGTAGATTGCGTCGTTCGTGAGCGTGGTCATTGGACTTGACGGTCCTCGCAGAGGCTTCTGACAGTCGGGGCGTCGATATCGTACCCCGGATCTGCGGCGGCGCCCCCGAACGCGCCGACACGCGGGCCTTCGGTCAAATGCTCGCCAGGCGATCGCTCGTCCGCCCCTTCCTGCCACCTGCAGTGCACAACTCATGCGCACGACGAAGTTCGCGCGAGATCCCGCACGACTTGGTGCGAATCTCGCAGCCGAAGTCAGCTCTCTCCGCTGGAGTCGTTCGTTTGACAGCCCTTCCTGCGCGTCCTACTGTTCGGCGACCCGCCCGTTCGGACAGGGGGTTCTCAGGACGCAGGAGTGGGAAGGAACTTGCCCGCCGTCGACGTCCGACTCGTCCAGGTCGTCAAACGCTTCGGCGACGTCCTCGCCGTCGACCATATCGATCTCGAGGTCCAGGACGGCGAGTTCTTCAGCCTCCTCGGACCGTCGGGCTGCGGCAAGACGACCACGCTCCGGATGATCGGTGGATTCGAGGAGCCGACGTCCGGCCTGATCGAGCTCCAGGGCAGCGACGTCACGTGGCAGCCGCCCTACCGCCGGAACGTCAACACGGTCTTCCAGAACTACGCGCTCTTCCCCCACTTGTCGATCTATGACAACGTCGCGTTCGGACTGCGCAGGAAGCGGGTCAAGGACGCGGAGGTGAAACGCCGGGTAACCGAGATCCTCGAGCTCGTCGAGCTCCCTGGCTACGAGCGGCGCAAGCCGAGCCAGCTGTCGGGCGGGCAGGCCCAGCGCGTCGCCCTCGCCCGGGCGCTGATCAACCGGCCGGCCGTCCTCCTCCTCGACGAACCGCTGGGCGCCCTCGACCTGAAGCTTCGCAAGCAGATGCAGGTCGAGCTGAAGCGGATCCAGCAGGAGGTCGGG
>JBBDZZ010000014.1:0-8130 GCA_040899885.1 Chloroflexota bacterium | reverse complement strand
GGCGGCCGGTCGCCCGCTCGAAGTCGCGGATCGCCTCGAGCATCACGAGCGTGACTGGGACCGTGGCCGCGGGCGTGACCTTGCCGGTCGAGGTCTTGATGAAGTCGGCCCCGGCAGCCATTGCGAGCACGCTCGCCCGGCGGACGTTGTCGTACGTCTCCAGCTCGCCGGTCTCGAGGATCACCTTGAGGTGCGCGCCGCCGGCCGCATCCTTGACGTCGACGATCTCCTCGAAGACCGTCACGTAGTCCCCCGCGAGGAACGCGCCGCGGTCGATGACCATGTCGATCTCGTCAGCGCCGGCCGCGACGGCGGCCTTCGTCTCGGCGAGCTTGATGTCCCGGAACGTCTGGCCGGAGGGGAACGCCGTGGCGACGCTGGCGACCTTGACGGTCGAGCCGGCGAGGGCCTCCTTGGCCTCGGGGATGAGCGACGGGTAGATGCAGATCGCCGCGACCGAGGGGATCGTCGGGTCGCCCGGCTGGGGCCGGATCCCCTTGTTGCAGAGTGCCCGGACCTTGCCCGGGGTGTCCTTTCCCTCGAGGGTCGTGAGGTCCATCATCCGGATCGCGAGGTCGAGCGCCCAGAGCTTCGATTCGCGCTTGATCGACCGGCGCCGGAGAGACTCCACCCGCTCCTCGACCCCCACCTGGTCGACCGGGGTCACCCGCCCGAGCACGTTCCCGAGCGAGCCCGCCCGCCCATCCCACGCGTGGACGAGCTCGTCGGCACGCTCCCGCGCCAGCGTGTCTGGTCGATGAACGGTCGTCATGGGAGGCAGAGGATACCTCGATCGGCGGGCCGGACCAGTACCGACGGGGACGGGCGGAGGCCCGGGCGGATGGCTACGGTGCGTCCATGCACCGCTTCGCCTTGCGCCTCGCCTTTGCCGTGACGACCGCCCTGTTCGCGGTCGGCTTCCTCGCCGTACCGGCTGGGGCCGCCGATCGGACGGTCAGGATCGTCTCGTCCGACTACGCCCCCGACCCCGTCCGGATCACCGTCGGCGACCGGGTAACGTGGCTGAACGGCGACTCCCTGCCCCACGACGCGAGCGGCAACGGCTGGTCGACGCCGCTCCTGATGAATGGCGAGCGCGCATCGGTCCGGTTCACTGCCCGCGGCACGTATCGCTACACGTGCACGATCCACCCCGCGATGTCCGGCCGTGTCATCGTCAGCGCCGCGGGCGGATCCGGCGCAACGACTCCACCGACCGACCCGGCCCCGCGATCGTCGGCCGCCGCCCGCCCGGCCGCGCCAGTGGCGATCCTCCTGGTGGCCGCGACGGCGTTTGGGTTCGGGCTCGTGCTCCGACGGACGGCCCGGAGGCCCCGCTAGGCACGCGCCATCGCGCGGCTCTCAGCGGCCCCCGCGGACCTTCGGCAGCGGCGGCAAACCGCGCTTCCGCGCCACGAGGTAGTGGCGGAACCAGTCCCGGACCTGGACGATGTTCTCGACCCGGCGGAACGGCGTGCCCGAGCGCGTCAGCTCGTGCGTCTCGTCCGGCACCCGCATGAGCCGGACCGGACGGCGCTGCGAGCGGAGGACCGTGAACAGCGCCTCAGCCTGGCCGATCGTCGTCCGCAGGTCGCGCTCGCTGTGCTGGATGAGCAACGGGGTCCGGATCCGGTCCGCGTAGGTGAGCGGTGAGATCTGCCGGAAATACTCGGGATCCTTCCACGGCGTTCCCCCGAACTCGACCTCCGCCCAGTCCCCGCCGCTGATGTCGCCCGTCAGGAACAGCATCGCCATGTCGCTGATGCTGCGGCACGTGATGGCAGCGGCGAACCGCTGGTCGTGGGCGACGATCCAGTTCGTGAGATAGCCGCCGTAGGAACCGCCGGTCACGCCTAGCCGGTCCGCATGAGCCAGCTTGTCGGCGACGAGGCCATCGACACCGGCGAGGACGTCGCGCATCGGCCCGTCGCCCCAGTCGCGCAGGTTCGCCTCGTTGAACGCCCGCCCATATCCCTCCGACCCGCGCGGATTCGAGTAGAAGACGCTCATCCCATTCGCGGCGAGGACCTGGAACTCCCAGGCCGGCGACCAGCCGTACAGGGTGTGCGGGCCGCCATGGATCTCCGTCACGACCGGCTGGCGGCCCGGGCCGGCGGGAATCAGCCAGCCCTGGATCTCGCGGGCGTCGACCGTCGACCGTCGCTCGATCGGCTGGCGCAGCTCGATCTCCGACATCACGTCCGCGTTGAGGTCCGTGAGGCGGCGGCTGCGGATCGATTTGCGACTCCCCCGCCGGCCGGGCAGCTCGAGCACGTAGACATCCGGCAGGTCCGTCGGCGTGGAGCGAGTGAACGCGATCGTCGCGTCGCCGCGTGGCGCGGCCACCTGGTCAAACGAGGAGATGTAGTGACGGTCCCGGGTGATCCGCTCGACCTCGCCGTCGCCCGTCGCGATGCGCCACAGCTCCATGCTGCCGTCGATCGGCGCCGTGAACGTGAGCCATGCCCCGTCGGCGGAGGGGACGAGGCGCGGGCCCTCGCCGATCGTCACGTCGCTGTTCATCGACGAAGCGGGCATCAGGTCGTGGCGGTCGGACAGGTTTCGTCCGCCGCCCGGCAACGCATCCGAGCCGTCCGCGGCGAACAGCCAGAGATCGAACCGGTAGAGGTTGGCGGGCACCCGCCCGCCGAGCCCGGCGATCGTGTGGCCGTCAGGGAGCCACGTCGGCGTGCGGAACAGCGAATCGGAGCCGGCGGTGACCCTCGTGACCTTGCCGGTCTCGACCTCCACGACGAACAGGTCGCCTCGGAAGCGCAGGTCGTGGTCTCGCCGGCGATTGGCCGCGAAGACGATCCGGGTCCCATCCGGCGACCAGGCGGCGCCCTCCTCGGCCGTTGGCCCGTCGGTCAGCCGCTGAGCCTCGCCGGTCGCGGCGTCGACGAGCCACAGGTGGTGAACCTGGTCGTACGTGAAGCCTGCCCCGTCGAGCATGTAGTTGAGCCGGTCGATGTAGCGGTAGTCGGACTCGGGCGGGCTGCCCGGCTCGCGCTTCTTGCCCTTGCCCCGGAGCCGGGCATCGACCTTCCGGGTCGCGCCGAGCGAGCTCGTCGAGACGACGAGCCGGCGACCGTCGGGCGACCACTCGGCTCCCTCCACGCCGCGCGGCAGGTCGGTCAGCCGGCGCGCCTCGCCGCCGTCGAGCGGGAGGAGATGGACCTGGACCCCGTCCTCACGCTCCTTCGGGTCCTTCGGCGCCTCTGGCTCCTCCTCGACCGCCAGGCGCCGGTCCGACAGGAAGGCCAGCGTCCGGCCGTCCGGCGAGAAGCGCGGCGCCCGGTCGTGTTTCGACCCGAGCGTGACCTGGCGGGCCGGGCTCGAGCCGTCCGTCGGGGCGAGCCAGATGGCGTCCCGGTACCCGTCCTGGCCGGGCGCCACGGCCTGGCCGGTGAACGCGACGAGGCGTCCGTCGGGCGACAGCCGCGGTTCGGTGGGGACGCGCAGGCGGGACAGGTCTTCGGCTCGGGGCGGTCGGGGCACGGATCTTTGCCTCACGCGCAGGGGACGCCGCCGAGTCTACCGGCTACCATCGGGTGGCGATGACCGACCAGCTCTCGCTGTCGCTCGAGACCGATCTGCCGAACCTCCCGGAGACGCTCCGGCCGATGCTGGCCCGGCCGCTGCCCGAGCCATTCGATTCGCCGGATCACCTGTTCGAGCCGTCGTGGGGCGGCCTCCGCGCTCTCGCGTTCGTTGGGCCAGCTGCCACCGCGGGATCGGGTGAGGTCAGGCTCGTCGACGTCGACGGCGTCGAGGTGGGCACCCGGCTCACCGAGCTGGCCGGACTGGCGGTCCGCGTAGACGCCCGATCGGCGGTCCTCGATGGGGAGCTGGTCGTCGTCGATTCCGCCGGCCGAGCCGACCCGAAGGAGCTCGCGGCCCGGATCGCCGGCCGGGCGGGCCGGCCCGTCGCCTATCTCGCGTTCGACCTTCTCCACCTCGACGGCCGCTCCCTGCTCGGCGTCCCGCTGGCGAGGCGGCGAGAGATGCTCCGACGGGTGCTCCGACCGGGCGACGAGGTCGTCGCGGTCCCCGCGATCTCCGACGAAGGCCGGGCGCTGTTCGACGCCGTCGCGGCCCAGGGGATCGCCGGCGTCATGGCGCGCCAGCGGACGAGCCCGTATCTGCCGGGCGTGCGCAGCCGGCTGTGGCGGTTCATCGCAGCGGGGCCGGCGGGTGGCGCAGTGGCCGGCTCGGCCGCGGACGACCCACCGGTGCCGGCGAGCGCTCCGGTCCTCGCGCTCATCCGCCGGCTGCCGCTCCTCGACGAGGACGAGTAACCCGGAGCGGTCGCTAGCGCGAGGTGCGAGCCGCGGCGACGAGGGCCCGGAGCCCGGGCCGCTGCCCGTACAGGAGCACCCCTGCCGCGTAGATCCGGACCGCGACGACGTACGTCGCGCAGATTGCTCCCACGAGCAATCCGATCGACACGACAACCTCCCACGTTTCGACGCGGCCGAGGGTGAGCCGAGGCAGCATGACGAACGGGCTCCAGACCGGGATCAAGGATGCAAGGCGGATGAACCAGGTCGTGCCACCGGTCAGGGCGAGGATCGACAGGAGGTAGCCGCCGATCGCGACGAGGCTGAGCGGGAGCGCGATGACCTGGAGGTCCTCCGCCCGGCTGACGAGCGAGCCCGCCGCGGCGTAGACGAGCGCGTAGAGCGTGAACCCCAGGACGAAGTAGGCCGCGTACATGAGCAGCAACCCGGGCGTCAGACCCTGGAACGACGGCGTGAGCGAGGATCCCGGGCCCAGCAACATGTGGGCGATGCGGTCCTCCACGGCAAGCGCCGCGATCGCCGCGACGAGAATCGTCCCGTACTGCGTCAGGCCCGCCAGCCCGATCCCGAGAACCTTTCCGACGACGAGCTGCCGGGCCGACGCGGCGCTGATCATCAGCTCCATGACCCGGCTCGTCTTCTCGGTGACGACCCCGGCCGCGACCCACATGCCGTAGATGACGATCGTGAGGAAGATGATGAACACGAACACGATCCCGACAATCCGGCGACCGGCGTAGTCGGCGACGCCCAGCGCCGGGCCCCCGCCCGTATTGCCCGTCCGAAGGAGCTGGACGTCGGGCATCTGGAAGGCGCCGCTCGGGTTGTTCGCGCTGTAGTCGAGGACGGCCACGCCGAATGCGCCGATCGACAGCTGCTGGAGGCGGTCGTCGCCGATCGTCTCGCCGACGTGGAACTCGAACGAGAGCCGGCCGCTGGCGCCGCGCGAGGCGACGATCACCGAGTCGATCGTGTCGCCGAGCGCCGCCAGGCTGGCGGCGCGATCGGACGCCGCGTCCACCCGAAATGGCGCGCGAGCCACGTCACCGGCGAGCGACCCGTTGAGGATGCTGTCGAGGATGCCGATCGTGCGGGCGGACAGCTGGGGGGAGTCGGCGATCACGGCGACCCGGGTGACCGTCCCGGTGTCGAGGATCCGGACGAACAGCGGCGCGAACGCGACGAGGACCGCGAGGGTTGCGAGCAGGAGCGTGGAGACGTGAAAGAGGCGGCTCTTGACCCGTTCGCCGTACTCGCGCCGGGCAACGATCATCGCGTTCGGGAGGAGCGGGTCGCGGGCGCTCATGCGGCGGGTCCGTCGGCCCGGGGCGACGTCGCCGGTCGTGGAGCCGCGTCGCCGGATCGCTCGTCGCCGGTGGCCGCCGCGGGGGCCAGCGTGACGTCCTCGTCCGCGGGCCGCCCTACGTGGTCGATGAACACCTGCTCGAGGGACGGATCGGCGACCTCGAAGTGGGTCACGCGAAGGCCCTGGGCAAGGGCGGCGGCGAGCACGGCGTCCGGCTCGACGCCGTCGTCGAGCTCGATCTGCGAGCGCTCGATTCCGGGGCGGATGACCCGGGCTCCAGGAACGTCGTCAATCCAGCGGAGCTGATGATCGTCTGCGATCCCGAGGATGACCATCCGGCGGCCGGTCGACCGCTTCACCTCGGCGAGCGTGCCGCCGACGACGACGCGGCCGCGATCCACGATCGCGACCGACTCGCACATCGCCTCCGCGGCCTCCATCTGGTGGGTCGAGAAGATCAGCGTCTTGCCCCGGTCGCGGAGCTCGAGGAAGGCCTCCCGGAGGAGCGCGACGTTCACCGGGTCGAGGCCGGTGAAGGGCTCGTCCATCAGCAGGACCTCCGGATCGTGGAGGATGGCCGCGAGGAACTGGATCTTCTGCTGGTTGCCCTTCGACAGCTCGTCTGCCCGGCGGTCGGCGAAGTCCGGAACGCGGAAGCGGGCCAGCCAGGCGCGCGCCTCCCGAGCGGCCACGTCTTTCGGCAGCCCGTACAGGCCGCCGAAGAAGACGAGCTGCTCGAGGACCGTCATTCGCGGGTAGAGCCCCCGCTCCTCCGGGAGGTAGCCCCAGGTTCGCCGGGGCAGGACCTCGCTCGGCGAGCCGTTCCAGTAGATTGACCCGGAGTCTGCCCGGAGCACGCCCAGGGCGATCCGCATCGTGGTCGTCTTGCCCGCCCCGTTCGCCCCGAGGAACCCGAAGACCTGGCCGCGCGGCACCTCGAACGACAGGCGGTCGAGGGCGACGGTCGAGGCGAATCGCTTCGATACGGAGTCAAGGACCAGGGACATCCGGGGCAGGATAGGCTGGCCGACCCCTCCGGCCGCATGGCCCGATGGTCCCGAGATCGATTTCCCCTTCGGCTCGGCGGCCCGACGGCCGCCCCGGGCCGAGTTGCGCCACGGGCACGTAACTGACCGGATTTCCGCCTATTCGGTCGCCGTCGTGCGTCTGGGGCACTAGTTGTCATCGTTCGTGCTCCCAGCGCACGGATTCGCCCGATCAACCGCTGGGTCGGTTCCTTATGTGCGCCACGCGCAACCAAGGGGAGGCAGGCCTCGACAGGCGGCCAGCGGGAGGCCCTCGCCTACAATGGCCAGGTGACCGCCGGCCCCTCCCTCTCCCCGACCGTTCCCCGCACGATCCATGCCGACCGCGAGGCCGGCAGCCTGTCGATCGGCTGGCAGGACGGCCACGCGACCGTCTACGACTTCGTCGCGCTCCGCTGGCTCTGCCCGTGCGCCTATTGCCGGGGCGAGGCCGGGATGCCGGGCTGGCTCGATTCGCGGCCGACCCTCTCTCCGGACCAGACCCGGATGGTCGACATCCAGCTCGTGGGCAACTACGCGGTCGCGCCATCCTGGGCGGACGGGCATCGAACCGGCTATTACACGTTCGCGGTGCTTCGCGAGCGCTGCCCCTGTCCCGAGTGCAGCGGACGCCGCGCCGCCGACCCCGCCCTCGCCGGCGCAAACCCATCCGGCCACCTGGCCCACGCCGCTGCCGCCCGACACAATGAGGAGTCCCGATGATCGTCGCCACCACTCCGTTCGTCGCCGGTCACCGGGTCAGCGAGACGAAGGGCCAGGCCTTCGGGCTCGTCGTCCGCAGCCGCGGCCTGGCCGGGAACTTCACCGCCGGCCTCCGCTCGATCGTCGGAGGCGAGATCACCGAGTACACCGAGCTGCTCGAGGACACCCGCCGCCAGGCGATCGACCGGCTCGTGAAGAACGCGTCGCTGATGGGAGCGAACGCCGTCATCTCGATGCGCTTCGACAGCTCCGGGCTGGCCAATACGATGTCGGAGATCGTTGCCTACGGCACCGCGGTCGTCCTGGTGCCGGACGCCGACGCGGCCCAGGCCCGCGAGTAGCCGATGGGCTCGCTCGGGCTGATCCGCTGGGTCATGTTCTTCATCGGGGCGGTTCTCGTCCTGCTCGGCTTCGGGTCGCTCGGCCTCGACGAGCGGCTTTTCGCCGCCGGCTTCTGGCTGATCGTCGGGGGCTGCACGCTGATGCTCGTCGCCGTCCTCGAGCGCCGGCGCTACCGGTCGGAGGCGGCCGAGCGGTCGAACGACCCGATCGGGCCGGGAGGCGGCGAGCCCGAGGCGGTCGAGCCTCGCTTCAGGCCGACCGATGAGGTGTTCGTCGACCCCACGACCCGCCGGACGATGCGGGTCCTCATGGACCCGCGGACGGGCGAGCGCCGCTACGTCGCGGAGGCCTGAACCGGCCTCCAGCGGTACCGTCGGGCCAGGGGCGGAGCGCCGGTCGCGTGCTATTCTCGGCGGCCCGGCGGTCCGCCGGC
>JBBDZZ010000013.1:0-8471 GCA_040899885.1 Chloroflexota bacterium | reverse complement strand
GTCGACGACGCGTCCCCGGACGGCACCGGCCGGCTCGCGGACGAAATGGCCGGGGCGGAAAAGCGGGTGCGAGTCCTCCATCGCGCTGCCAAGCAGGGCCTCGGCAGGGCCTATCTCGACGGGTTCCGCGTCGCGATTGCCGGCGGGGCGCGAACGATCGTCCAGATGGACGCCGACTGGTCCCACGACCCGGGCGCGCTGCCGGGGCTCATCGGACCGGTGGAGCGCGGCGAGGCGGACCTCGTCGTCGGGTCGCGCTACACCGCGGGCGGCGGCGTCGTCGACTGGGGGATCGGGCGCCGGCTCATCTCGCGTGGCGGCTCGATCTTTGCCCGGACAGTGCTGGGTCTCGAGCCGCACGACCTCACCGGCGGGTTCAAGGCGTGGCGGTCCACGACGCTCGCCCGGATCCCGTTCGAGGGCGTCCACGCCGGTGGCTACGTGTTCCAGATCGAGATGACCTTTCGGGCATCCCGAGCGGGGGCTCGCGTCCATGAGGTCCCGATCACGTTTCGCGACCGGCGAGTAGGCCAGTCGAAGATGTCGCGCCGGATCGTCGTCGAGGCGCTGGTCGTCGTGGTCCTGCTCCGCTGGGACGAGCTCCGGGCCCGGGCCCGCCGACGCGCGGCGCGACGGGAACCGTGACCCCGGGCGTCCGGGTCGTGCTCGACGTGCGGCCCCTCCAGGCGCCCGAGCGGGCACCGGTCACTGCGGCCTACCTCGACGCTCTGCTCGCGGCATACGACGCGGCTCCGCTCGGGGGCGAGTCGTTCGCGTTCCTCCTCCAGTCGGACCTCGACGACCCGACCGAGCGCTTCACCAACCTGACCGTCGTCGGCAGGCGGATGCTGCCGCCGACGCGGCTGCTCCGATCCGGCGCGCTGACGGTCGACCCGTTCCTGCTCGGCGGCGCATCACTCGGGGCGGCGTGGCGTGCGGAGCGCCAGGGAGCGGCCGGTGCCGTGTACCACGCGGTCGGCGGGGCGGTGCCGCTTTTCTCGCGCGTCCCGACGGTTGTCTCGCTGCTCGATCTGGCCGCGTGGGAGCTGCCCCACGCGTTCCAGCGCGGTGCGACGGTACGGTTCGGGCAGCGGCTGCGCGCCCAGCTCCTGCGCGATGCCGCGGCGATCATCGTTGGCAGCGATGCCGTGGCGGGCGCAGCGAGGCGCCTTCTCCGGATCCGGAGGGACCGGATCCACGTCGTTCGGCTCGCCCCACGCGACGAGTTCCGCGCGGCGGCGGCGCGGGCCGTCGACGCCGCTGCAGCTGACGCCGCTGGACCGGCCGGTCGCTGGTCCGAGGGCCTCGGTGAGGACCACCGGGCCGAGCGCGAGCGCCTTGGCCTCCCGGCGAGGTACTTCGTTTACTCGGGTCGGTACGACGCGCGGCACGACCTCGCGACCCTGCTCCGAGCCCTGGCCGATCTCGCCGCCGCCGGCCGACCCGCCGTGCTGCCCGAGGACGTTCCCTGGCCGCCCCGGGTGCTGCTCGTCGGCGCGCCGCCCGACGACCGGGCGGCCCTGGCCCGCGCCGCCGCACGAGAGGGAGTGGGGGACACGCTGGCGTACGCTCCCACGCTCGAGCCGGCGCGCCTCGCGACGCTCGTCGCCGGCGCGCGGGCCGCGCTCATGCCGGTCGTGTCGGAGGCGGCGGGACTGCCTGCCATCGAGGCGCTCGCCGCGGGAACGCCGGTCGTCGCGTCGGCGGTCGGTGCCCTGCCGGAGCTGGTGGGCCCAGCCGGCATCCTCGTCGAGCCGCGTGACGCCGGCCGGCTCGGCGTCGCCCTCGCCACGATCTGGGCAGACGACCGGGTCCACCGCGGACTCGCCGCCGCGGCCCGCGAGCACTCCGAGACGGATCGCCGGACGTGGACCGACGTGGCGCGGGAGACGCGGGCGGTCTACGCGGCCGCCGGAATCCCGCGGAGCGAGCGCGCGGCCTGACAGCCGCCGCGAGGCGCCGGCCCCTACTCGGCGGTCGGTCCGCCCCGCGGACGCTCCGGCCCGACGCCGGGGACGATCGTGACGTTCGTCCCGGCCGGCATGACCTGGACGAACGTCTGGCCGATCGTCAGCGTCGCGGGCTTCCCGTCCGGGCCGAAGAAGAGCGTCGGCTCGGTGATCGACGCCTTGCTCCAGGTGCCCTTGACGGTTCGGCCGTTCGTCGCGATCCAGGCCGTGCCCTTGCCGACGTTCGCCGCCTCCTGCCGTGCCTTCTCCGGGTGCCCGTCGTTCAGCCGACCGAACCGCACGAGCATGATCACGACGTTCTTCGGGGCGACGCGCTTGCCGTCTGCGGCGTCGATCTGGGGCGACGCACCGGTCACGCTGCGGACGTACGTGTTCGACGCCTGGTCGTAGGCGTAGCGGATCCGATTCCAGGTGTAGCCGGTCGAAATCCCGCCACCGAGCGGCCGCCACTGGAACGGCGTGTCTGCCCGGAACGACCAGGCGGGCGTCATCGCCACGTCGTCCGCCCCGAGCCGCGCGGCCATCTTCCGGAGGTTCTCCCCGTCCGTGTACACGTTGTGCGGGGCGAACCGCTGGCGGATCCGCCACAGGTACGTGCCGCCCCACCGGAACTCGTCGGCGTTGTAGACCCATTGGCCCTGGCCCTTCGCCCGGAGCGTGGCGAGCGCCTGCGGTGAGCCGCCCGAGTGGACATACATCGCCCCCCACTCCGCGGCCCACTCGACGAAGTACTGCCGCGCGCTGCGGACCGGGCCCACGGATTCCGGCAGCGTGTCCTGGAAGAGCAGCATGTAGCGCGGGACGCCGCCCTCGGCGGGTGCGTGCCAGACGACCGCGGCGGCGTTGAACCCCGATTGCGGCCTCGCGTCAGGGTGGTCGTCGATCATCACCGCAATCGTCCGCTGGGCGGCGACGGCTTCCTTGACCGGACGACCTGTCAGAGGAGCCGGCACCGGCGCCGGCGTGGGGACCGGAGTCGGTCGAGGCGTTGGAGTCGGGGAGGGCGTGACCTCCGGCGTCCCGCTCGCCGTGGGTGTCGGGCCGGCCGCGATCGGCGGCGGGCTGCCATTCGACGGGCTGCTCCCCGGCGAGCCGCTCATCGCCACGACGATCCCGACCGCCGCCCCGGTCCCGAGGGCAACCGCCGCGAGGATCGCGGCCACCGGGCGCCTCAAGGGCGTGTTCGCGGACGCGTCCGGTGGGGGTGGAACGGCGACATGACGGTGGGTTTGCCCTCTCTCGGCACGCTGACGGGGCGGCCACCGGGAGCATACCGGACTCGGTCCCGGACGACCCGACGGAGATGCCACGAGTGCGCGGTCTCCGGCCGCTGCGGTAGGCTGGCCCACGACACCCGCCCGGGCCCCCGCCGCGCGTGCGAGACCGGGCGAGCGTCGGCAGACTGGGAGACACCATGGCCGAGCCGCCGAATCCCGACCCGACCGACGACACCGATCTCGCCGAGGCCGAGGAGGCCGCGCTCCGCGAGGCGGCCGAGCTGACCGACGGGCACGAGCCCGGCGATTCGGTAAACCTCCAGCCAGATGACCCGATTGCTGTCCAGCCGGCTCCGAAGGCCCGGCCGGCCCGCCCGGTCACGGCTGCCGCCGCGACGTCGCCGAAGAAGACGCCGGCGAGGGCGCCGCGAAAGCCGCCGGCGGAGACCCGCGCCGCTGCGCCGGCGTCCCCGCCGCCGGATCAGGTCACGACGGCCGTCGTGCCCGGCGAGGTACGGGCCGATTCGGTGATCGTCAGCCAGGGCGGGGTCGGCTTCGCGAACGCGACCTCCGTCGACGTCCGGCAGGGCGGGATCGGCCGGGTCGAGGCCAGGGACGTGGCCGTGACGATGGGCGGGATCGGGATTGCCCGCGGCGAGAGCGTCTCGGTGGAGATGGGCGGCATTGGCGCGGCATTCGCCACGGACGTGCGGATCAGCAAGGGCGGCGTCAACGCCGTGGTGGCCCGCGAGGCTCACGTCGAGCAGTCCTTCGTCCAGACGGTCCTCGCCGAGCGGGTCGTTTTCCAGCGCCCGAGCGGCGTCGTGTTCCTTATCGCCCGGCGGGTCGAGGGAAACGTCCGAGCCCTGTTCGACTGGCGCGGCGCGGCCGCCTTCGGAGCCGCCTTTGGCGTCATCGTCTCGCTGCTCCGCCGGCGCCGCTAGCGACCCGTGATCGATTCCTCGGCGCGCGTCCACCCGTCCGCGGATCTCGAGCCGGACGTCTCGGTGGGTTCCGGGACGGCGATCTGGCAACGCGCCCAGATCCGCCGCGGCGCCCGGATCGGCTCCGAGTGCGTCATCGGGCGCGACGTGTTCGTCGATGTCGAAGTGACCCTCGGGAACCGGGTGAAGGTCCAGAACGGCGCCCTTCTCTATCACGGGCTGAGCGTCGAGGACGGCGTGTTCATCGGGCCCGGCGCGATCCTCACCAACGACCGCTACCCGCGTGCGATCACCGTGACTGGCGATCTCGCCGGGGACGACGACTGGACCGTGGCGCCGATCCTCCTGCGGCACGGCTGCTCGGTCGGGGCCGGGGCCGTCGTCGTGGCCGGGGTCGAGGTGGGCACGTACGCGATGATCGGTGCGGGCGCCGTCGTCACCCGGGACGTGCCCGGCCACGCGATGGTCGCCGGCAGCCCGGCCCGCCGGATCGGCTGGGTCTGTTCCTGCGGCCACCGCCTGAAGGACTCGACTGGGCACGATGCTCCGGCCAAGCGAGAGCGCTACGCGATCGATACGAACCTCGTGTGCGAGACGTGCAGCCGTCATTACGCCTACGTGCCGGACGGCGAGACGCTCGAGGAGCGGACCGGCCCGCCGCAGGGTGCGCCAGCGTGATCCCGATCGCCCGCCCGGACCTCGGGCGCGAGGAGGCGGACGCCGTCGCCGAGGTCCTCGCCAGCGGGATGATCGTCCAGGGCCGGCGGGTGCGCGAGCTCGAGGGCAGGTGGGCGGAGCGGGTCGGCGTCCGTCACGCGATCGCGATGAGCAACGGCACCGTCGCGCTGATGTCGATCCTGGCCGGCCTCGGGCTCGGGCCGGGCGACGAGGCAGTCACGGTCGCCCACACGTTCGCAGCGACCGCCAACGCGATCCTGTCGACCGGCGCGACCCCGGTCTTCGTCGACGTCGAGCCGGACACGTGGCTGATCGATGCGAAGCGGATCGAGGCGGCGATCACCCCGCGGACCCGGGTGATCCTCCCGGTCCACCTGTTCGGGCTCGTCGCCGACATGGACATGATCCGGGCAATCGCCGAGCGCCACGGTCTCGCGGTCGTCGAGGATGCCGCTCAGGCTCACGGCGCGACGTACCGCGGCCGGATCGCCGGCAGCTTCGGCCACGGAGCGTTCAGCCTGTACGCGACGAAGAACATGACGACGGCCGAAGGCGGCTTCGTCACGACCGACGATGACGCTCTGGCCGACTGGCTGCGCCTCTACCGGAACCAGGGGATGCGGAATCGCTACGAATTCGAGATCCTCGGCTACAACTTCCGGCTGACGGACATCGCCGCAGCGATCGGGCTCATCCAGCTCGACAAGCTCTCCCGGAACACGGCCCGGCGGCAGGGCATCGCGGCCGCCTACGACGACGCCTTTGCCGACCTCCCGGTCCGGACGCCGCCGACCCCTGCCGGGCGGACCCACGTCTTCCACCAGTACGTCGTCGACGTGGGGGAGGCGCGGGACGCGATCCTCGCCTCGCTCCGCGAGGCGGGCGTCGGCGCGGAGGTGTACTACCCGATCCCCGTCCACCGCCAGCCATACATCCGGGAACGCGGCCTCCACGCGGACCTGCCGGTCACGGACCGGGCCGCGGCCACGACCCTCGCGCTGCCGATCTTCCCTGGCCTGACCGACGACGAGCGCGGCCAGGTGATCGCCGCTCTCCGCGGAGCCGTCGAGCGACACGGGGGGCTCGACGACGTCACGCCCGGGTCCGCGCCGCCACCGGCCACCTCGGCCACCTCGGCCGCCCGGTGAGCGGCGGGCGCCGCTCGGCGGCCCGTCCGCTCCGTGTTGGCCTCGCCGGGCTCGGTTCGATGGGTCGCAACCACCTCCGGGTCCTCGCCGCACGCGACGACGTCGACGTGGTCGCGATCGCCGATCCGGATCCCGACGCGCTCCGCGGGGCCGCCAGCCCGCCCGGCGCCCAGCGATTCGACGAGCCGCTCGCGATGCTCGCCGAGGCCGAGCTCGATGCGGTGGTCGTGGCCGCTCCGACGACGGCCCATCTCGCGATCGCCCTCGCCGCGATCGAGCGGGGCCTGCCGCTGCTCGTCGAGAAGCCGCTCGCCGCCTCGTCCGCCGACGGGCGCCGGATCGCCCGGGCGGCGCGCGAACGCGGCGTGCCCGTCCAGGTGGGCCACGTCGAGCGGTTCAACCCGGCGGTCCTCGAGCTGGGTCGGCTGCTGCGCGACGGGTGGTTGTCCACCGTCTATGCGATCGCGAGCCGGCGGGCAGGCCCCTTTCCGGCCCGGATCCGCGACGTCGGGGTGACGGTCGACCTCGCGACGCACGACGTCGACATGCTGTCGTGGGTGGCGGGCGAGCGGCCGGAGCGGGTCTACGCGGAGACCGCGCGGCGGATCCATGGCGAGCACGAGGACCTCCTCTTCGGCCTGCTCCACTTCCCGTCCGGCGCGACCGGGATGCTGGACGTCAACTGGCTCACCCCCGCGAAGCGGCGCCAGCTCGTCGTCGTGGGCGAGGAGGGGATGTTCGAGCTCGACTACCTCAGCCAGCGGCTGACGTTCACCCGAGCGACCGATACGACGAACCCGAAGCTGCTCGGCGGGTACGCCCCGACATTCGAAGGCGAGGTCGCGGAGTTGCCCGTCGCGGCCGCGGAGCCGCTCGCCGCCGAGATCGAGGCGTTCGTCCGGATGGCGCGCGATGGCGCCGAGCCGCAGGTCGACGTGGAGGACGGCGTCTGGGCCATTGCCATCGCGGAGGCGCTGCTCGCTTCGGCATCGGCCCACCAGGCGGTCCGCCTCGATGGCGTGGCCGCCGGAGGACCGCCGGCGTGACGATCACGACACGTCCGAGCCGGGCAGGACCGAGCCTCCTGGGCCTGTCGATCGATGTGCCGCCGAACCCGTGCCTCCATGGCACCCCGCGTCTCGTCTCGCCGTGGGCCGGCGAGCCCGGCACGGCTGGAGTCGTGGCGGTCGTGGGGGCCGGCAAGATGGGCCTGCCGCTCGCCGCCCAGTTCGCGTCCCACGGCTGGCGGGTCGTTGCGGTCGACATTCAGGAGGCCGTGGTCGCGGCGATCAACGAGGGCCGGTCGCACGTCGGCGAGGAGCCTGGGCTCGCGGATCTCGTGGCTGCCGCTCACGCGGACGGCCGGCTCCGGGCAACGACCGACGGCGCGGCGGCCGCCCGCGAGGCGGACGTCGTCGTGCTCATCGTCCCGGTCATGCTCGACGACGAGCAGCAGCCGGATCACCGCTCGATGGATGCCGCTGTCGACTCGGTCGCCCCGGGGCTCCATGCCGGCTCGACGGTGATCTTCGAGACGACCCTGCCGGTGGGCGATACCCGCGCCCGGTATGGCGCGCGACTGACCGAGGCGACCGGCCTGCGTGTTGACGAGGATCTCTTCGTCGCGTTCTCGCCTGAGCGGCTCTACTCCGGCGCGGCAATCCGGAATCTCGCGACCTATCCAAAGCTCGTCGGCGGTCTCGGGCCCGCTTCGACCGCCCGGGCGGCGTCGTTCTACGACTCGGTCCTCGACGCGGAGGTCGTCGCGATGAGTTCGGCCGAGGCCGCGGAGCTGTCGAAGCTCGCCGACACGACGTACCGCGACGTGAACATCGCGCTGGCCAACGAGCTGGCTCGCTATGCGGACCGGGCGGGCGTCGACGTCCAGGAAGTCATTGCGGCCGCGAACAGCCAGCCGTACAGCCACATCCACCAGCCCGGCCTCGGCGTCGGTGGGCACTGCATCCCGGTCTATCCCCACTTCCTGCTGGCCCGGGCGCCGGAGCTCGAGCTGATCGCCCAGGCTCGGCGGGTGAACGACGGGCAGGTGGGCCTCGCGATCAAGGCGATCCAGACGCACCTCGGGTCGCTCGATGGGGCGCCGATTCTCATCCTCGGGCTGACGTATCGCCACGGTGTGAAGGAGCTGGCCTATTCCCGGGCGCTGCCGCTTATCGACCGCCTGACGTTCCACGGCGCCGTTGTCTCGGCCTGGGATCCGTTGCTCTCAGAGGACGAGATCGCGCGGGCGAGTGCCACGCCATGGCGGTGGGGCCAGACTGGGCCATACCGGGCGATCGTCACGCAGACGGCAGATCCGGCGTTCCGCGATCTCGACTTCGGGTGGTTCCCCGAGCTCGAGCTCGTGTTCGATGGCCGCAACTCGCTCCGCGGCGTCACGCTGCCAGAGGGCGTGGTCCACCAGGGGGTGGGGGTGCCCCGAACCCGCTAGGCTCCCTTTCGTGCGGATTGTCAGCGTCGTCGGCACGCGCCCCCAGCTGATCAAGGCGGCGG
>JBBDZZ010000012.1:0-8491 GCA_040899885.1 Chloroflexota bacterium | reverse complement strand
CTAGGTCACCTGCCGGCCAGCGACCGGATCGTCTCCACCGACGCGGGATCCTCAAGCGCCGACAGGTCGCCCGGGTCGAGCCCGAGGAACGCGGCCCGGATCACCCGGCGCATGACCTTGCCGGAGCGCGTCTTCGGCAGCGACGGGACGATCTCGACGACGTCCGGCTTGAGCGCCTTGCCGAGCTCGCGGACGACCTGGGCGGCGATCGATGCCCGGAGGTCCGGGCCGTCGGTTTCGCCACGCCGCAGGACGCAGAACACGGCGATCGACTCGCCCTTGATCTCGTGCGGCAGCCCGACCGCGGCCGCCTCGACGACCGACGGGTGGGCGACCGCGGCCGACTCGACCTCGGCCGGCCCGACCCGCTTGCCGGCGATCTTGAGGGTGTCGTCCGATCGTCCCTGGATGAACCAGTAACCGTCCTCGTCGACGAGCGCCCAGTCGCCGTGGACCCAGACGCCCGGAATGCGCGACCAGTACGTCTCGAGGTAACGCTCCGGGTCGCCCCAGAAGCCGCGGGTCATGCCGGGCAGCGGCTGGCGGATGACGAGCTCGCCGACGATCCCGCGGACAGAGTTGCCCTCGGTATCGACGACGTCGGCCGCGACGCCGACATTCGGCCCCCCGAACGAGCACGGCCGGACTGGCGTCAGCAGGTTGCCCGAGACGATCCCGCCCGACACCTCCGTCCCGCCGCTGTAGTTGACGATCGGAAGTCGGCCCTCCCCCACCTCGCGGAAATACCACCACCAGGGATCGGGGTTCCACGGCTCGCCGGTCGAGCCGAGCACGCGGAGCGACGAGCGGTCGTGCGAACGAACCGGCTCCTCGCCGTGGCTCATGAGCGCCCGGATGACCGTCGGGCTGAGGCCGAGATGCGTGACCCGATGGCGCTCGACGATCGCCCACAGCCGGTCGGGACCCGGGAAGTCCGGCGTACCCTCGTAGATCACGAGGCGGGCCCCCAGGAGCAGTGCGCCCGAGATCGCCCACGGCCCCATCATCCAGCCGAGGTCGGTGAACCAGAAGAGCGCGTCGCCCGGACCGAGGTCGAAGCAGTGGGCGAGGTCCTGTGCGCCCTTGATCGGGAAGCCGCCGTGGACGTGGATCGCGCCCTTCGGCCGGCCGGTCGTGCCCGAGGTGTAGATGACCATGTACGGCGTCTCGGGATCGGTGACCGCGCGATCCGGGACGGGCTTATCCGCGGCCGCGGCAAGTGCGTCGTCCCACCAGGCGTCCCGTCCGGCCGTCCACGGTGTCTCGATCGACTCGCCGAGCCGCCGCACGACCACCACCCGGCGAACCGACGTTGCATCCGCGAGCGCCTCGTCGACCGTGGCCTTGAGCGGGACGAAGCCGCCCCGCCGGCGAAACCCGTCGGCCGTCACGACGACCGTCGCAGCGCAGTCGTTGAGCCGCGAGGCAATCGCCGTTGGCCCGTAGCCTGAGAAGATCGGCGTGTAGATCGCCCGAAGCAACCCGAGTGCGAGGACGCTGACGACCGTCTCGACGAGCATCGGCAGGCAGATCCCGACTCGGTCGCCTTCGCCCACGCCCAGCTGTTCGAACGCCGCCGCGGCCAGGTCGACGCGGGCGCGCAGCTCGCGGTTGGTGAGGCGCACGACCTCGCCGTCCTCGCCCTCCCAGGCGAGCGCCTCCCCGTCCGGGTCGCGATCGGCCCGCGGATCGATGGCCGCGGCCGCGTAGTTGAAGGCGCCTCCGCTCCACCAGCGCGACCACTCCGGCCCCCGCTCTACGTCGAGGACGCGGGTGGGCCGGCGCTGCCAGGCGATCTCGAGATCGTCCGCCGCGGCGCCCCAGAACCACGCGGGGTCGGCCTCGGCGCGGCGCTGGAGCGCCTCGAGATCGGGGAGGCCGGTGCTCCTGACGAAGCGCGCCAATCGGCTGCCTTCGAGCTGCTCCGGGGCCGGGCGCCAGGCGGCGTCGAGGACGTCGCGGCCGAAGACCGGCCAGTCGGAGCGGGCCACGGCCGGATGCTAGCACGGGGTCGCAGCCGTGCCGGCGGCTCCGGGGCCGCGAGCTTCGGTGCTAGCCTCGCGGACGTGCGGACCGTCCTCTTCGCCCTCCTCCTCGCTGCGCTCGCGACTGGTTGCACCACGCTCACGGGGACGCCGCCGGCGCCCACGCCGGCCGACTTTCCGGGGATAGCCGCCGCACTCGCGCGGCGTGGCATCGCGGTGAGCCGGATCGTGTCCGGGGACCCGGGCTGCGACGACGCCAACCTCGTGCCGGCGGCAATCCGGTTCGAGGCTTCCGGGCTTGACCAGCAGGCCCCCACCCGCGCCTACATCTACATCTTCCGGAACCGGGCGGCATTCGACCGCCTCCTGCCCGACGTGGCCCGCTGCGCGGGTGCCTTCAACACGGACGAGGATCGCGAGCCCTGGATCGCCCTGTCGCCATTCGTCCTGACCGGGCCCGGGCCGTGGCCGTCCGCGTTCCGGGACGCCATGGCAGACGGCCTGACCGAGGCCGCTGGAACGGGCGGTTAGGGGCCCTTCCGAGCGGCAGGGGCAACTGCGGATCAGTCCGCGCCACCCCACATTCCCATGACTGACCGGACCTACGGGCCAGGGTGAGGCGGGGCCCCCGGAGCCGACGCTTCCGGCATGGACCCCCGTCGCCGTCACCGGCGGTTCCTCGCGCCTGCCTTCGCGCTCACGCTCGCCGTCGAGCTGTCGCTGGTCGCGCTCGCATTCGGCCCGGTCACGCTGGCGCGGCCGACACAGCCCGCGGCCGCACCCGCCACCCAGCCGGAGGCCGTCGGCAGTTCGCACGAGGCCCAGCGCGGCGTTCCCCGCCGGGTGCCGGCGCACGCCCCCGCGGCGCTCCTCCGGCCGGTCGTCGAGGCCGTTTCCACGCCTGCCTCGGCCGTGCCGAACGTCGCGGTCGCGGCGACCCCGAAGCCGGCAGTCGCGCCGAAGCCGGCCCGAGCGGTCGCTCCTGCGAAGGCGCCCGCGGCGAAGGCTCCGGCGGCTTCCTATCAGGGCCGCAACCACCTGTGGATCCCGGCCCTCGGGGTCAACCGCTCGGTGTCGTTCTACGCGTGCTCGCGGTCGACCGCGCTCGCGAACGTCGTGTACCGCTGGGGTTGCGCCGGGAGCAACAACGTATACCTGATGGGCCACGCCCACTCGGTCTTCCGCTCGCTCCACAACGCGTACGTGAACGGGCGGCTCAAGAAGGGCATGCAGGTCATCTACGCCGACAACAACGGCCGGGTCACGCGCTACAAGATCGCGTTCTGGAAGGTCGTCTCGCCCGTCGGCGCCGGATGGGCGTTCGCCGCGCAGGCCAGCCCCAGCATGACGCTGCAGACCTGCGTCGGCAAGAACAGCCAGTACCGGCTGGTCGTGCGCCTCGTGGCGAGCGGTTAGACTACCCGCAGGTCGAGAATCTTCCGGGCGATGACCAGACGCTGGATCTGGCTCGTCCCCTCGCCGAGCTCGGTCAGCTTCGCGTCGCGGAGATACCGCTCCACCTTGTACTCCTCGACGTAGCCGTACCCGCCGTGGACCTGGATCCCGGCGTTCGTCACCCGCGAGCTGACCTCTGACGCGAACAGCTTCGCCTCCGCGGCGGCCAGGCCGTAGTCACGATCCTGGTCCTTGAGCCACGCCGCTCTCCACACGAGCTGTCGCGCCGCCTCGATCTCCGTGGCCATGTCCGCAATCAGGAACGCGACGCCCTGAAAGGTGCCGATCGGCCGGCCGAACTGCTCCCGCGTCCGGGCGTACGGCACGGACGCATCGAGCGCCGCCTGGGCGAGGCCGAGGGCGAGGGCGCCGATCGAGATCCGGCCCCCGTCGAGGATCTTGAGGAAGGTCCGGAACCCCGTCCCGCGCTCGCCAAGCATGTTCGCGGCCGGCACGCGCGCGCCGTCGAACAGGAGCTCGCCGGTCGCCGACGCGTGGAGGCCCATCTTCTCCTCGAGCCGCCCCACGCTGAAGCCCGGCGTATCCGCGGGCACGATGAACGCGCTGATCTCGGCCTCGTCCTTCTCGGTGGTGCCGGTTCGGGCGGTGACGATGTACGTGCCCGCCTGGCCGGCGTTGGTGATGAACCGCTTGCCGCCGTCGAGCACCCAGCAGCCGCCGTCGGTCCCGTCCTCGAACCGCGCCGTCGTGCGCGTCCCGCCCGCATCCGAGCCCGCGCCCGGCTCGGTGAGCCCGTACGCTCCGAGGACCCGGCCGGACGCCATCGGGACGAGGAACTGCTCCTTCTGCTCGGCGGTGCCGGCGAGATGGAGCGGCCCGCAGCCGAGGCTCGTGTGGGCGGCGACGATCAATCCCAGCGATCCCCACACCCGGCCGATCTCCTCGATCGCGATCGCGTAGGCGAGCGTGTCCATCCCCGCCCCGCCCTCGTCCTCCGGGATCGGGATGCCGAGCCAGCCCATCTCGCCGAGTTGCCGGACGATCTCGACAGGAAAGCGGCGCTCGCGTTCGTGCCGGTCGACAACGGGTGCGACCTCATTGGCGAGGAAGTCGCGGATCGTATCGCGCAGAAGTGCGTGCTCGGTGGAGAGGTCGTAGTCCATCCCCGCGAGGGTAACGCACGCGGCTGCGCTGGTCAGCGGCGCAGCGGGTGCGGTGCTAGCCTTCGCGCGTGCCCGAGCACCACGTCACTGCCGGCGCCGCCACTGCACCGCGTCCCGGCAGATACGCGGGCACAACGGGTGCGGCCGGAACGCTCGGTGCCTCGGCCCCGTCGCTCCGCCGGGAGATTCTCCTCCGGCTCCGCCACGACGGGCCCGGCTCACCCGAGCAGCTCGCCAACCGGATCGGAGCCAGCCGGAGTGGTGTTCTCCAACAGCTGAGAGCGCTCGAGGCCGCGCATCTCGTGTCGCGCCAGACCGTGCGTCACGGGGTCGGGCGGCCGCGGCATGTCTACGACGTCACGCCGGATGCCCAGGATCTCTTTCCGTCGAACTACGACGGGCTGGCCGCGGGGCTGCTCGAGGCGATCGGTGTCGTCGGTGGCGAGAACCTCGTCGAGGAGGTGTTCGCGGCCCGACGGCGGCAGATCGGTGAGCGCGTGCGGCGCAAGCTGGCGGAGCGGGTCGGCCATGACGCGCCGTTGTCCGACCGGGTCCGGGAGCTCGCCGTGATCCAGGACGAGCAGGGCTACCTCGCAGAGACGACGCTCGAGTCGGACGGCACGATCCGGCTGCGCGAGCACAACTGTGCGATCTACCACGTGGCCCGGGGGGCGGCCGCGGCATGCCAGGCGGAGCTCGACCTGTTCCGGGAGATCCTTGGCGCGCAGGTCGTGCGCGAGACGCACATCGCCTCGGGCGATCGCTGCTGCACGTATCGAATAGTGGAGTAGCGGCCGGTCTCTACGCTTCCTCGCGCTCGACGACCTGGCGTCGCGCCGGGAGGCGGCTGGACGTGGTGACGTCCGACACGTTTGGCACGAACGACGCCGCGAGGGATGTCTCCGCGACGATGCGTTGGTCATCCGGCGACAGGATCCCAAGCCGGCCGAGCTGGGCCAGCTCGTCGCGGATGTACGTCTTGAGCAGCTCCGGGCCGTCGGTGTTGATCGTGAACCGGACCTCGTTGCGGCGCAGCGTATCGAAGATCCAGCGGAACTCGTCCCAGCCGGACACGACCCGCGTGTTGAGGTTGGACGTCGGGCAGATCTCGAGGACGATGCCGCGCTCCCGGATCATCTCCATCGCCCGCGGGTCGTAGGCAGCCTTGACTCCGTGCCCGATCCGGTCCGGCTCGAGCAGCTCGACGACGCGGGCAATCTCGTCGACCGGGCCGGCCTCGCCGGTATGGACGGTCAGCCCGAGCCCGAACTGGCGGGCCCGCCGGAAGAGCCGCCGGTAGTCGGCGACGCGGAACGTCGCAGATTCGGGGCCCGCGATGTCGATCCCGACGACGCCGCGATCGCGCCACCCGATCGCCTTCTCCGCGATGATCTCGTTGAGCTCGTACGGGAAGGCACGGTCGAGGCAGAAGATCAGGCCGGGCTTCACCGGGTACTCGAGGGTGGCCTTGTCCATCCCCCGCACCGCCGCCGCGATGATGTGGTCGAGGTCCTGCTCGCCGCCCCGGTTCCGCTTCATCGGGTTGAACCGAAGCTCCATCGTCGTGACGTTGTTCTTGCGGTACGCGCCGCCGACGACCTCGTAGACGCTTCGCTCGACCGCGAGGGGCGAGCTCTGGATGAGCTCGGTCCAGTGGAAGAGCTGGAGGTAGCCGTCGAAGGACCTCGACCGTGGCGACACGGTGATCATGTCGCGGAATTCCCAGTAGTCCTTCGTCGGGAGCTTGATTCCCTGGGCGTGGGCAATGCCCCACATGATCGCCGGCGTCACCGCGCCGCCGAGGTGGCAGTGGAGCTCCGCCAGCGGGATCTTTCGGGAGAGCGCGCGGACCATGCCCTGAGGATAGCGGGGATCGCTGGCGGCGGGTCAGTCGCAGAGCGCCAGGAATTTCGGACCCGGGTGGCGGACGATCTGCAGAGCTGTCCCAGCTTGCGTGACGAGGAGTGCCGCGTCCGGCGTGGTCAGGGTGAAGCGGGCATCGGCCGTGTTGACCAGGGACGGCTCACCGCCGTCGATGACGCCAACCGGGTCCCAGAACGATCCGTCGACGTCGATGCCACTGCTGACACCACAGTGGCCGAGCGTGAGCTCGGTCGTCGGGCCCGTTAGGCGTGGCGATCGAGGGGCCACCTCTACGAGCACTGTCTCGATCGGTCGCCAGTCGACCACGTCGCCGTCGACCTCGAAGAGGATCGTTTGCGGCTTCTGCCCATCACTGAACTCGACCATGAGATGACCGAGCCAGAGTCCGCGCTCCTCGCCGGGGCAGGGTCCGTCGCAAATCCGCTCGCTGATGACGACGTACGCGGGTTTCATGCCGGGCAGCTTGCCGGCGAGGGCCGCGAGCACCAGCTCGCACTGCGCCACTTCCAGCCCGATGCAGGCCGCCGGCATGCGGCCGCCCGTTGGGGACTCGGTGGACGGTGTGGTCGCGCCGCATGCCGCGAGGCTGAGCGCGAGGATCAGCAGGCAGGCGGGGCCCGGCCGTCCCGTGCGTCAGCCCGCCAGCGGGACGACGCGGCCGTCGGTGTCGAGTGTCGCCTGGCGGCGAAGGCGCTTGAGCTCCGCGCCCGGGACCTGGTCGCGGGCGTGATAGCTCGACCGGACGAGCGGCCCGGACTCGACATGCCGGAAACCGAGCGCCATTGCCTCGGACTTCATCTCGGCGAACTCGTCCGGATGGTAGTAGCGCTCGAGCGGCAGGTGGTTCGGCGAGGGCCGGAGATACTGGCCGATCGTCAGGACGTCGCAGTCGACCTCGCGCAGCGCGACAAACGCGGCCGACAGCTCCTCGCGCGTCTCGCCCAGCCCAACCATGAGCGAGCTCTTCGTGTGGACGGCGTACGGGATCTCGGCCGCGTACGTCTTCGCCCGCTCGAGCACTCCCAGCGTCCGGTCCCAGCGAGCCCGCTTGCGGACCGGCTTCTGCAGGCGCTCCACGGTTTCGAGGTTGTGATTGAGGATGTCTGGCCGCGCCTCCATGACCGCGCGGAGTGGCGCCTCCTGCCCGTTGAAGTCCGGGATGAGGACTTCGACGCCCATCCCCGGCACCGCATCGTGCAGGCGCCGGATCGTGTCCGCGAAGACGTGCGCGCCGCCATCGGGCAAGTCGTCGCGGGCGACGCTCGTGACGACGACGTGCTCGAGGCCGAGCCGCGAGATCGCCTCTGCCACGCGGCGCGGCTCGTCCTCGTCGAACCAGGTGGGACGGCCGGTCTTCACGTTGCAGAAGCCGCAGGCCCGCGTGCACGTGTCGCCGAGGATCATGATCGTGGCGGTCCGCTGATCCCAGCACTCCCCGATGTTCGGGCAATGGGCCTCTTCGCAGACCGTGTTCAGGTTGAGTCCGCGCAGCAGTCCCTTCAGCTCGTGGTAGTTCTCGCCGGACGGGATGCGGGCCCGAATCCAGTCGGGGTGGCGGCGCAGGGCACTGGAGCCGTCCGCGGCCGTCTGGACGGCCGACCCTCCGCCAAGGGCGATCGTCAGCGACTCGGCCGCTTCGTGCGGGTGGCCGCCCGGCGGCGTGAACATCGGGAGCTCGCGGGCCATGGCTCGGAGTGTAGTCAGCCAGCCGTGAAGGTGTCGCGCAGGCCGGTCTCGATCGAACGTGGTCGGAAGCCGAGCTCACGCTCTGCCTTGTCGCTCGTCGCCCAGTAGGTTACGCGCACGTGAGTGGGCTTAGTAGATCGGGGTGTTGGGCCCCACCGACTCGAGCCACGCCTTGATGTCGCGCAGCAGCGCGGCACCCCCGACCCCGTCGTTGGCGCGGTGATCGACGCCGAGAACCATGTTCATCACCGATCGGATCGCGATGACGTCGCCGTCCGGGGTCGACACGACGACAGGCCGCTTGGTGATCGCCTCCATCGTCACGATCCCGACCTCCGGCACGTTGAGGATCGGCAT
>JBBDZZ010000011.1:0-8642 GCA_040899885.1 Chloroflexota bacterium | reverse complement strand
CGCACGGCGGCTCTGGGTCGCCGTGACCTCGGTCGCCTCGAAAGCGATCGCGCCATCGCTGCCGCTGCCGTCGGCGGCCGCGAACCGGTGGTGGAGATGCTCCATCGCCGACTGGGGATGGAGGGTGACCATCGCATCCTTCAGCTCATCCGGGCCAAGGCGGGCCATGAAGTTCGGCGAGATCAGCACGAGGGAGTCGCCTACGGAGATCTCGCCTCGCCAGACATCCGGCTCCAGGTCGGTGGCCGGCAGGCCGCGCTCGCGGTGGGGGTCCGGCAGCGTCGACAGCCGGGCCTGGCGGATCAGGTAGGCCTCGGCCGGGCCGACCGTCGCGACGTATAGCTCATTCCCGCGAACGACGGCAACGGCGACGCCGATCGGGCCGGTGCCGTCGCCCGCCCCGAGGCCGAGCCGGTCGCGCTGGTGGGCGAGCCGCTTGTTCGCGGCCCCGATCGCCTTCTCGAGACAGACCCGGATCCCGGCCGATTCGTCGTAGTAGTACTCGTTGCGGATCGTCTCGGCGGCGAGGCGCGTCGCGTCGCGGCCGCGAACCCCCGGTTTGCGCGAGGTGACGAGCAGGTAGAGGTGGCCCTTTGAGCGCGCCACGGAGCCGACACTCGGCTCGACCACGACGATCGTGTCCGGCGAGTCGGGAAGGCGGTCCTGCTCGGCGACCGCGCCGAGCTTCAGCTGGAGCCTGACGGCCATGGGGCCTCTGGTTATACGAGCGGGATCGATCCCGGGTCCGATCGGTCGACGCTGGTCCCGAGATGGCTGGCAGGTTGGGCGATTATACGGCCGGCCCCTCGCGGCGAACCCGCACCCGGAGCTCCCGGGCTCGGAGACCGCCCGGCGCCGCGGCGAGGGCGTCGAGCAGCTCGGGTGTCCGGAGCCGGAGTTCCTGGGCCACGATCGGCGCGTCGGCCTCGACGAGCAGGGCAAACCCGTCGAGCCGGATCAGCCGGCATGCCCCGGAGGCGGCCGGCGCGCGCTCGGCGACGATCGCGCTGAAGGTCGTGATCGCCCGCGCAAGGCGGAGCTCGTCCTCGAGGCCGAGGTGCCGGGCGGCCTCCGGGATCAGTTCGCCGATCCGCTGCATCGGCCGGCGTCGGCCGGTCACGGGCGCCCGGTCGCCGCCGCGACGGATGGACCCGCGAGGCGTGCCCCACCCGGCGCCGGGACGACCTCCCAGCTGGTCGCAACCGCCCGGAGCGAGGGGTCGAGGTCGTCGAGCGTCGTCGTGGTCACAAACGCCTGGGGCAGGTCCGCGATCCGTCGCACGAGGTGGCTGCGGCGCGCCGGGTCCAGCTCGGAGAAGACGTCGTCGAGCAGCAAGAGGGGCGGGCGGCCGTCGAAGACCGTCAGCAGGTCCAGCTCGGCCAACTTGAAAGCGAGGATCGCGGTCCGCTGCTGGCCGCGCGATGCGAATCCCGCGAGGTCCCGCCCGCCCAGTTCGAACACGAGATCGTCACGGTGCGGCCCGACGAGGGTCGTACCGTTCCAGACCTCCTTCTCCGCGGTTTCCTCGAGCCTCCGGGCGAGTGCGTCGCGGGGAGATTCACCCGGCAGTCGCGGGGCGTTCGTCTCGTACCGCAGGCCGAGCCGGCCGGCGGGCATCTCGTCCGGCGCGATCTCGGCATGGGCGAGCGCGAGCGGCTCGGCGAGAGTTTCGAGGAGGCGGAGCCGCTCGGCCACGATCGCTCCGCCGGCATCGAGGAGCGGCCCGTCCCAGTAGCGGAGGTCGGCCCGCGCCGCCGTCTCCTCCCGGATCGACCGGAGAAGACCGTTGCGCTGCTGGAGGATCCGGCCGTAGGTGGCAAGGTCGCGGAGATACGAGGGTGACCGCTGCCCGGCGAGCTGGTCGAGCGCCGACCGTCGCAGGCCCGGCGGACCCGCCACGAGAAGCATCTCCTCCGGGGCGAACACGACCGTCCGCAGGAGGCCCACGAGCCCGGCCGCTCGGCGAGGCACGCCGTTCACCCGGATCCGCTTTCGACCGGTGCCGCTTCCGCTTGCCGCCGAGCCCGGGCGGATGAGCGCGACCTCGATCGTCTCGTCCCCGGCCCGGCCTTCGACCCGCGCGAGATCGGCGCCCCAGCGAATGAGCTCCGGGTCCGTCGAGGTCCGGTGGGAGCGGCCCCACGCGAGCAGGACGATCGCCTCGAGCAGGCTCGTCTTGCCGGCCGCATTCGGGCCCCACACGAGCTGCGGCCCGGGCCCGAACTGCGCCTCGAGCGCGGCGTATCCGCGGAGGTCGAGGATGTCGATCGCGTCGAGGAGCGTCGTGGCTGTCCTTACGACGTGGTCCGGACCGGCATCACGACGTGAACGTAGAGATCGTCGCCGACCGGCTTGAAGACGCCCGGGGAGAGCGGCCCGTTGAGCTCGAGTGCGAACTGCTCGGCGTCGACGTTCGTCAGCACGTCCGCCAGGTAGCGCGCATTGAACGCGATCGTCGTCCCGTCCCCCTCGACCGCGGCCTCGACCTGGCCGACGTGATCGCCGACCTCGGCGTTCGCGCTGACCGTGATGCCGGCGTCGCCGTTCGACGAGATCTGGAGCTTGACGATGTTCGCTGACTCGTGGGCGATGAGAGCCGCGGGCCGCACGGCCCGGAGCAGCTCCTCGCGGTCGAGGACGGCTCGGGTCGTGTGGCTTGAGGGCAGGACCTGCTGGTAGTTCGGAAACTGGCCATCGATAAGCCGGCTGACGAGATCGATGCCGTCGAGGTGGAACAGGATCTGGTTCCTGCCCTGGGCGAGGACGATCTCGACGGGGTCGTCAACGTCCGACAGGATTCGGACGAGCTCGTTGAGGGCCCGTGCCGGGATGACGACGCTGGTTTCCGGGACCGGATCGAGGATCGGGATCGTCTTGACCGCGATCCGGTAGTTGTCTGCCGCGGCGAACGTCACGGTGTCACCCTCGAATCGGGCGAGCACGCCGGTCAGGATCGGCCGGGCCTCGTCGCTGGCGGCGGCGAAGGCCGTCTCCTCGAGCGCGCGACGGAGCACTTTCTGGGAGATCCGCGTGGTCGGCCGCTCGCCGGCGGTCTGGATCGCCGGGAACTCATCCGCGTCGATCCCCTTGATGTGCGACTCGTACCGACCGGCCCTGAGGTGGAGCACCTCGCCGGCGTCCAGCTCGAGATCCACTCGCTCGCCACCCGAAAGGGCGTTGACGTAGTCGGTCAGGAGCTTCGCGGGGACAGTCGTCGCGCCGTCGGTGTCGATCTTGCCGGGCACCCAATAGGTGATCCCGATCTCCAGGTTCGTCGCGGTCAGCTTCAGGCCGGCGTCCTCCGTCTTGAGCAGGACGTTGGCAAGAACCGGGAGAGTCGACCGCGTCGACACCGCCCGGCTGACGACCGACAGGCCTCGGGCGAGGTTCTCGTGCATGACAGACAGCTTCACGTGGGCTCTCTCCAGTCGAGCGGTGCGACCTTGTGTGTATCTTCCCTCTTTCTACTCACTCCGTCATCACAGTCATAACGGTGTGGAGTCGGTGGACCGTCCCGAGTGCTCGTGCAGGCTGCTGCGGTGGACGGTCGGGGCGGCAGCGTGGACGATCGGCGGTGAGCCGGGGAGGACCGGGGGACGGAGCCGTGGATGGTTTCGGGTCGGTAACCCCGCGCGGGTCCGGCTGTCGCGGATGTCCACATAGGCCCGGCGTTGTCCACCGTTTCGGGCCGTCTTGTCCACAGCCGGATAACAGGAGCCTTCCACGCAGCCGCAGGCGCGTTTCAGGTGTATTGCGGTGCGCGCGAAGCGGACGCCGTCAGTCGGCGTAGATCAGCTCGCGGACGGCGGCGATCTCGCGGCGCAGCTCGTCGTTCACCGCCGATTCGCGGGTGATCTTGTCGCAGGCATGCAGGACCGTCGAGTGATCCCGGCCGCCGAGCTCCGCGCCGATCCGCAGGAGCGACACGTCCGTCTCCGCGCGCATGAGGAACATCGCTATCTGGCGTGGCATGACGATCGCCTTGTCGCGCTTCTGGCCCTTCAGCGCGTCCATCTGGACGCCGTAGTAGTCGGCGACGGCCTTGGCAATCCGCTCCGGCGTGACCTGTCGCTTCTTCGGGTTGTAGAGCACATTGGACAGGACGGCCTGGGCGAGCTCGATGCTGATCGGCATGGCGCCCATGCTCGCGTAGGCGACGATCCGGTTGAGCGCGCCCTCGAGCTCCCGGATATTGCTGACAACCTTGCGGGCGATGAACTCCATGACGTCCGACGTGATCGGGACCGCGCCCTCTTCCGCCTTCGCCCGGAGGATCGCGATCCGGGTCTCGAGATCCGGTGCCGTGAGATCCGCGATCAGGCCCCATTCGAACCGGCTGCGCAGCCGCTCCTCGAGGGTCAGGATCGCCTTTGGCGGCCGGTCCGAGCTCAGGACGATCTGCTTGCCGTCCTCGTGGATCGCGTTGAACGTGTGGAAGAACTCCTCCTGGGTCCGCTCCTTGTCCGCGATGAACTGGATGTCGTCGATGAGCAGCAGGTCGATCCGGCGATAGCGCGCCCGGAACTCATCGATCTTGCCTTGCTGGATGCTCGTGATGAATTCGTTGGTGAACTTCTCGCTCGTCGCATAGACGACCCGCTTGCGGGGAAACTTGGCGGTCACCTGGTTGCCGATCGCGTGCATCAGGTGGGTCTTTCCCAGCCCCACGCCGCCGTACAGGAAGAGCGGGTTGTAGGCGTGGCCGGGACGTTCCGCGACGGACAGGCTCGCCGCATGGGCCAGCCGGTTCGCGGATCCGACGATGAAGTTCGTGAAGGTGTAGCGCGGGTTGATGTTCGTCGTCCCGCCCTCGCCGCCGACCCGTGTCGGCTCGAGGCGGACCGGCGGGGCAGCCGGCGTCGCGCCGTTCGTGTCCTGCGCTGCGACCTCTACCGCGGTGTTGATGATGAACTCGACCTGGACGCTGTAGCCGACGATCCTGGCCAGCGTCTGGGAGATCAGCGAGCGGTAGCGCGTCTCGAGCCAGTCCTTCGCGAAGCCGTTGGGAACGGCAATCCGGAAGCGATGGTCATCGACGTCGACGAGCGCCGTGTCGCGCAACCACGTTTCGAAGTTGGCCGGCGAGAGAGAAACCTGCAACTCACCGAGGGCGGCGCGCCAGACCTGCTTCGCATCCATTCAGATCGATGCCTGCTATGCGGGTGGATGACTTGATCGATGGGACGGCGAGAGCCGAATCCGGGCAGGGACACTGGTGCGCGACGATGACGAGAATCGCCGGGATGAAACGTCGATGCGGTTTCCCCGAGCTCCCTCCAAAGGCTCCCAAGGGACGACCCACGAGCGTTCCCGGCGCCGAGGTCCCGCAGAGGATAGCACCGCCCTGCACGGCGAAGCAAGCGAATCTCGCAATACCCCCTGGGGGTATCGCAGATTTGGCACCCGTATCGTCGCCTCGAACTCAGGCGAGCGTCCAAGGTTTGACACTCCCGAGGAGCTGGACCTATCATCCGCCGGACGACGAACGCGCCGATGCGCTCACGGGCGCCAGGCGCGTTTGCGTGCCTTCAGGGGTCGAGAATCGTCGAGCCCCGAGTTTGGACGGAGAGGATCGCGCAGAGCTCCGATGAAGCAGACCTACCAGCCCAAGAAGCGCCATCGCGCCAGGGAACACGGCTTCCGCGCCCGGATGAAGACCACCGGAGGACGTCGAATCCTTGCCGCACGGCGGGCTCGCGGTCGGAAGCGGCTGACGGCCTGACGACCGGGCCCGGCTCTCCGCCGCGGCTCGTGATGCTCTCCCGGCCGCAGGATTTCGCGGCGATACAGAGCGGCGGGACCACCCGGTCCCACCCACTCCTCGTCGCCCGGTTTCTGCGGACCGAGCTCGAGACGACCCGATTCGGACTGTCGACCGGGCGCAAGCTCGGCGGCGCAGTCGTCCGAAATCGGATCAGGCGACGACTCCGCGAGGCGCTCAGGGTGATGGCGCCCTCGTTCCAGACCGGCTGGGACGTCCTCTTCATCGCCCGGCCCGCGCTCGTCGAGGCCGACCACGACGCACTGGTCGGGGCCGTGCGCCGGCTGCTCACCCGCGGCGGCGTGCTGAAAGGACCGACGACGTGAAACGCCTCGGCATCGGACTCATCCGGCTCTACCGGTTCGCGTTCGGCTGGCTGCCGTCGTCGTGTCGGTTCGAACCGACCTGCTCGCGCTACACGGAGCAGTCAATCGAGAAGTACGGGTTGTTCCGGGGCAGCTGGATGGGTGCGCGCCGGATCGCCCGCTGCCACCCGTGGAACCCGGGCGGCTATGACCCGGTCCGCTAGCCCGGACGCTCCAGGACGAGGGATCAGCGCTTGACTCGACTCCGCGCCGCGCGACAGTGGCTCCTCCCTCTGCTTGCGATCCTGGGCGTCCTCCTCCTGGTTGCCGCCTGTGGCGGGCCCGCACCCGGCGGCAGCGGCACGCCCGGCGGCTCGCCCAGTCTCCCTCCCGCGGCGCACCCTCTCACGCCGGCCCAGCCAACCGGCATATTCGAGCTCTTCGCCTGGCTGTTCACACCGATCTTCCAGGGACTGTTCATCGTCCTCGCGGCGTCGTATGTCGCGCTCAAGTCGGCGGGCGTTGCCGGGGCGATCGGCATCGCGATCATCGTCCTGACCCTCGTCGTCCGGACGCTGTTGATCCCGCTCTTCCGGCGGCAGCTCGTTTCCCAGCGCCGGATGCAGATGCTGCAGCCCGAGCTGGCGGAGGTGAAGCGGCGATACAAGGGCGACCGGATGAAGGCCCAGCAGGCGCAGCAGGAGATCATGCGCGAGCGCGGCGTGAATCCGGTCTCCGGCTGCCTGCCGCTCCTGCTCCAGCTGCCTCTCCTGTTCATTATCTATTCGGTGATCCAGAGCGGGATCACGAACTACGACCCCACTCAGATGCTGTCGATCGCCGGCGTCCAGGTGGTCCCGCTCGAGTGCCCGGCGGTGCCCACGATTGACTCCGCCGGAAACGTCATCCCGTGCATCGATCCCATCGTGCCGTGGCTGGGGAACCTCAATGTCAGCGTTCCCGAGGTCTTCATCGGCACGCCGAATGTGTTCCTCGGCGGCCTCGGGTTCCTTGCGATCATCTCGGCGATTCTCCAGCTCGTGCAGTCGCGGATGATGCTGACCCCGGCCGACCCGAACAACGACGACCCGAACCTGCGCGTGCAGCGGCAGATGATGCTGTTTCTGCCGCTCATCTCGGTCGCCTGGGGCTCGATCCTGCCGGCAGGACTGTTCATCTACTGGATCGTTGCGACGATCTATTCGATCGTCCAGCAGTACCTGATCGTGGGCTGGGGCGCGATGTTCCCGCTGTTCGGCTGGACCCCCGCCTTTGCCACGAGCCACACACCGCGATTCCCGGTGACTCTTCCGCCACCGGATCCCACCAAGCGGTCGCCGACGTCACCGTCGCGCGACTCCACCAATCGAGCCACTTCGGCCAGCAAGACCATTCGCCCCCGTGAGCGGGGCAGGCAGGGCCGACGAGGGAGGCGACGCTGACATGAGTGCCTATCGCGAGTTCACCGGCAAGTCGGTCGAGGAGGCCCTCCGCAACGCCCGGGAAGCGTTCGGTGTGGAGCTCAACGCGCTCGACTTCGAGATCCTCACCCCCGGCAGCCGGGGCGTCCTGGGAATGGGCGCCGAGCCGGCCCGGATCGTTGCCGCGCCGCTGGCGGAGCTCGGGGGAGCGCCCCCCAAGCGCGACGCGGCGGCAGCCCAGCCGCTCCCGCCGCCGCCGCCGCGCGAGGACCGTCCCCGCTACGGCGACCCCGATCGTGACCGCGGCCCGCGACCCGGAGGTGACCGTGACCGCGGCCCGCGACCCGCTGGTGATCGGGACCGCCGCCCCCGCCCTGAGGGTGATCGGGACCGCGGCCCGCGACCCGGTGGTGATCGGGACCGCGGACCTCGACCGGACGGACCGCGACCGGTAATCGCCGAGGATGGCCCGCGCGCGGACGCGCCACGCCCGGATGCCCCGGCGTTCGACAGCGGACCGCGGCGGGAGGCAGACGCCGGCCGGAGCCCTCGCCGCGACGATCGGGAGCGCGGCCCGCGGCGTGAGGATCGCGGCCGCCGCCCGGCCGAGTCCGCGCTCAGCGCCAGCGAGGCAGCGGAGGTTGCCGCGGCGCGCGGGTCGCTGGCCGCGGAGCGGGCTGACCTCGAAGCCGCAGAAGCTTCGCCCGAGGCGCTCGCCGCCGGCCAGGAGATCCTCGAGGAGCTAATGCGCCACCTCGGTTTCAAGGTCCGGGTGGAGCTCGAGACGGGCGACACGAGCCGCCTGAACGTCGTCGGCGACGGCGACGAGAAGGATGCGCTCGGCGCGCTGATCGGCCGGAAGGGCGAGCGCCTGTCCGCCCTCCAGCATCTCGTGAACCTCATGCTGTCGCGCCGGATGGGCGGCTGGACCCGAGTCCTCGTGGACGTCGAGGACTACCGCGGCCGTCGAGAGCGACAGTTGCGCGACCTTGCGCTCCGCGCCGCCGCCCGGGTGGTCGAGACCGGCAAGATGCTCCAGCTGGAGCCGATGCCCGCCCTCGAGCGGCGCTGGGTCCACATCGCGCTTCGTGAGAACGGGGACGTGGCCACCCAGTCGATCGGCGAGGAGCCCAACCGCCGGATCGTGGTGCTGCC
>JBBDZZ010000010.1:0-8888 GCA_040899885.1 Chloroflexota bacterium | reverse complement strand
CGTCAGCGACCGCGCTGGACGTCGGCCAGCTCGCGGGCGATGTCCCGGCGGGAGTCCCGCTCGGCGATGTCGCGCCGCCGGTCGTGCTGCTGCTTGCCGCGGGCGAGGCCAAGCTCCAGCTTCGCGCGACCGCGGTCGTTGATGTAGAGGCGGAGCGGGACGATCGTCTGGCCCTTGGCTTTGGTCCGGCCGAGGAGCTCGTCGATCTCCGACCGGTGGAGCAGGAGCTTGCGGGTCCGCTTCGGCTCGTGATTCCAGCGGTTGCCCTGGGCCCACGGCGCGATGTCGGCGCCGATCAGCCACGCCTCGTCCTTCTCGATCCGGGCGTAGGAGTTGGACAGGTTGACCTTGCCGGCCCGGATCGACTTGATCTCCGTGCCGGTCAGGGCGACGCCCGCCTCGAACGTCTCGTCGATCGTGAACTCGTGGCGGGCTCGCCGGTTGAGGGCGATGGTCTTTTCAGGCATTGGAGGCGCGCCGAAGGTTCCTGCGGTCATCCCTCCGAGGTCGGAGGCCAATTCCGGGAGGCCATCCGACCGAGGATTCGCACGAACGCCGGCCCTGTCTCGGGCCGGCGTCCGGCTGCTGACCAACTCGCAGGGACGACCTAGTCGGGCATCTCCTGCGAGGTGGTGCAGCTACGCTTACTGTCGATCACTGCACATCACCTCCTTTCGTTCGGAGAAACCGTACCCGATGGGGGTCGATGGCGCAAGGCCCGCCGGGCCCGGGGCCGTCAGGCGGCCCGGTCGAGCGATGCCTGGACGTCGAACAGGTCGAGCGCCCGGTCGAGGACCGGATCCTGGCCCGCGGCCACATCAGCCGGCACATCGACCGCGACGTCCGGCTTGATCCCCACCAGGTGGATCCAGCGCTGATCCGGGGTGAGCCACTTGGCGATCGTCAGCCGGAAGCCGCCCGCGCCCTCGAGAGTCGTCCATTCCTGGACGGTTCCCTTGCCGAACGTCGTCTCGCCGACGAGCGTTGCCCGGTTCCGGTCCTGGAGGGCGGCCGCGACGATCTCGCTGGCAGAGGCGCTCCCGCGATCGACGAGGACGATCACCTCGATCGCTGGATCGGTGGCCGCACCGTTGCCGGTCGCGTTCGTGGGCGTCTTCGTGCCGTCTGCGCCCTCCTGCCAGAAGACCGGCCCGTCCTTGATGAACTCGCTCGCGACGTCGCGGGCCGCTTCGACGTAGCCGCCGGGGTTGCCCCGCAGGTCGAGGATGATCTTCTTCCGACCCGCCGCGACGTCTGCGGCGAGCTCCGTGTGGACGGCCTTGGCCCCGGCCGTCGAGAACCCCGTCAGCCGGATGTAGCCGACCTTGCCGTCGGCGAGGTCGCGGGCGATGACCTCACGCTGCTGGACGACGTCCCGCGTGATCGTCACGTCGAACGCGGCCGCACCCTCGCGCTGGATCGTCAGCCGGACCTCAGTCCCCTTCTTGCCGCGGATCCTGTCGCGAGCGCCATTGAGCGTCAGCCCGTCAAGGGCCGACCCGTCGACCGCTGTGACGACATCACCCGGCCGCAGCCCCGCCTTCAACGCCGGGGAACCTTCGATCGGGGCGATGATCACGAGCCGGCAATCCGGCGCGAGCGTGGTGCAGTCGCTCGTCTTGCCCGCCCCGTCGACCGTGCCGATCTCCGCCCCGATCCCCTCGAACTGCCCGGAGATCTCCTGGAGGGTCGCCTGGAAGTCGTCCGGGCTGAGGTACGAGGAGTACGGGTCCCCGAGGGCCTCGATCATCCCCTTGATCGCGCCCTGGATGATCTTCGCCTTGTCCACGTCCCCGCCGGCGTAGCGGTTGACGATCGTCTGGTAGGTGTTCCAGAACGGCTCGAACAGCTGGTCGTCGCTGGCCGGCGTCCCGGGCTGCGTGCGGTCCCGGTTCCCGAGCCAGAAACCGGACATGAACAGTGCTGCGCCGGCCATGACCGCCACGAGCGCGACTGCGCCGAGCACGGGCCCGTTACGGCGCGAGCGGGGGGCCGTCGAGACCGGGCCGATCGGACCGGCCGGCGCGGCGGACAGTCCGGGCACGTACGGCTCCGGTGTCGGGGAGGGCTCCGGCGGCAGGTCGGGAGAAGGGTCGGTGTCGGAGGGGTGCATCGAGTGGCGGTCCTGTTCGGGTTGCGGGAGGCCACAGCCTACAGGAGAGCTTGGGAAAGTGGCCTCGCCGTGGCGGACGCCCTACTTGATCAGGTAGGTCCGGACCGACACCCATGAGCCCACGATGCCGAGTCCCACGCCTGTCCCGAACACGAGCACTGCCACGTCCCTGGAGAGTGACCCGAAGGTGAGCGGCAGGACCCGGAAGAAGTCGTACATGAAGCCGCCCAGCGGTTCCGCGCCGACCGCCAGGACCCCCAGCGCGAGCGCCGCTCCGAACAGCCCGACGAGCGCCCCCTCGAAGACGAACGGCCACCGGATGAACGCGTCCGAGGCGCCCACCAGCCGCATGATGTCGATCTCCTCCGCCCGGGCGACGACCGCGAGGCGGATCGTGTTGACGATGATGAACAGCACGATGACGCTGATCACCGCGAGGATGAGCCCGCCGCCCGCGCGAAGGAAGTTCGTCACGGTGAGCACACGCTCGACGAGGTCCTGCTGGTTCTTCACGACCTGGACCGTCGGCTCGACGACGAGGCGGTCGTAGACGCTCGAATAGAGGGTCGCGTCGTTCAGGGCGATCTCGAGGCTCTGGTGGAACGGGTTGCTGTCGAGGAAGCGGGTGAGGTCCTCTTCGCCCTGGGCACGCCGGTTGTCACGGAACCGACGGAGCGCGTCCTCGCGACTCACGAACACGACCTCGTTGACCTCCGGCATCGCCGCAACCCTGGCTCGGAGCTCCTCGACCTGGAACGTGGTGACGTTGTCGTACAGGTCGGCGACGACGTTGACCTTCTTCTCGGTGAACTCGAGGCCCGCCAGCAGGCCGGTGTTGATCACCCAGAAGCCGGCCAACAGGAGGAGCATCAGGACCATCGTGGCGGTGGCGGCGAGGCTCATGACGGCGTTCCGCCAGAACCCCTCCCAGGCGCGCTTGAGGCTGAAGGCGACGAACGAGATCACGTCAGTCCGTCCTGTGGTACGTGCCGCCGACCTCGTCGCGGATGATCCGGCCCTCTTCGAGGGCGACGACGCGCTTGCGAAGCGCGGTCACGACGTCGGCGTTGTGGGTGGCCATGAGCACCGTCACCCCAAGCTCGTTGATCCGGAGGAGCAGCTGGAGAATCTCCCAGCTGATCAGCGGGTCGAGGTTGCCGGTGGGCTCGTCCGCGATGATCAGGCGGGGGTCGTGCACGAGCGCGCGGGCGATGGCCGTCCGCTGCTGCTCGCCGCCGGACAGCTGGGCGGGGATCTGTCGGGCCTGCGCAGTGAGGCCGACGAGGGCGAGCACGCGGTCGACAGCCGGCCGGATCTTCCCGTGCGGCGTTCCGGTGACCTCGAGGGCGAACGCGACGTTCTCCCACACGTTCTTTGAGGGCAGGAGCTTGAAGTCCTGGAAGACGATTCCGATCTTCCGCCGGATCTTCGGGACCTGCCGGCGCGAGAGGCGAGCGAGGTCCTGCCCGTCGATGATCACCTGGCCGCGGGTCGCGAGCTCATCCCGGATGAGGAGCTTGATGAGCGTCGACTTGCCTGCCCCGGATGGCCCGACGAGGAACACGAAGTCGCCCTCGGGGATGACGAGGTCGACGTCCCGCAGCGCGTCCTTCCCGTTCGGATAGGTCTTCGTGACGTCGCGCAGGGCGAGGACGGCCGGCTCGGCGGCGAGGCGGCCCCTCGCGCGGCCGAAGATACGGCTGCGGCGCGTCCGGCTGCGGGTATCGGGCAGAGAGAGGATCACGAGCACTCCGGAATCGAGGGGCCGAGGGGTCGATCCCGAGGCTAGCATTCGGTCCCGCGAGCGTGGGCCGGACGATGGTCCTACCGGATAGGGGCCGATGGTTGGGGTTCAGAGGAGACCGGGGGAGATCGGCACGTAGCGGCGGAAGTCGGCGAACGGGCGGGTCCAGCACAGGAGGACGGGGAACTGGTCGAGGCGAAATCCTGCCCGCAGGAGCGGGACGACTGCCCGATCGGCCAGCCCGGGCACCCATAGCGCGCTGGCGCCCCGCGGCTCGACGGCCGCGAGGACGTGGCCAAGGGCCGGGGCCAGCAGTGCCTCGTCGCGGACGGCGATCGGGCCAACCCGCCCTGACTCCCCGGCGTAGCCGTAGCCGAGGATCCGTTCGCCTTCCCGGAAGATGAAGGCGTGGCGGCCCTCGAGCCGGAGGAAGTGATGATCCGCCGGGTGGGCGAAGCCGGTCACCTCGCGGTCGAGCGAATCGACGGCGCCGGCCAGCTCGCGGTTCGCGTCCCCGGCGAGGTCATCGAACGGGACCGCCTCGACACCGGCGGGGAGCGCCCCGAACGCGGCCGTGCCGGGCGGGCGGCCGACGAAGTTGAGCAGCGGCATCCGCGGGACCATGCCGTACGCCGCATACATCGCGTTCGAGATCGGCTGCTGGCTGTCCGTTGCCGTGGCGAGGACCGGGTCGCCATCCGCCGGCAGGATCCGCTCGAGGAGTGCGCGGCCCAGGCCGGCGCCCTGCTCGCCCGGCTTGACGAACAGCATGGACAGGAACCACACGCCCTCCCGCCGCGTGGCTGCACCGAACGCGACGACCTGCTCACCGTCCCTCTCCTGCTTCCCCCGAACCGCGACGAGGAACGTGGCCGGGTCCGTGGCCAGCAGGTGGGCGTGGAGCCGGGAGATGGCCGCCAGGTCGTCCGGGATCTCGCGCTGGTTCAGCCGGCCGAGGTAGTCGTTGATCCCCTCGCGCCAGATCCGGGCGCAGGCCGGCAGATCGGCCGGCTCCGCGGGCCGGATACGGACCCCGGCGGGCAGGCGATCGGGAACCGCGGGTTTCACGCCCGGAGGGGTCACCCGACCTCGCCGTCGCTGGAGGGGGGACGGCCGGTCGCTACTCGCTCCAGCTCGGCCTGCATGAACGTGTCGAGGTCGCCGTCGAGGACTGCCGTGGTGTTCGACGTCTCGTGGCCGGTTCGGAGGTCCTTGACCATCTGATACGGGTGGAGGACGTAGCTCCGGATCTGGTTGCCCCAGCCGGCCTCGACGTGCTCACCCTTGAGCTTGCGTACCTCGGCCTCTCTCTCTTCGAGCGCCCGCTCGAGAAGACGGGCTTTCAGGACCCGGATAGCCATTTCCCGGTTCTGGGTCTGCGACCGCTCGTTCTGGCTCTGGGCCACGATCCCGGTCGGGACGTGGGTGAGGCGGACGGCCGAGTCCGTCTTGTTGACGTGCTGCCCGCCGGCTCCCTGGGACCGGAACGTGTCGACCCGAATCTCGTCCCAGTCCAGCTCGATCTCGGCGACGTCGTCGGCCTCCGGCAAGACCTCGATGAGGGCGAACGTTGTCTGGCGCCGCTTCTGGGCATCGAACGGGCTGATCCGGACGAGCCGGTGGACGCCACGCTCGGCGCGAAGCCAGCCATAGGCGCTCCGGCCATCGACCTGGACGGTGACCGACTTCAGGCCGGCCTGCTCTCCCTCGGTCTGGTCGATGATCTCCGTCTTGAACCGGTGCCGCTCCGCCCAGCGGAGGTACATCCGGAGGAGCATCTCCGCCCAGTCGGTCGCCTCCGTGCCGCCCGCGCCGGCGCTGATCGAGAGCAGCGCACCGCCCTGGTCGTACTCGCCCGAGAACAGGAGCTGTGTCCGCTCGCGCGTGAAGTCGGCCTCGAGGGCCGCGGTCCCGCCCTCGAGCTCGCCGGTCAGCTCGGCGTCGTCCGATTCCTCGACGAGCTCGAGCGTCGTCAGGAGGTCGTCCGCCCGGCTGAGGAGGCCGCGCCACGTCGAGATCTCGGTGCGCAGGCCGTCTGCCTCGCGGAGGACGCGCTGGGCACTCTGGCGGTCCGCCCAGAAGTCGGGTGCGCCGGTCAGCGCCTCTAGATCGTCAACCCGGCGTTGCTTCGTCTCGAGGTCAAAGATGCCCCGAGGTCGCGCGAATCCGCTCCGCCAGGTCGCGAATGGCCGACGGGTCCATCTAGTCGCGAGCCTGGAGGTCCTGGAGCAGGATCGGACGGAGCTCGATCAGGCGAAGGGCCGTCTTGCTCCGGGCGACGACGGGGTTGACGCACGGACAGTAGCCGTTGTGGGGGCAGACACCGCAGTTGCCATCACAGTCGAGTGCCGCGGCGTAACTGCACGACCGGCAGTCCCTCTCACAGGCAATCAGATCGACGAACGACGCTTCCTCGGCCTGCTTCACAAGTCCCTCTTTTCGCTGTGGGGCGCGGTTAAGGGTGTCGGGTCGGGGGGCGCGCGGGTGTGTCTGGGCGCGGCACGTGCTGGGCGGATCGGGGGAGATCCGAGGGGTTGGGGGGGTTTTCGCCAGTATAGGTGCTCAATTCCCCCCCGCCAAGGGGAGAACCGAAAAAGGATGCTCGAGAGGGTGCGGACTCAATCTCCCGTGAACGGCGGGTCGAGCGGGGCGTCGCCGGCCAGGAAGTAGACCGCGAGCGCCGCCAGCTCGTGAGTTGTCGCCTCGAGGCGATGTCCGACCGTCGCGTCCGTGGGGCTCGTCGTCGTCGGCGAGCCGTAGGCCTCGAGGCCCTCGTCGCGCGCGATCCGCAGCACACGCAGCATGTGCGTGCGGTCGGACACGAACAGCGCGCTCGTACTCCCGCGCTCGCGCAGCATCAGCCCGACCGTCCGCAGCGACTCGAGCGTCGTCCGGCCCTCGTCCTCCACGAGAATCGCCGAGGCTGGCACGTCGTGCTCGATCGCGAACTGTCGAGCCGCAGCCGCCTCCGTCGTCCGGTCGCCTTCGGCCTTGCCGCCCGTCACGACGAGAATGTCCGCGTAGTTCTCGTGGAACAGCGCGACGGCGTGTTCGAGCCGGGCGCGAAAGACCGGCGACGGGGTGCCGTCGTACTGGGCCGCGCCGAGGACGACGATCGCATCCACGGCCCGCCGTTCGTCGCGGTCACCCTGCTCCCAGATCCGCAAGGCCGCGTAAGCGCCGAGGATCGTCACCGCGGCCACGACCGCGGCGAGGAGACGGGTCAGGTCGCGGCGCATCGACGGCGGCCCGGCGTGCGGACCGGCGGCCGGTTCAGCGCCCGTGGCACTTCTTGTACTTCTGGCCCGAACCGCAGTAGCACGGATCGTTCCGGCCGATCCGCTCCCCGGACGGCGTGAACCCCGGGCGGACGCCGCTCGCGCCGGCCAGCGGCACGCCGCCGAGCGTCGCGCGGCCACTCGACGCCGACGCGCCCGCGCCGACGGCACCGGCGGCCCCCCGACGGGCGGCCGCGCCGCCAGCGCTTGCGGCGACGCCTGCACCCGCGGCCGCGACGCCGATGGGTGGCTGGGGAGGGGTTCGCGTCACGCTCACCCGGAAGATCGACGTCGCGACCTGGTGCCGGATGAGGCCGCGCAGCTCCTCGTACAGCCGGAAGGCCTCGCGCCGGAACTCGTTCAGGGGATCCTGCTGGGCGTACCCGCGGAGCCCGATGCCCCGGCGCATGTCGTCGAGCTCCGTCAGGTGCTCCACCCACAGCGAGTCGATGGTGCGGAGGAGGACCATGCGTTCGACGAGCGACCAGTCGGTCTCGCCGATCTCCGCCGCGCGCGCCTCGAGCCGAGCGGCGGCGAGCTCGTGGAGATGGGTCGCGATCGTGTCGCGGGTGCCGACGTCCCAGAGCTCGTCCTCGGTCGTGCCTGGCCCGTCAACGCCCATCGCGTGGAGGGCAGCCGACAGGCCTTCCATGTTCCAGTCGTCGGGCGCCGTCGCCGACAGGAACTGGTCCGCGACGGCCTCCATCTCATCCTCGACGAAGACCGTGACTGTCTCGCTCAAATCCTCGTTGCGGAGGACCTTGTCGCGCTCCGCGTAGATGGTCTCGCGCTGCTTGTTGATGACGTCATCGAACTCGACGACGCGCTTGCGCATATCGAAGTTGTAGCCCTCGACGCGGCTCTGCGCGCTCTCGATTGTCTTCGACACGAGGCGCGACTCGATCGCCACGTCATCCTCGAGGCCGAGACGCTCCATGAGGCCGGCGACCCGCTCGTTGGCGAACCTCTTCATGAGGTCGTCCTCGAGCGACAGGTAGAAGCGGCTGCTGCCCGGGTCGCCCTGGCGGCCGGCCCGGCCCCGAAGCTGGTTGTCGATCCGGCGCGAGTCGTGCCGCTCCGTGCCGACGATGTGGAGCCCGCCGGCCTCCACCACGCGCACATGATCCTCGTCGCAGATGGCCTTCGCCTCGGCGAGCGCGGCCTCGTACGTGTCCTTGTCGACCTCGGCCGGGTTGAGTCCGCGCTTGTGGAGGATCTCCGACGCCAGCCCTGCGGGGTTGCCGCCCAGCTGGATGTCCGTCCCACGGCCGGCCATGTTCGTTGCGATCGTCACCGCGGCGGACTTGCCGGCCTGGGCGACGATCCCCGACTCCTTCTCGTGGAACTTGGCGTTGAGGGTCTCGTGCTTGATCCCCCGCCGCTTGAGCATCGACGAGAGGATCTCCGACTTCTCGACGGACACCGTACCCACGAGCACGGGCCGGCCCGCCTCCGTCATCTCGACGATCTCGTCGATCACGGCGCCGAACTTGCCGACCTCGTTCCGGAACACGAGATCCGATGCGTCGTCCCGGATCATCGGCTGGTGGGTGGGGATCGCGACGACCTCGAGGATGTAGATCTTGTGGAACTCCTCCGCCTCCGTCATCGCCGTGCCGGTCATCCCGGCCAGCTTGTCGTAGAGCCGGAAGTAGTTCTGGAAGGTGATCGTGGCCAGGGTCACGCTCTCCCGCTGGACCCGGAGGCCCTCCTTCGCCTCGATCGCCTGGTGGAGGCCCTCGCTCCAGCGGCG
>JBBDZZ010000009.1:2061-8939 GCA_040899885.1 Chloroflexota bacterium | reverse complement strand
ACCGTGGCGTGACCCCATGCGAAATCGCCATTGACGGGCCCTTCGGACACGCTATAGTGCCGCGCAGTGGCACGAAGTGGTGAGAAGTGGGGAATCGACGTCACCACCTCCACCACCCGCCGACCAGGTAGTCCGAACGGCGAGTCCGGGGAGCTGGATTCGCCGGCCTCGAACAGGGGAAGACCCGTCACGTGTTCACCGGCGAGTACCGGCACTCGGTGGACGACAAGGGGCGAATCGCCGTCCCCGCGAAGTTCCGCACCCAGCTCGAGGACGGGGCCGTCATCTCGCGCTGGCTCGACGCATGCCTCGCCATTCACACCCGGGCCGGCTGGGACCTCCTCGCGACGAAGGTCTCCGGTCTGCCCATCACCGACTCCGCCGCCCGCCTCTTCCAGCGCTACGTCTTCGCCGGCGCGTTCGAGGCCGATCTCGACCGCCAGGGTCGCGTCGTGGTCCCGGCCTACCTGCGCGAGTGGGCGGGCCTCCAGGGCGAGGCCGTCGTCGTCGGGTCACGCGATCACGCCGAGATCTGGGCACCCCCCCGATGGGACGAGTACCGCACCGCCCTGGAGAGTCCTGACGAGCTCGCCAAGGCACTCGAAGGCCTGGGGATCTAGGCCCACCACATGCGCTTCCAGGGTCCGCTCGGGATCCGTTTGTCGACGTTGGAGAAGGGATGAAGGATGGGCACCTGCCGGTTCTGGTGGACGAGGTCGTGACGATGCTCGCCCCTGCTCCCGGCAGCCTTCAGATCGACGCCACGGTCGGCGGCGGTGGGCACACCGAGCGGATCCTGGAGGCGACCGACCCTGATGGCCGCCTCCTCGGACTAGACGCCGATGGGGCGGCCATCGCCAGAGTCGGCCGCCTCCTCGACCGGTTCGGCGACCGGCTGGTCCTCCGCCAGGCGAACTTCCGCGAGCTCGACACCGTCGCGCTGGCGGCCGGGTTCGGCGCCGTCGACGGCCTGTTGTTCGATCTCGGGCTGTCGAGCTTCCAGCTGGCGGACGCGGAGCGCGGGTTTGGCATCCGGACCGGCGGGCCGCTCGACATGCGCTTCGACCCGCGCCGCGGGGTTCCCGCGGCCGAGCTCCTCGCGACCCTCGACGCCGCCGAGCTGACGGCTCTCTTCCGGCGCTACGGGGAGGAGCCCCAGGCTCCGCGGATCGCCCGGGCGATCGTCGAGGCTCGGCGCACCGCGCCCGTCCAGACGGCGGAGGAGCTGGCGGCCCTCGTCGAGCTGGTCGCGCCTCGGACCCCGCCCGGACGCCGCCGGATCCATCCCGCCACCCGGGTCTTCCAGGCGCTGCGGATCGCGGTCAACGAGGAGCTCGAAGCGCTCGAGGCGGGCCTCTCGGCGGCGGTCGACCTGCTCCGTCCCGGTGGCCGCCTCGTGGTCCTCAGCTACCACTCCCTCGAAGACCGGATCGTCAAGCGCTTCTTCCAGACGGAACGGCGCGGCTGCGTCTGCCCGCCGGAGCTGCCGATCTGCGCCTGCGGCCGCAACCCGCGCCTGCGGCTCGTGACGAAGCCGTCGCTCACCCCGAGACCCGAGGAGATCGCCGCCAACCCCCGCGCCCGGAGCGCCCGATTGCGGGCGGCGGAGCGGCTCGCCGCCTGACCAGTCGAGGCCGGCGGATCTCCGTCGGCGCAGCAGAACCAATCGGAGCAGGAGAGGAGCACGTCGTGAGCAAGCGGCACCACACGAGCAGGCGCAAGACCTACGGCCGGCGCCAGCACGAGCTGCGCGAGCGGCCGGACCGGCGAACCACGCCGGAGATCTCCGACGCCGCCTGGGACGAAGAGGCGACCGGCTCGCCCACGGGCACCTTCGCCTTCCTCGACCCGGGTGCCTCGCGCATCCGCTTCGCGCTCGACTGATGGCCGTCTACCAGGGCGCCCGCCCTCGCTCCTTCCTGTTCCCGCCCCGCCCGCGTCTCGTCGAAGCACCGGCCCTCCCCCGGCGCAAGGTACGGGGCGCGGTGCGGGCGCGGCGCCGCCAGGGTCGCGTGGGATTCATGCTCGGTGCGATCGTCCTCGCATTCCTGCTCGCCTTTTTCTCGCTTGCCCAGACAGTCCGCGTCTCGGCGACGGGCCATGACATCAACCGGCTCCTGACCGAGCGCCAGCTGCTCGAGGCGCGGTTCCACCAGCTCCAGTCCGACCTGAGCCGGCACGGCCGCGAGCCCGCCATCCGCAAGAAGTCGCTCGACGCCGGCCTCGGCCAGCTGTCGGAGCCCCTCGTCATCCCTGCTCGATAGGTCCGGATCGCCCAACATGCTCGGCCGAACCGACTCCCGCGGCCGCCTCGTCCTCCTGCTGGCCGTATTCGTCATTGCGGCCGTGGCGCTCGTCGGTCGCCTGGCGTGGTGGCAGGTCATCCGGCGCGACGACCTCGCCGCCGAGGCCCGCCGGCAGACGTCGATGCGGTCCGAGGTCCCCAGCCGGCGCGGCGCGATCTACGACCGGAGCGGCGTCGTCGTCCTGGCCGCGACGATCGAGCGGGATCGCCTCGTCGCCGCGCCGGACCAGCTGAGCGCGGCCCGCCGGCGCGACGTCGTCGCCGAGCTGACGACGATCCTCGGCCTCGACGAGGCTGCGGCCGCCGACCTCGGCGTGAAGCTGGCGACAGACCGTCCGTACGTCATCCTCGCCCGCGGCCTCGATCCGGACGTCTCCGAGCGGATCCGGGCGGGCCTCGCCGCCGGCCGGCTGGAACACGTCGCCCTCGAGGCGGAGCCGGTTCGGACGTATCCGCAACGGGGCGGCGGCCCGGGCTCGACGCTGGCCGCCCACCTCCTCGGCTTCGTCAACCGCGACGGCGCCGGCCAATACGGCGTGGAGCAGTTCTACCAGGCGGTGCTGGCCGGTTCGCCGCGAATCCTGTACGCACAACGGGACGTGAGCTCACGGGCCGTCCCGGAGTCCGCGGTCGTCGCGGAGGCCGGCATCCCGGGCACGGACCTGCGGCTGACGATCGACGCCGGCCTCCAGCTGGCGGTCGAGCAGGAGCTGCTCGCCGCGTGGGTCGCGGACCGGGCGGTGAGCGTCTCGGCTGTCGTGATGGACCCCTACACCGGGGAGATCTACGCCGAGGCGTCCTACCCGTCGTACGACGCGAACGACTACGGGACGACCGCCACGAACGACCCGGGCCGGTTCCTCGACCCGGTCGTGAGCCACGTCTACGAGCCCGGGTCCGTCTTCAAGATGATGACCGTCGTCGCCGGTCTCGAGGGCGGCACGGTCAGGCCGGACACGCGGATCAGGGACGTTCCGAAGCTGACGCTCGATGGAGGACAGACGCAGATCTCCAACGCCGACAAGAGGGGCAAGGGCTGGATCAGGTTCGAGGACGCGATCGCGTACTCGCGGAACGTCGTCGCGGCGAAGGTCGCCCTTGGCCTGGGCGACACGACCGCCGAGGCCGCCGGCTCGCTCCACGAGGTCTGGACCCGGCTCGGATTCGGCGGCCTGACCGGGATCGACGTCGCCGGCGAGGTCGCCGGGCTCGTCCGCGACCCGGCCGTCAAGGAGTGGCGTCAGATCGACCTCGCGAACGGGGCGTTCGGCCAGGGCGTCGCGGTGACCCCGATCCAGCTCGCGACCGCCTTCGCGGCGATGGTCAACGGCGGCCGGCTGGTCCGGCCCCACGTCGTCCAGGCGATCGGTGCCGAGGAGATCGCGCTGGCCCCGGCCACCGAGGTCCTCGACCCGGCGCTCTCGCCGACGCTCGTCGGGATGATGAACCACGTCATTACCACGGTTCCCTTCTACCGCGACCGGACGCTCATTCCCGGCTACGAGGTCGGAGGCAAGACCGGGACCGCCCAGATCTGGGACGCGGAGAGGGGAGCCTGGAAGAACCTCGTCTACAACTACACGTTCGTCGGTTACATCGCGCGGGAGACCGGCAAGCCGGATCTCGTCGTGGCCGTCGAGATCAACGAGGCGCGGCCGACGGTCGCGAAGATCGGCCTGCTCGAGATGCCGGTCATGTCCTTCGAGCTCTTCCGCCGGATCGCCCATAACGCAATTGCGACGCCCGGCCTGCTGGCCGACCGGCCGTCGGGGCCCTCTGAGTCGGCTCCGCCGGCGCTCGAGATCGCCGACCAGTGACCGGCGCCTGTGCCACACTCACGCCCGTGACCCACGACCGGCGTGCGCCCCGCCCGGGGAAGGTGGCGCCGCCCGCCCTCGCGGCCGAGGAGCTCGCGAAGATCACCGGGGGACGGCTGGTCGCCCGCTCCTCGCGCCCGATCCGCGGGGCGGCCGTGGACTCGCGAATCGTCAACCCGGGCGAGCTCTTCGTCGCGCTGCCGGGGGAACGGACGGACGGCCACGAGTTCCTCGCAGCGGCGGTGGCGCGCGGCGCGGCTGCGCTGCTCGTCACGCGCCCCCCGGACGCGGCGACGGCGCTCGGGGACGTCACGATTGTGCTTGTCCCGGACGCCCTCGCCGCCCTCCACGCGGTCGCAGCAGCCTGGCGGACCCGGTTCGACCCGCTCGTCGTGGGCGTGACCGGGAGCATCGCGAAGACCTCCACGAAGGAGGCGATCGCGGCGGTCCTCGGCGAGCGGTTCGTGACCCTGAAGAACGAGGGCAACCAGAACAACGAGATCGGGCTCCCGCTGACGGTCCTCCGGCTGGGCCCGGAGCACGAGGCGGCGGTTCTCGAGATGGGGATGTACGCCGGCGGCGAGATCGCCGACCTAGCGGCGATTGCCAGGCCGCGGATCGGCGTCGTGACGGCGATCCAGCCGGTCCACCTGTCGCGGATCGGCACGCTCGAGGCGATCGAGCAGGCGAAGGGCGAGCTGCTCGAGGCGCTCCCGCGCGACGGCCGGGCGGTGCTCAACGCGGACGACGTGCGGGTCCGCCGGATGGCGGATCGGACGGAGGCGCCCGCGCTGACGTACGGGTTCGCGGCCGATGCCGACGTGGGGGCAGAGGAGGTCCGGTCCGCGGGCACGGACGGGATGCGGTTCACGCTCCGGACACGTGACGGGCGCGTGCCGGTAGCCGTCCCGACGCTTGGCCGGCTCGCGGTCCACAACGCGCTCGCCGGCGCGGCCACGGGGCTCGCGGCCGGATTGTCACTAGCCTCGATCGCGGCCGGGCTCGGCCGGGGCTGGTCCGCGCCTCACCGGGCCGAACTGATCCGGGCCGGCCGCGTGACGATCGTCGACGATTCGTACAACGCGTCGCCCGCGTCAGTGACCGCCGCGCTCGATCTCCTCGGCGGGCTGCCGGGGCGGCGCGTGGCGGTGCTCGGCGAGATGCTCGAGCTGGGCGACGGTCACGAAGCAGGCCACCGCGCGGTGGGGGAGGCGGCCGCTGCGGTCGCAGAGCTGCTCGTCGTCGTCGGAGAGCGCGCAAACGGGATCGCCGACGGGGCAGTCGCGGCCGGGCTGGCTCCGGGCAGGATCATCCGCGTCGCGAGCCGCGAGGCGGCGCTCGAGGCCCTCACGCCCCGCCTGCGCGATGACGACACGGTCCTCGTGAAGGCCTCGCGCGGGATCGAGCTCGATCTCCTTGTCGATGCGCTGCGAGCCCAGCTGGCGAGCGGAGCCGCCACCCGATGACACTCCAGCTCATCCAGGGCCTCCTGCTCGCGTTCGCGATCGTCGTCATCCTCATGCCCCCGTATATCCGCTTCCTCCGGTTCATCGGGATGGGCAAGCAGATCCGCGAGGAGGGGCCGGAGACGCATCTCGTGAAGCAGGGCACGCCGACGATGGGCGGGCTTCTCATCATCGTCGTCGTCCTCGGGCTGTACTTTCTTCTTCGGGGAATCCCGGAGGGCGGGATCATCGCGCCGCTGGCCGCCCTGGGGCTGGTCGGCCTCCTCGGCGCCGCCGACGACTACTTCAACGCCCGGAGCGGCGAGGGCATCCGAGCGCGCCAGAAAATCCTGTGGCTCATCGTCGTCGCTGGAGCGGCGGCCTACTTCATCCAGTCGACGTACGCGATCGACCAGGTCGCGGTGCCATTCGTCGGTACCCAGCCGGTCGACCCCTGGGTCTTCATCGTATTCGCGGCCCTCGCGATCGTGGCCGCGAGCAACGGCGTGAACATCACCGACGGGCTCGACGGCCTGGCCGGCGGGACGCTGGTCTTCGCGTTCGTCGCGTTCCTCCTGATCGCGCTGCTCAACCAGGTCCCACAGCCCGACGGGACGATCGGCAACCAGCCGGAGACCGCGTTCCTCTGCGCGCTGATCATCGGCGCGCTGCTCGGATTCCTGTGGTTCAACGTGCACCCGGCCCAGGTGATCATGGGTGACTCCGGGTCGCTGTCCCTCGGCGCCACGCTCGCGGTCATCGCGCTGATCACCGGCCAGATCCTCGTCCTCCCCCTGATCGGCCTGATCTTCGTCGTCGAGACGGCGTCGGTGATCATCCAGGTCATCTATTTCAAGCTAACGGGCGGGCGACGGATCTTCCGGATGTCGCCGATCCACCATCACTTCGAGCTGGGCGGCTGGGACGAGGGGAAGATCACCCTGCGCTTCTGGATCGTGGCGATCCTGTCCGGCCTTCTCGGCGTCACCCTCTTCCTCTCGTCGATCCGCCTGGTATGACGACGATGTCGACCGTCCGGCCGATCGATCCGGACGCGCTGACGCTCGACGCCGTGCGCGCGGGCGCGCTGCGCGACCGCCCGGTAACGGTGCTCGGATTCGCCCGGAGTGGCATCGCCCTGGCCCGCTTCCTCGCCGACACCGGCGCGCGGGTGACGATCTACGACCGGCGGCCGGTCGACGAGCTGGCCGAGGCCGTCGCCGCCCTCGGTGGCCGCACGGTCCGGCTCCTTGCCGGCCCCGACGTCGATCCCGCTGACGCCTGGCGTGATGCCGCGCTCGTCACGACGTC
>JBBDZZ010000009.1:0-1961 GCA_040899885.1 Chloroflexota bacterium | reverse complement strand
GGCCGACGGCATCGTCCGCCTCGCGCTGGCCGGCGGCGCTTCGTTGGACGTCGAGCCGGACGAGCGGATCATGCCGATCGAGGAGCTGCGGATCCCGGGCCGGCACAACGTCGCGAACGCGATGGCAGCGATCGCGGTGGGACTCCTGTTCGGCGTCAAGGCCGAGGCGATTCGCCGCGCGGCGGCGGAGTTTGGCGGCGTCGAGCACCGGCTCGAGGAGGTCGCGGTCGTCGACGGCGTCCGGTTCGTCAACGATTCGCAGGGGACCCAGCCGGACGCGGTGATCGCCGCGATCCGGGCGTTCGACGGGCCTCTCGTGCTCATCGCCGGCGGTCGCGACAAGGGTGTCGAGCTGGACGAGCTGGCGGCGGTCGTCGGGGACCGGGTTGCTGCGGCCGTGCTCATCGGCGAAAGCGGGCCGGCACTCGAGCGCCTCTTCCGCGGGGCAGGCCTCGCCCGGACCGAGCGGGTCGCGACGCTCGACGACGCGGTGGCCCGCGCGGACGCGCTCGCGCGCGAGGCGCTCGACGATCGTGGACCCGGCCCGACCGTCCTGCTCAGCCCGGCCGCGGCGAGCTTCGATATGTTCGACGACTACGCGGCCCGAGGCCGTGCGTTCAAGGCCGCGGTCGCCGCGCTCGCCGATTCGCGCGCCAAGGGAAAGTCGCGATGAGCATCGCCCGGCCGATCTCGGGCGCCGGCCGCCGGACGGCCGAGAAGCGGACGGTTCAGCGGCGCGCGGGCGCCCGGCCGAAGGTCGCGGTGAAGGCGGCCGCGAAAACGACCCTCAAGCGAGACCGTCACCAGCCCGACTACGCGATCCTCGTCGCCACGGTCGCGCTCGCGGCCACGGGGATCCTGATGGTCTACTCGTCGTCGGCGATGCTGGCCTACCAGAAGCACGACGACACGTTCGGGATCGTCGGGCCGCAGATCCAGTGGGCCCTGCTGGGGCTCGGGGCGATGATCCTGATGATGCGGGTCGACTATCGCTATCTGCGGCTCGTGTCGATCGGCGGTTACGGGGTCGCTGTCGTCCTGCTCGTGCTGGTCCTGCTGCCGGCGATGGGTCCACTCCAGCCGAAGATCGTCGGCGGTGCGGCCCGCTGGCTCCAGCTCGGCGCGCTGCCGGCGATCCACCCGGCCGAGTTCGCGAAGCTGGCGCTGATCGTCTATCTCGCCCACTGGATGTCGAAGCGCGGCACGGGCATCGGCGGCTTCTGGAGGGGCACGATCCCGTTCCTTCTCATTGCCGGTCCGGTTGTCGCGCTCGTCTTCCGGGAACCCGACCTCGGCACGACGACCGTCATCATCCTGACGGCATTCACGATGTTCTTTGCCGCGGGGGCCAACCTGGCCCACGTCGCCTCGATCGTCGGCCTGGCGTTGGTGGGTGCCGTCGCGGCCGGCTTGCGGGGCTACCAGGTCGAACGGATCCAGTGCTTCCTCGACCCCTCGAGCGATCCGCTCGGCAAGTGTTTCCAGACCGTCCAGGGCCTGCTCGCGCTGTCGCTCGGCGGGATCCTCGGGGCGGGCCTCGGCGAGAGCCGGCTGGCGGGCGGCCTGTTCCTCCCGAACGCGAGCAACGACTTCATCTTTGCGATCATCGGCGAGGAGTTCGGCCTGATTGGGGCCGGCCTGGTCGTCGGCCTCTTCGTGGTCCTCGGCTACGCCGGGCTCCGCACCGCCCTGCGGGCACCGGACACGTTCGGCGCGCTGCTGGCCGCAGGGATCACGGCCTGGCTCTGCCTCCAGGCGTTCATCAACATGGCCGTCGTCGTCGCCCTCCTGCCCGTGACCGGGATAACGCTGCCGTTCATCAGCGCGGGCGGCTCATCGCTCATCATCAGCTTCGCCGCGGTCGGGATCCTGCTGTCGATCTCGCGCGAGACCGTCGAACGAGGGTCATGGAACGATGCGCCTGCTGATCGCGGGCGGGGGAACGGGCGGACACATCTACC
>JBBDZZ010000008.1:0-9361 GCA_040899885.1 Chloroflexota bacterium | reverse complement strand
GCGGTAGAATCCCCCGGCCATGCCTGCCCCCCTCGTGGTCCAGAAGTTCGGCGGGTCGTCGCTGGCCGACGCCGATCGGATCCGGCGCGTCGCCCGGCGGATCGCCCGCGAGCGCGCGGCGGGGAGCGACCTGGTCGTGGTCGTCTCGGCGATGGGCGACACCACGGACGAGCTGCTGGCCCTCGCGGCCGCGATCACCGACGAACCGGACGTCCGCGAGCTCGACATGCTCCTCGCGACCGGCGAGCACCAAAGCGCGACGCTCGTCTCGATGGCCCTCCACGCGCTCGGCGTCCCGGCGATCAGCCTGACCGGCGCCCAGGCCGGGATCACGACCGACGGCCGCTACGGCAAGGCCCGCATCGCCGCGATCGAGCCGAAGAGGGTCCGCAAGGAGCTCGATGAAGGCAAGGTCGTCATCGTCGCCGGGTTCCAGGGCCTCAGCGCGAGCCAGGCCGACCAGCACGAGACCACGACCCTCGGCCGAGGCGGCTCCGACACGACCGCCGTCGCCTTCGCGTCCCGCCTCGAAGCATCAAGATGCCAGATCTTCACCGACGTTCGCGGCATCTTCACCGCCGATCCCCGAATCGTCAGGGACGCCCGCCAGCTCAAAGTGGTCGGCTACGAGGAGATGCTCGAGCTCGCAAACCAGGGCGCGCAGGTGATGCAGACCCGCGCCGTCGAGCTCGGGTGGGTGAACGGCGTTGCGATCGAGGTCCTCAGCTCGTTCGAGGACGCCCCAGGCACGCTCATCACGGAGGACCTGCTCGTGGAACAGCGCAACAAGGTTCGCGGGCTGGCCCACGACCGCAACGTCGCGAAGATCACGCTCGTCGAGGTGCCCGACCGGCCCGGCGTCGCGCACAGCGTCTTCGCGCCACTCGCCGAGGCCGGGATCAACGTCGACATGATCGTCCAGAACGTCGGCCATCGCGGCGCGACGGACCTGAGCTTCACGATTCCCCGCGTCGAGCTCGCGCGGGCCAAGCGATTGCTCGAGCCGATCGTCCGCGACCTCGGCTTCCGCGAGATGACGACCGACACCGCGGTCGCGAAGGTCTCGATCGTGGGCGCCGGGATTCAGAACGCGCCCGGCTACGCGGCGCGGATGTTCGGGGCGCTGGCCGACGCCGGCGTGAACATCGAGATGATCTCGACCTCGGAGATCCGGATCACGACGATCATCGCGGAGGACGCACTCGAGACCGCGCTCAAGGCCCTCCACGCCGCGTTCGAGCTCGAGCGGCCGGAGTCGATCGAGACCGCGGCGGCCGGCTGACCGCCGTGACCGGCCGCTCCTTCCTCAGCCGCCAGGAGCACTTCCCGCTCGTCGAGTCGACGAACGACGTCGTGCGCGGCTGGCTGGCGGACGGGACGCCGGAGGTCTGCCTCGCGGTCGCCGACGAGCAGTCCGCCGGCCGCGGCCGCGAAGGACGCTCATGGCAGGCGCCGTCGGGCGCGGCGCTCCTCGCGTCGCTCGGGTTTCGGCCCACCTGGCTGCCGGCTGAACAGGCGTGGCGGCTCGCCGCGATTACCAGCCTCGCCATGGCCGAGGCCGCCGAGGAGGTCGCCGAGCTGAAGGCCGGCACGATCCGCCTGAAGTGGCCGAACGACCTGATCGTCGAGCGCGAGGGCCGCCCGCTCAAGGTCGCCGGTGTCCTGGGTGAGACCGACGGGCTCGGCAGCGCCGACCCGCGCGTGGTCGTCGGGATCGGCATCAACGCCGACTGGGCCGCCGCCGACTTCCCGGCCGAGCTCCGGACGTCGATGACGAGCCTCCGGGAAACCGGCGGTGGCCGGCCGATCGACCGGACCCGCCTCCTCGCCGCGTTCACCCATCGCCTCGAGACGCGGGTCGAGGCCCTGCGGGAGGGTCGATTCGACGCGGCCGGGTGGGCCGGACGGCAGGCGACCACGGGCCGGACCGTCACGATCGAGACGCCCGGCGGGCGGCGCGAAGAAGCGGCAGCGATCGAAGTGGATCCTGCGACGGGTGCGCTGATTGTCGCGGGGTCCGACGGGAGCGACCGATCGATCGTATCCGCCGAGATCGTCCACGTCCGCCTCGTCGGTGGGGTGTAACGCGATGGCTCGGCCGGTGTTTGGAAGAGTGAGCGGGCAGGGGAGTGCCAGGGCCCGCGGCGCCGTGACCCACCTCGATCGGGATCGCCCGCTCGTGGAGGCAGCCCGACGCGACCCCGAACGATTCGACGCCCTCTACCGCAGGTACCTCGCCCAGGTGTACAGCTACGCGTATTACGAGCTCGGCGACCATCACGAGGCCGAGGACGCCACCGAGCGCACGTTCCTTGCCGCGCTATCGAACCTCGACCGGTTCGAGGAGCGAGCTCGTCCCGCCGACGGCGACGCCGCGTCAACGTTCCGCGTCTGGCTGTTCCGGATCGCCCGCAACGTCGTGGCCAACCAGCGCCGCCAGAAGCGACGCCGACCGACGCTCCCGCTCGAGGCCGCGGCCGTCGTCCCGGATCCACTCGACGTCGAACGGGGCGCGGCGCTCCGCGACGAGGCCGCCGAAGCGTGGCGCGCCGTGGGCCGCCTGCCGGCCGATCGCCGCCGGGCGGTCGTGCTGCGGTTCGTCGAGGAGATGTCGACCGCGGAGATCGCCGGGATCCTCGGCCGTTCCGAGGGCGCCGTCCGGGTGCTGATCCACCGGGCACTCCGTTCTGTCGGCCGCGACCTCGGCCGCGATCCCCGCGGAGAATCGCATTGACGCTCCCCGGCCGCGACGACGCCGAAGCAGACGCGCTCCTCACGGACCGCTATCTCGAGTCGCTCCTCGCCGCTGACGACCGCAGGGCCGCGGACGCGCCCGCGGACGCGTCCCTCGATCGGAGTGTCCGCGACGCCGCCACGCGGCTCCGCCGCAACCTGGTACGCGTCCACCCCTCGTTCCGATTCGAGGAGCGTCTCGCCGGCCGGCTGAGCGACGTCGCCCGATCGATGCGCCTCGCGCCCGCGGCCGGCGGGGGAGCGACCGTCGCGATCCGGCCCGTCGATCGAAACATGCCCCCCGCCGACTTTGACCCCCTCGCGGATCCGGACGACAACGACGACACCACGGCCCGCTCCCGCCCCCTGCTCATCGGCGGCGCCCTGACCTCCGCCGCCCTCTCGATCGCCGGCGCGGCGTTCGTCGCCTGGCGCCGCACGCGTCCCGCCCGCTCGCCGATGGCCAGAGCGGTCCGTGCCGCCCACGCCGAGCGGCTCCGGAGCGGCGTCCGGACGAGCCTCCGCGAACGAGCCGACTGATGCCGATCAAGCTGCCCTCGTTCCGGCCTCGGAAGGACGCCTACCCGCCCGACATGTGGACGAAGTGCCCCTCGTGCGAGGAGATGCTGTTCAACAAGCAGCTCGACAAGATCCTCCGGGTCTGCCCGTCGTGCGGCCACCACTTCCGCCTGTCGGCGGAGATGCGGCTCGAGCACCTCATCGACCACGGCTCGTTCCGCGAGCGTGACGCCGGACTCCAGTCGCTCGATCCCCTCGGGTTCGTCGACCAGAAGTCGTACCCGGATCGGATCGCGGCAGCGCAGCTCGCGACCGGGATGCGCGACGCCGCGGTCTGGGGGACAGGCTCGATCGAGGGCCGGCCGGTCGCGATCTGCGTCATGGACTTCGGGTTCATGGGCGGCTCGATGGGCGCAGTCGTCGGCGAGAAGGTCGCCCGCGCCGCCGAGGCCGCGACCGCGGAGCGCATCCCCCTGATCATCGTGTCCGCGTCCGGCGGCGCCCGGATGCAGGAGGGGACGCTCGCACTCATGCAGCTCGCGAAGACCGTCGGCGCGATCGAGCGCCTGCGGGCGGCGGGCGTGCCGTTCATCTCCGTGCTCAGTGACCCCACGACCGGCGGCGTGTTCGCGAGCTTCGCGGCGATCGGGGACATCAACATCGCCGAGCCGAACGCGCTCATCGGGTTCGCCGGCGCGCGCGTCACCGCGGGCACGATCGCCCAGGAGCTCCCCGAGGGCTTCCAGCGCGCGGAGTTCCTCTTCAACCACGGCTTCGTCGACCGGGTCGTTCATCGCACGGACCTCCGCGCCGAGCTGGCCCTCCTGCTCCGTTATGTCGTGCCCCGCCCGATCGCGGAGACCGACGGTGCCGAAGGTCCAGTGAGCCCGATGTTCCGGCCGCTCTCGTTCCTGTCGTCACTCGCCGACCGGGTCATCCCGGACATCGACGAAGGGCCGAACGGACGGGGCGAAACAGGGCGAGGCGAAACAGGGCGAGGCGAAACAGGGCGAGGCCAGACAACTCCGGCGGAGGTCGATCGTGGTTGACCGGCTGCGCGGCCGCCGCGACCCCGCCGCGACGGCCACCGAAACGCCAACCGATCCGAAGGCGGCGGCATGGGCCCGCGTCCAGGTGGCCCGCAACATCCGCCGGCCGCGGACGCTCGAGCTGCTGGCCGGACTGGCCGACGAGTTCATCGAGATCCACGGCGACCGCACGTTCGGGGACGATCCGGCGATGGTCGCCGGCTTCGCCCGGATCGCCGGCCGCCGCGCCGTCGTCGTCGGCCAGCAGAAGGGCGCCGACACGGACGAGAACATCCGGCGCAACTTCGGGATGCCGCACCCGGAGGGCTATCGGAAGGCGATGCGGGCGATGGAGCTCGCCGAGCGATTCGGGCTGCCTGTCGTCACGTTCGTCGACGTCCCGGGAGCGCATCCGGGCCCCGAATCCGAAGAGCGCGGCATCGCCGAGGCGATCGCCCGCTCGGTCGGCCTCATGACCCGGTTGCGGACGCCGATCGTCGCGGTGATCACCGGCGAAGGCGGCTCGGGCGGCGCCCTGGCGATCGCGGTCGGCGACGTGGTCATCGCGCTCGAGAACGCGGTCTACTCGGTCATTAGCCCGGAAGGCTCCGCGGCGATCCTGTGGCGGACCGCCGACGAGGCTCCGACCGCCGCCCTCGCGATGAAGATGACCGCCGCCGACCAGGAGGCGCTCGGGGTCGTCGACATCGTCGTCCCCGAGCCGGGCGAGGGGGCCCACACGGACCACGCCGAGACGGCCCGCCGGCTACGCAAGGTGATCGCCGAGCGGCTCGACGCGCTGGCTCTCGTGCCGATCGACCTCCTCGTCGAGGAACGCTACCGACGCTACCGCAACCTGGGGGCCTACACTGAGGTGGCCCAGCCCACAGTTGCGCCGCCGGAACGGCCCGGATTCGCCGACCGCTTGCGCAATCTGCTCGATCCGGACCGCTGGGTGCGCGTCCAGCTCCCCGGACCGGGGCGCCGCCGCGACGAGCCGCCTGCGCGCGAGGAGGTCTGACCAGTGCCCGAGCCGACGCCCGAACGGCGCAGGTCCGAGCGCCGCGCGAGCGGAGAACGCTCCGGCCCCCAGCGAGCGGCGGACCATGCCGCGATCGACCGCCTGGCGGGCGACCTCCTGCCCGCGCTCGTCGCCAAGCTCGGCGCGACAGGGCTTGGCGAGATCGAGATCCGCGAAGGCCCCTGGAAGGTCCGCCTGCGCCGGCCCGGCCTCGGTCCCAACCTCGGTCGCCGCGCGACGGATCGACCCTCGCGGGCGCAGCCCGGGCACGCCGGCCACGGGCATGCCCCCGGAGGTCTCGAGGGCCACCGCCCCGCTCGTTCGGCCGGCGCCGCCGTCGCCGGGGCCGCGCGCTCGACGAACGGCACCGGGCCGCCCGGAGCCCCGTCCCCGGTCCCAGGCCAGGCATCGGCCCAGGACGAGGGCGGCCGGCGACGCGACGACGCGGACCTCCACAGGATCGTTGCGACCTCCCCGGCCGTCGGGATCTTCCGGCCCCGCAAGGAGATCAAGGGCGGATCCCGCGTCCGGTCCGGCGATCCCCTCGCCGTCGTCGACGTACTCGGCATCCCGCAGGAAGTCGTCGCCCCCATCGACGGCGTCGTCGGGGCGAGCCTCGTCGAGGCGGGCGAGGCGGTCGAATACGGCCAGGAGCTCATCGTCATCGAGCTGGTTACCGCGCCCGCCGCGGGCCCGGCGGCCGATACCGGCTCCGGGCCGGCGAGCGGCTGATGTTCCGCAAGATCCTCATCGCGAACCGGGGCGAGATCGCGCTCAGAGTCCTGCGCGCCTGCCGTGAGCTCGGCATCGAGGCGGTCGTCGCCTACAGCGAGGCGGACCGCGACTCATTGCCGGTCCAGCTGGCGGACGAGGCGATCTGCATCGGCCCGGCGGACGCGAAGCGCTCGTACCTGTCCGTGCCGGCGGTCATCTCGGCGGCGATCATCACCGGCTGCGACGCGATCCATCCCGGCTACGGGTTCCTGTCCGAGGACGAGGGCTTCGCCGAGGTCGTCCGCGCCCACGACCTGACGTTCATCGGGCCGCCGCCCCCCGTCCTCGAGCGATTCGGGAGCAAGGAGGGCACCCGCCGGCTGCTCGCGAACCACGGGCTGCCGACGATCCCGGGCTCGCGGGGCCTCCTGCGCGACGACATGCACGCGCTCGAGGAGGCCGAGCGAATCGGCTACCCGATCCTCATCAAGCCCTCGGCCGGTGGCGGCGGCAAGGGCATGCGGATGGTCCGCTCGCCGCGCGAGCTCGAGTCGGCGATCAAGGTCTGCCGCTCCGAGGCGAAGGCCGCCTTCGGCGACGACTCGCTCTATCTCGAGAAGTGGCTCGAGGACAACCGCCACATCGAGGTCCAGGTCGCGGTCGACCGGTACGGCCACGGCGTCCATCTCGGCGAGCGCGACTGCTCGGTCCAGCGGCGCCACCAGAAGATCGTCGAGGAGGCCCCCACCCCGGCCCTGGCCGAGGCCGCCCGGGCCGCCCTGTGCGCGTCGGCGATCCGGGCGGTCGTCGCCGCAGGCTACGAGAACATCGGCACGCTCGAGTTCCTCGTCGACCGGGAAGGCAACGCCTTCTTCATCGAGATCAACTGCCGGATCCAGGTGGAGCATCCCGTCACGGAGGTCCTCACCGGGATCGACCTCGTCGCCACCCAGATCCGGATTGCCGCGGGCGAGCCGCTCGGGTTCAGCCAGGCGGACGTCGAGATCCGGGGCCACGCGATCGAGTTCCGGATCAACGCAGAGGACCCGGCCAACGACTTCCGCCCCGCGGCCGGCCTCATCGAGCGCTGCCTCTTCCCGGGCGGACCGGGAATCCGGATGGACTCGCACGTGTACGCGGGCTACGAGGTTCCGCCGTTCTACGATTCGCTCCTCGGCAAGCTCATCGTGTGGGGGCCCGACCGCCCGACCGCGATCGCCCGAGCCAAGGGAGCGCTCGACGAGCTGCTGATCGACGGGATCGTCACGAACGTGCCCATCCACCAGGCGCTCCTCGCGTCCGAGCCGTTCCTCGAGGGCCGGATGACGACGAGCATGCTCGACCGGGTGGGGAGCGCCGCCTTCCTCGCGGCGGCGTCGCGAGCGTGACAGCGTGACCGACCAGATCACCGCCCCCGCGACCCCCGGCCTCGTTCACACGACCGCCGAGATCGAGAAGCTCATCCCGCACCGCTGGCCGATCCTCATGGTCGACCGGATCATCGAGTACGACCCGGAGGCGAAGCGGATCGTCGGGATCAAGGGCGTCACCGCGTCGGAGTGGTTCTTCCAGGGTCACTTCCCCGGCCTGCCGGTCATGCCCGGGGTGTTCCAGGTCGAGGCGCTCGCCCAGACGATGGCGGTGTATGTCGCCAAGCAGCCCGGCTTCGGCGAGCGGATCGGGCTGTTCGCGGGGATCGACGAGGTCCGCTTCAAGCGCGTCGTCTCGCCGGGCGACACGCTCCGGCTCGAGGTGACGATGGAGAAGCTCGGATCGCGCTTCGGGCGCGGCCGGGGCGTCGCGACGGTCGACGGGGAGGTCGCGTGCGAGGGCCTCCTGAGCTTCGTCATCCCGCCGGCCGGGGTGCTCCGCTGATGGCTCGCATCGCGGTCCTCTCGGACGTCCACGGCAACGCGACCGCGCTCGACGCCGTGCGCAAGGCGATCAAGGCGGCGAAGCCGGACACGATCCTCGTCGCGGGCGACCTCGCCCTCAACGGCCCGGACCCGGCCGGAGCGGTCGACGGCATCCGGGAGCTCGAGTCGGGCGGCGCGATCGTCATCCAGGGCAACACCGACGTCGCCGTCGCCGACTTCGACTACACGGCCGCGTTTCCGTGGCTGACCGACGGCGTCCCGGAGGCCTTCCGGGCGGCCGCGGAATGGGCCCACGAGGCCCTCGGCGAGGAGCGCCTCGAGTGGATCCGGCGGCTCCCGTCGGAGCGGCGGATCCGCGTCGACGACACGCTCGTGCTCCTCTGCCACGGCTCGCCGGGCTCCCAGACTTCCGGCTTCGACCAGGCGCTCGACCCGCCCGTCGTCATCGAGCGCCTCGCGCGAACGGATGCCCGGATCGTGTGCTGCGGCCACACCCACCTGCCCGAGGTCCGCGACTTCGGCTGGAAGCAGATCGTCAACGACGGCAGTGCCGGCTACGTGTTCGACGGCGATCCCACGGCGTCGTGGGCGCTGATCGACTTCGACGGCGACGAGGTCCACGCGGAGATCCGGCGGACCGAGTTCGACGTCCTCTCGGTCGCCAACGCGATCTCCGCCCGCGGGCTGCCGGGCGACGTCTACCGCGCTGCCACGGTCCGCACCGGGAAGCTCGTCAGGTGAGCCCGACGCCGCAGCGACGCGTCGTCGTGACCGGGATGGGCGCGCTCACCGCGCTCGGGAACGATGTCGCGTCGACCTGGGACGGACTCACCGCCGGCAGGTCGGGGATCCGGACGATCGAGGCGTTCGACCCATCGCGGCTCACGTCCCGGGTCGCGGGCGAGGTCCGCGGCGTCGACGGATCGCACGTCCTCGACCGCAAGGACCTCCGGCGGGTCGATCGCTACATCCTCTTCGGGCTCGTTGCGGCTCGCGAGGCGATGGACCAGGCGGGAATCCCGGCCCGCCTCGAGGGCGAGCACGCGGAGCACACCGGCGTGATCCTCGGCACCGGTCTCGGCGGCGTCGGGACCCTGATCGAGGCAATCACGACGAACGTCACCCGCGGACCCGATCGGATCAGCCCGTTCTTCATCCCGTACGGCATTCCGAACGTCGGCGCGGGCCAGATCGCGATCAGCTTCGGGATGACCGGCCCGAATTTCACGACGGTGTCCGCGTGCGCGACCGGCGGCCACGCGATCGGAGAGTCGTGGGAGACGATTCGTCGCGGCGACGCCGAGGTGATGATCGCCGGCGGCGCGGAAGCCGGGATCTACGAGGCGCTCGTCGGGGGGTTCTGCGCGATGCGGGCCCTGTCGACGCGGAACGACGACCCGGCCGGGGCCTCGCGTCCGTTCGATCGGGGCCGGGACGGGTTCGTCGTCGGCGAGGGCGCCGGGGTCCTC
>JBBDZZ010000007.1:0-9396 GCA_040899885.1 Chloroflexota bacterium | reverse complement strand
CCCGCGAGCTCGTCGCATCCGGCGCGCCGCTCGACGTGGCGTGGGACCGCGTCCGGCGGAACAGCGTGTTCACGATCCATACCCCTGTTTCTGCCGGCAACGAGCGCTTCGAAGTCGAGCTGGTCCGTCGCGTCGCCGGGCCACTGCTCGACGGCGACGGCCGTCCGAATACCGGCGGCGTGCCGGTCGCCAAGGTCCTCGAGCTGGGTCGCGGCGTAGACGGCGACGCGAGCCAGTTCGACATGACGGCCTTTTCGCTCCGCTTGACGAACGGCGCGAACGCGGTCAGCCGGCTTCATGCGGAGACGGCCAACGCGACCTGGGAGCCGGTCCTCGGCGAGCGGCGGATTCTCGGCATCACCAACGGGGTCCACATGCCGAGCTGGATCGGGACCCCGGTCCGCGATCTGCTCAGCCGCCATCTCGACGCGGACCTCGACGACCTCGACAGCCAGACCGCCGCGCGCCGATTCTGGGAGCGGATCGACAAGGTCCCGCCGGCCGAGCTGTGGGAGGCGCACCTGCGCCAGAAGCGCGAGCTCGCGACGTTCGCCCGGGGCCGGCTGCGCAACCAGTTCGCGCGCCATGGCGAGGCACCGGCGGTCCTCGAGGAGCTCGAGAAGGCGCTTGATCCAAACGCGCTGACGATCGGCTTCGCCCGGCGCTTCGCGACCTACAAGCGCGCGTCGATGATCTTCAGCGACATCGACCGACTCGCCCGGCTCCTCCGGGACGAAGCCCGACCGGTGCAAATCGTGTTCGCGGGCAAGGCCCACCCCGCGGACCGGCCGGGACAACAGGTGATCCAGGAGATCTTCGCCCGGTCGCGCTCGGAGAAGCTGCGCGGCCGGGTGTTCATCCTCGAGGACTACGACATACGGATCGCCCGGTTCCTCGTCCAGGGCGTGGACGTGTGGCTGAACAACCCACGCCGGCCACTCGAGGCCTCCGGGACGAGCGGGATGAAGGCTGCCGCCAACGGGTTGATCAACCTGAGCGTCCTCGACGGTTGGTGGGACGAAGGCTGGACCGGAGACAACGGCTGGGCCATCGGCGGTCGCGAGACGAACCCGGACGAGGCCGCCCAGGACTGGGCGGACGCGATGGACCTGTACCGGCTGCTCGAGAACGACGTCGTGCCCTGCTACTTCGACCGGACGAAGACCGGGCTGCCCCGCGCCTGGGTCGACCTCATGCGGCGGTCGATGGGCTCGACGATCTGGCGGTTCTCGACGACCCGGATGCTCCAGGAGTACGCCGAGCGGCTGTATCTGCCCGCGGCCGGCGTCGTGCCCGCAGAGTCGAGCGCACCGGTTCCCATCGTCACCGAGGCCGGCTGACCGGCGGGCGCTCAACGCCCCCGAGCACGAAAGGGACCGCAGCCCAGTGGCGTCTCGTATATCGCTCGCTCTCGCGATTCACAACCACCAGCCGGTGGGGAACTTCGGGTGGGTCTTCGGCGAGGTCTACGAGAAGGCGTACCGGCCGATGCTCGATGCGATCGAGCGCCATCCGGGCGTGCGCCTGTCGCTCCACTACACGGGCCCACTCCTCGAGTGGCTGCGGGCCGAGCGGCCCGAGTTCATCGAGCGGTTGCGCGCGCTCGTCGGGGCGGGCCAGCTTGAGCTGCTCGGCGGCGGCTATTACGAGCCGGTCCTCGCGTCGCTCCCCGAGCGCGACCGCGTGGGGCAGCTCCGGCGGATGGCGGATGAGCTCGAGGCGTTGACCGGCCGGCCGCCGCGCGGCGCATGGCTCGCGGAACGGGTCTGGGAGCCGGACCTCCCCACGTCGCTCGTCACCGCGGGCTACGGCTGGACGATTCTCGACGACGCGCATTTTCGGGCAGCGTCGATCCCGGAGGAGAACCTGTGGGGCGCCTACACGACCGAGGACCAGGGACACCTCCTGACGGTCTTCGGGACCGAGCAGGGGCTGCGCTACCGGATCCCGTTCGGCGAGGTCGACGATGTCGTCGCCTATCTCCGCGACCATGCGACAGAGGACGGCACCCGGGTCGGGATGATGGGCGACGACGGCGAGAAGTTCGGGGCCTGGCCGACGACGTGGGAGCACTGCTGGGGACGCGGCCGCTGGGTCGACCGGTTCTTCGACGCGCTCGAGGCGAACGCCTCTTGGCTGTCGACAGTCACGCCCTCGGACTGGCTCGAGCGCGAGCCGCCGATCGGCCGCGTGTATGTCCCGACGAGCTCGTACGCAGAGATGGGCGAATGGGCCCTGCCCGCGGACGAGGCGCTCGTTTTCGCCGACCTCCTCCACGCCGCGGTCGCCGAGAAGCGGCCCGAGTCGCGCTGGCTGCGGGGCGGCTTCTGGCGGAACTTCCAGGTGAAGTACCGCGAGATCAACGACCTCCACAAGCAGATGCTCCGGACGTCCGAGAAGGTCGCCGCGATGGAGGACGGACCCGATCGGCGGGCGGCCCTCGACCACCTCTACCGGGGCCAGTCGAACGACTGCTACTGGCACGGCCTGTTCGGCGGGATCTACATCAGCCACATGCGGCTCGCAACGTACGAGCACCTTATTGCCGCGGAGGACGCCGCCGACACTGCGAGGCGCGTGACCGATGGCGCGGAGCTGCGTGACGTGGACCTCGACGGTCGAGATGAGGCGCTGCTGCTCCATCCGGGCCAGGTCGTGACCGTCGACCTCGACGAAGGCGCGGGGATCGGCGGCTGGGACATCCGGGCCCCGCGCCACGCGCTGACCGCGGTCATGCGCCGCCGCCCGGAGGCGTACCACGCGACGCTTCGCCGGCACGAGGCGAGCGCGGCGGCAGCAGTCGCGGCGGCGGGCACGACTTCCGCGCCGGCATCGATCCACGGCGTCGTCCGGACGAAGGAGGCCGACCTGTCCGCCTATCTCCAGTACGACGACCACGAGCGACGCTCCGGTCTCGTCCGCTTCATCGACCCGGGTACGGCGCCCGACGAATGGGCGGCGGCGCGGGCACGTGAGCTCGGGGACTTCGTCGACCGGCCGTTTCGCGTCGTCACCATCGAGCCCGGCCGGCTCGTCGTCGCGCGTGACGGCCAGCTGGAAACGGTGAACGGGCCGCGGGCCGTTCGCGTCGAGAAGGTCCTGACCCTCGGGGGGGATCGGGCGACACCGAGCCTCGGGCTCGAGGTCGCCGTCGAGAACCGGTCGGAGGGGCCGATCGAGGCCCGCCTCGGGGTCGAGTGGTCGATCACGATGCTCGGTGGAGGCGGGAACCCGGCCGCCTGGTACGAGGTGGGCGGTTCACGGTCCGCCCACGACGCCGGCGGCCATGCGAGTGGCATCGCCCGCGTCGAGCAGGGCAACGACTACGTTGGCCTGAGCCTCGCGACCACTGCGAGTCCTCCGGCCGACGCGTGGTGGGCGCCGATCGAGACCGTGTCGAACTCCGAGGCCGGCTTCGAGCGGGTCTACCAGGGCAGCGGCCTGCTGTTGTCGTGGCCGCTCCGGCTCGAGGGCGGGGCCCGCTTCGTCGTGCGGGTCGACCAGGTCGTCGCCGCCACACGCGACCGGGCCGCCGAGGAATCGGCCCCGGCGACGACCGGCGCATGACGGTCGCGTGACCGCCGGACCGCGCGGCCGGCTCGTCGTCCACGGCCACTTCTACCAGCCCCTCCGGATCGACCCGTTCAGCGGGCGCGTCCCGGCTGATCCGACCGCGGCACCGTTCCACGACTGGAACGCGCGGATTCTGGCCGAGTGCTACAGGCCCATCGGCGAGCGCGGCACGCTGTCGAGGACGTCGTTCAACCTCGGCCCGACGCTGGCCGCGTGGATGGCGGCGGAGGCCCCCGAGACGCTCCGGAAGTTCGTCGCCTGCGATCGCCGGGCGCACGCACCGGATCGCGGCAACGCGATGGCCCAGACCTTCCACCACTCGATCCTCCCGCTCGCCTCCGCGTCGGACCGGCGGACCGAGATTCGCTGGGGCCTCCGCGAGTTCGCCATCCGGTTCGGGCGGAGGGCCGAGGGCATGTGGCTGCCCGAGACGGCCGTCGACCTGCCGACGCTCCGGACGATCGCCGAGGAAGGCGTCCGCTACACGATCCTCGCCCCATGGCAAACAATCGAAGTGAACCTCGACAACCGCCGGCCGTACAGGGTGGAGCTCGGGGGCGGCCGGAGCGTCGTCGTGGCCTTCTACGACGCGGGTTTGTCCGGCGCCGTCTCGTTCGAGCCGGCCGCGACCTCCGACGCCGACCGGTTCGCCCGCGAGCGGGTGGCGACGCGGTTGACCGGCACGCCGTTCCCGGACGGCGAGCCGGGGCTCGTCTTGATCGCCACGGACGGCGAGCTGTATGGGCATCACCAGCAGTTCCGCGACCTCTTCCTCCACCGCCTCGTGGCGCCCGGGCCCAGCGTTTCGGACCGCGGGTTCGACGTCGCGCAGCTCGCGACCGTCCTCCTCGGCCCGCCCGAACGGAACCACCCAGGCGCGCGGGTCGCGGAGCGGACCTCGTGGAGCTGCCATCACGGCGTTGCGCGCTGGTCGACCGAATGTCCGGACGCGGCGGACGGCCGCTGGAAGGCGCCGCTACGCGCCGCGCTCGATCGGCTCACCGGTGCGATCGACGCGGCCACGGAGTCGGTCTTCGCAAGGCTTCCGGGAGCGCCGGACCGGCTGGCGGCGCGGGATGCCTTCGTCGACGTGATCGTCGGAGTCGAGCCGGAGGCCGCGTTCGCCGCGCGGTGGCTCGGCGACGATGCGTCGGTGGCCGACCGGGAGGCATTCCTCGGGCTGCTCGACGCGCAGCGCTGGCGGCTGGCGATGTTCGCCAGCGACGGGTGGTACTGGGACGACCCCATCCGCCCCGAGACGCGACAGAACCTGCGCTGTGCGGCCCGCGCGGTGCGGCTCGTCGATGGCATCGCGGGCACGCGGCTGGAGCGGGCGCTCGTCGCCGACCTCGCGCTGTTCGTGTCGCCCGGCCAGGGCCTGGACGGGGCGGCGATCTACCGGGCCGCGCTCAGCGAGGTGGGCCAGCCAGGCCCGGTGGCCTGAGGGCGGAGTGGCTCGGCTTCTCTCAATTGTCCTGCTGGGGGACAAACGCGGGCCAGATCGCGCCGTGTGGAGCTCTGGGCGCCAAGTTGTTAGCCTGTGGCGGCTAACTCAGAGGCCAAGACGGCGCCAGGGTCTCTGCGGGCTCGCGATTCGTCCCTGGGGAGGACATTTGAGAATCCGTCAGCCCGCGGCCTGCGCGCCACGGGCTGACGAGAAAGGCGCCGCCCGGGGAGGCGGCGCGGGGAATTCGAGGGCGCTAGATGGAGAGTCCGCGCTCCGGGACACGAGGGTCGGTCGAGCCGTCGCGCGAGTCGACGCCGAACCGAAGGGCCAGGAGGCCGACGGTCGCCACAGCGCCGATCAGGAACCCGAGAATGAGAAGCCCTTCCATGGGAACCACCTTGTTGATACATTTCGCTAGGCCAAGTTGAACGGTAGTTGGACTACTAGACTATGTCAAGTAGCGAGATAGAACCGGGACTATCGGCCTCGGGCAGCGAGCTGGATGTCGAGCGTGACTCGGACGTCCCGATCTCCACCCAGATCTACTGGCAGCTCGCCTACCAGATCGATTCGGGTCGGCTGCTGCCCGGCTCCCGCCTCTCGCCGGTTCGAGAGTTGGGTGCCGCACTCCGAGTAAACCCCAACACGATCAGGGCGGTCTATCGACGTTTGGCCGATGCGGGGTACGTCACCAGTCGCCACGGCGCCGGGACGCACGTGGCGGATCGCCCGCCCCAGCGGCGCGGCGCGGAGGCGCTCGCCGGACTCGTCGCGGAGATGCTCCGTCGCGCGTCGCAGTCCGGGTTTACCGCCGACGAGGTCGCCGCGGCGACGTTCGCGGCTGCGACCGAGCGGAAGCGCCCCGGGCCGCTCGTCCGCGTCCTGTTCGCCGAATGCACGACCGCCGACGCGGGCTACGACGCCGAACGCCTGAATGACGCGTTCGCGGGCGCGATCGAGGCCGAGGGCGCCCTGCTCGACGAGCTCCCGGAACGGCTCGACCGGTTCCACTACGACCTCGTCGCGACGACGACGTTCCACGCGGACGAGGCCCAGGCGCTCGTCCACGGACGGGTGCCGGTCGTGGCGATGCTCGTCGGTCCCGGCTACGTCGAGCTGGTCCACGAGATCGCCGGGCTGCCTGCCGGGTCGCGGGTGGGCCTCATCTGCGCGTCGGAGCGCGGGACGGAGAACATCGCCGAGACACTGCTGCTCTCCGGCGCCGAGGGGATCAAGGTCGTATCCGCGACGATCGAGGCAGACGACGACCTCGAGCTCGTCGACCGGACGGCGGACATCATCCTCATGTCCCGCGAGGCGCTCGCGGCGGGCCTCGAACGGCGCTTCTCGCGTCCCGAGCGGATCCGCCCGTGGACGTACGAGTTCGACCCGGCCGGTCTCGAGCTCCTGCGCCGCGCGATCGAGCATGCGGTCGCGGCCCGGACGGCTACTGCCGATCCATCGACGACGCTCGCCCCCGCGTGACATCCTTCGTCGGTGAGGGAGCTCCACGTCTCACTGGCGGCCCGCAGGCAGTACGGCCTCGGCGAGGCATTGTTCGGTCTCCGCGGCAGCGTCCTCGTCGCCGACTTCGCCGGTGCGCGGCGGCTCGCCGCCCGAATGAACCAGGCGCGCGCCCTCGGTGAGGCGCCGGGCACGCCGACGATCGCCGCCGGGGAGCTTGGCGCGATCGGGATCCTCCACGAGATCTTCCATCACGTCGTCGACCGGTACGACCGGCGCCTGAGCCCCGGCGCGTTGCGCGACGCCGTCACCGAGCTCGAGGAGGAGATCGGCGGGCGGCGACTGAGCCGCGTCCTCGCCCGGTTCGAGGCGCAGTTCCCCGACGGCGCCGAACCCATGGCGGGCCACGATCCGCCTGCGCCGGGAGAGACGCCGCCCGCTCCGGGGAGCGCTGAAGCACGGGCCGAAGCGCTGGAGGAGCTCCTCCTCCTCGCGTTGACCAACGCCAATCCGGCCGCCGAACCGCTCCGCGAGCTCTTCGACGACGCCCCGCTCGCGGCAACGACCGACTACCCGCTCGTGATCGCCCGCCTCGAGGAGCTCCTCGACAGCGGCCCGCCGCTCCCCGGCGGCGACTCACTCGTGTCGATGCTCCGCGCCCCGATGCTCGCCTCGCCGACGTCGCTCGCCGGCCAGCTCCGGTACATCCGGGAGCGCTGGGCCGGGCTTCTCGCGGAGCTTGGGCTGCTCGACAAGCTCCTGATGAGCCTCGACGTCATTGCCGAGGAGGAGCGGGCGCTCCACCTCCGGTTCGGGGGCGCCGGGGCCGGGCTCGCGGAGGCGCCGTCGTTCACCGGGCTCGACGCGGAGCCCGAGCGGTTCAGCTGGGACTCGGACTGGATGCCCCGGGTCGTCCTGATCGCGAAGAGCACATACGTCTGGCTCGACCAGCTGTCGCGCCGCCATGGGCGCGAGATCCGGACACTCGACGCGATCCCGGACGAGGAGCTCGATCGCCTCGCCCGGTGGGGCGTGACGGGGCTCTGGCTCATCGGGCTCTGGGAACGCTCGAAGGCATCGCAGCGGATCAAGCAGCTCCGCGGCAACCCGGACGCGGTCGCGTCCGCCTACTCGCTCGACGACTACCGGATCGCGGACGACCTCGGCGGGGAGGAAGCGTTCGGCCGGCTCCGTGACCGGGCCTGGGCGCGCGGCATCCGGATGGCGAGCGACATGGTCCCCAACCACATGGGCATCGACTCGCGCTGGGTCGTCGAGCACCCGGACTGGTTCATCGCACTGCCTGCGCCGCCCTACCCGGCGTACAGCTTCAACGGGCCGGACCTGTCGTCGGACGAGCGGGTGGGGATCTTCCTCGAGGACCACTACTACGACTCGTCCGACGCGGCGGTCGTCTTTCGCCGGCTCGACCGGGGGAGCGGCGAAAACCGCTACCTCTACCACGGCAACGACGGGACGAGCTTTCCGTGGAACGACACGGCCCAGCTCGACTACCTCAAGGCCGAGGTCCGCGAGGCGGTCATCCGGACGATCCTCGACGTCGCCCGGCGCTCACCGATCATCCGGTTCGATGCGGCGATGGTCCTCGCGAAGAGGCACGTCCGCCGCCTGTGGTATCCGGAGCCCGGTGAGGGCGGGGCAATCCCGTCGCGGGCCGAGCATGCCCTGCCGAGGGCCGCATTCGACGCCGCGATGCCGAAGGAGTTCTGGCGCGAGGTCGTTGACCGCGTCGCCGCAGAAGTCCCCGACACGCTCCTCCTCGCCGAGGCGTTCTGGATGCTCGAGGGCTACTTCGTCCGGACGCTCGGGATGCACCGCGTCTACAACAGCGCGTTCATGCACATGCTCCGGGACGAGGACAACGAGGGCTATCGGCGGGTGATGAAGGAGACCCTCGAGTTCGACCCGGAGATCCTCAAGCGCTACGTGAACTTCATGAGCAACCCGGACGAGACGACGGCCATCGATCAGTTCGGCAAGGACGACAAATACTTCGGTGTCGCGACGCTCCTCGCGACACTGCCGGGGCTGCCGATGCTCGGCCACGGGCAGGTCGAGGGCTTCGGCGAGAAATACGGCATGGAGTTCCGGCGCGCCTTCCTCGACGAGCAGCCGGACCCGTGGCTCGTGGAGCGCCACGAGCGGGAGATCTTCCCGGTCCTCCACCGGCGCGGCTGGTTCGGCGGGGCCGAGGACTTCACGCTGTACGACTTCGTCCGCGACGACGGATCGGTCGACGAGAACGTCTTTGCCTACTCGAACGGCCGCGGGCCGACGCGCTCGCTCGTCGTCTACCACAACCGTTTCGCCTCGACCGCCGGCCGGATCCGCGAGTCCGCCGCGTTCGCGGTGAAGGCGGGCGACGGGTCGAAGTCACTCCGCCGGCGGACGCTGGGCGAGGCTCTCTGCCTCGGCGGAAGCGCCGACGACACCTTCCTCGCGTTCCGCGACGTGCGGAACGGCCTCGAGTACCTGCGAGGGGCGCGAGAACTGAACGAGGGCGGCCTGTGGGTCCATCTCGACGCGTACCAGGGCCACGTGTTCTGGGAGTTCCGGGAGATCCGCGACCCGGCCGGGATCTGGCGGCGGCTCGCGGATCATCTCGGCGGACGCGGAGTCGCGAGCCTGGAGGACGCACTCCGCGAGCTCGAGCTCGAGCCCGTCCACGGCGCAGTCCGGGCGGTCCTCGCCGCACCCGCGTTCGTTGAGCTCGTGCGCAGCCGCGCGGACGCCGACCTCGACCTCGACGCGCTCGGCGATCCGCTCCACGGGCTCGCCGAGGCCGTCCGCACCGCGACCGGCACGCGCGGCAAGCCCGCCGAGGTCGTCGCGCTCGCGCGTGCTCGTCTCGGCGCGATCCAGGCGGGTGCGCGCGCGCCCGATGTTGCGCA
>JBBDZZ010000006.1:0-9428 GCA_040899885.1 Chloroflexota bacterium | reverse complement strand
TGCTCGCGGTGGACCGGGCGAACGAGCTGCACAACACGCGGGCGGCCGCCGCGACCGGCATCGGGGCCAGGGTTCTCGAGGCCTTGCCGGAGCACGGCGTCATCGTCCTCGAGTGGATCGACGGGACGACGATGTCGAACGCCGCATTCGCCGGCGCCGGCTGCCCAGAGCGCGTCGCGGCCAGCCTCCGGCGACTCCACGCCGGTCCGCACTTCCTCCACGATTTCGACATGTTCCGGCTGACCGAGCGCTATCTCCGGGTCGTCGACGAGCGCGGAATTCCGATCCCTGACGGCTACCGCGACCGGATGCCGCTACTGCGACCCATCGAGGCCGCCCTCGCCACGGCGCCGCTCGCACGAGTTCCCTGCCACAACGACCTGCTTGCGGAGAACTACCTCGACGACGGCCGGCAGCTGCGGATCGTCGACTACGAGTACAGCGGCAATAACGATCCTTGCTTCGAGCTGGGCAACACTTGCCAGGAGCTCGCCTGGGACGACCGGCGGGTCGCGGAGCTGTGTGCCGCCTATTTCGGGACGGCGACGCCGGCGGTCCTCGCCAGGATGCGGTTGAACATGATCATGTCGGACGTTGGTTGGACGCTCTGGGCGGCGATCCAGGCCCGGATCTCGACGATCGACTACGACTTCTGGGGCTGGGCCGTCGAGCGCTGGGAGCGGGCCGCGGCGAAGCTCGACTCGACGGGGCTCGACGGCTGGCTGCGGGACGTCCGCACAGAGATCGACCCGGGGGGGGGGGGCCGCCCCCCGGGTCTGAGCAGCGCGACCGCGGAAGGTCACTCCGGCGGAATCTCGCGGAACGCGTAGGAGACGTCGATGCCCCGGCTGCGCCGCGCGAACCGCGCAATGACGTACCACGCCGCGGAGAAGACGAGCACGCCAATCACGACGCGATACGCGAGGTCGCTCGTGAGGCCGAGACGCGCGTCCGTCAGGAACAGGTAGAGGAAGACGGCTCCCGTCGCCGCTCCGAGCGCCCCGACGATCGTCACGAGCGGGATACCTCCCACCTTGTATCTGGACCCCGGGGAGGCTTCGTAGGCCGCCTTCGCCCGGAATGGCAGCAACGCCCCGGCTAGCGCCGTCGCGACGAAGACGTAGCCGCACGCGAAAGTGACCCCCAGCGTCAGCGACGTCCATGAGACGGCGTCGTCCCCCTCGCCGTAGGCGAAGGAGTTGTAGAGCCAGATCACCGGGATGCTGGCAAGGAAGTAGGCGACGTGGGCGTTGACCGGCGTGTGGAAGCGCTCGCTCACCCGGCTGACCCACTCGGGCAGCAGCCGGTCGAGGGACATCGCGACCATCACCCGGGTCATCCCGATGTAGCAGTTGTGGACGATCTGGTGGCCGTTGAGGATGAACCCGGCGGCGATCAGGAGGGTCACCAGCGGGCTGTTCGCGATGGCTGTGGCGAGGATGTTCGGCCAGAGATACGAGCCCGCCAGCGAGGCCTCCGCGACGCCGCTCCAATAACCAGACCCTGCCACGTACAGAAACTGGCTGCCGACGGCCCGCTCGAGGACGAACGCGAGGAGCGCGAGCAGGAGGCCGGTGACGACGAGCGCACCGACGATGATGAAGGCCTGGTTGCGGAACGAGCCGGCCGACTTGATCTCGCCGTTCTGCTGGCTCGAGTAGGTGGCCCACTGGAGCGATGTCCAGGCGATCGGAGCGATGAGCAGGGTCGCCAGCAGGCTGAACGGTGGATTCAGATCGATCTCGGCCGCCTGGGCCGCTGCGATCGCGTCGGCCGTGAACGTGGACGAGCCGCCGATCGCCGCGGAGAACGCGTCGAGGCGAGCCGGCACTCCGGAGGCAGCCGTCGTCGCGAGGACCACCAGCATCGTCCCGAACGACACGAGGATCGCCACCCACATCACTCGCTGGAGGCGGACGTAGTTGCGGAACCCCGTGGCGAGGATGAGCAGCGCGATCAGGGCGTTGGCGATGCTCGTCACGATGATGCCGAATGGGGTCGTGAACCAGACCGCCAGGTCGATGAACGCGGTGCTGCCGAACGATGCGCCGAGACCGAGAAACAGCGGCGCGAACCCGAGGGTGGCGAGGAGCCAGCCGGACAGGGCCACCCACTGGAGAATCCAGATGACGAAGCCGGAGAAGACGAGCGTGAAAGCCAGCCCTCCGCCGAGCACCCGGCTCTGGAAGACGTAGTCGCCGCCCGTCCGCGGAAACGCGGTGGACAGCCAGACGTAGGCCAGGGCGATCGGGATCTCGAGGATCATCGCCAGGAGGATCCCCTCGACGAGCCTCCCGCCCGGCAGGGCTCCCGGGGCCCACAGGTAGGTCCACGGGAAGATCAACCCCATCGTCAGGATGTTGTAGACGAACGCGGACGACGGGGACATTACGCGCACGAGACCAGACGACCTCCGGACGAAGACCTCCGGGGTCGCGGTCACGACGGCAGTCGCCATGAGTCACCTCGTAGCAGGACGTGGAACGGCCCGCGGCGTGCGGGTCCGGCCCTGGACCTGCCCGGCCCTCCCCCGGGCAGCGAACCTCCGATCGCACCTCCCTTCCCTCCCGGCACGTCGACGTCGCGCCGGCCCCCGGATCAGCCGGCGGTCATCTGATAGCCCTGGACCTTGCCGTCGACGAGCGTCAGGAGGCAGCCCCGGAGGACCCCCTCGCCGTACTCGCTGCCGGGGTTGATACACAGCGTCCGCCCGATCCGGGCTGCCGCCTGTGACTCGTGGATGTGGCCATGCAGGCCGAGGAGTGGCTGGAACCGCTCGATCGCGACCCGGACGGCGCTGCTACCCGCGCCGTACATGACCGGCTGCCCGCCGGTGACGATCTGGCTCGGTGGATCGGTCGTCCAGTCGAGCTCCGGGCATGTGTCGAGCGTCGAGTCCTTCGGCGGCGCGTGGAAGTTGAAGATGACGTGGCCGAAGTCGGTCAGTCCCTCGGTCGCGCGGCCGATCATCTCCGCCAGCTCCTCCTCGGGAGCCTCGCGCGGCGTGCGCCACGGCGTCGGATTGACGTACGGCAGGCTGACCATGAAGTGATCGGCGTCGAGCGGCACCAGCCGGCTCTCGCAGCCGACGAACGAGCGGGTCTGATCGGTTGGCAGGCGAGCCATGACCTCGAGCAGGTCGTCGTTGCCTCCCGAGACATAGCACCGGATGCCGGCCGGCCCGAGCCGCTCCTCCGCCAGGTCGATCCACCGCTCCATGCGCTCGTTCGCGAGCCGCTGCCAGAGGGAATCGACCGCCCCCGGGTCGCCCCGGACGGCGCGGTACTCGTCCTCGTCCATCACGACGTCGTAGAAGCCGAGCGACGCGATGAGCTCGCGCGCGCGGGCCACTTCCGCGTCGGTCTCGAGCCGCTCGACGCGGCCGTGGATCGTCGCCCGGTGATTGCCGTCGGCCTCGCGGATGATCGGGATCGCCAGCTTGCCCATGACGTCTCCGCCCATCACCAGGACGTCCGCCTCGTAGAACCGCGCAGCGTTGACGAATTTGCGCCAGGTTCGCTCGGAGCCATGCACGTCGGTCGCGAAAAAGATCCGCGTCGCCTTCGGCCGCGACCGTCCGAACGAGGGCATCAGCCGACGCTCCGACCTCGCGCTCCCGTCGCCCGTCCGGAGACGACCGCGTCCGGGACGACGACAGCGGGAACGCGTTCGGCGAAGACGTCCACCTCGACCTCCGATCCCTCCGCGAGGTGGGACGGAAGATACACGTAGCCGAGCGTCCGTTTCACGGTGTGGCCGTAGCCCGCGCTCCGGAGCCGCCCCACCGCGTCACCCTCGAGCCGGACGGCCTCCCCGCCGTAGACCGGTCGCCAAACGTCGTCCGGGCCGATCGCGATCGTCCGTAGCCTCGTCGCGGGGGGGCCCGCGTCGCGCCGGGCGATCAGCGCGTCGCGACCCGTGAACGGACCCTTCCCCAGCGCGACGAAGCGGAGCATACCGGCCTCGACCGGCGTGTCGAGCATCGTCAGATCGGTGCCGTAGTAGCGGAATCCCTTCTCGAGACGGAGGGAGTCCAGGGCCCGATACCCGACCGTCGCGAGGCCGTGGTCGATTCCCGCCTGGACCAGCCGATCCCAGACCTGGACGGCCGACGCAGGCTCGAGGTACAGCTCCCAGCCGGCTTCTCCTGCGTAGCTGACCCTGGCGGCCAGGGCGTTCACCTCGGCGAGTCGAATCTCGCGCGCCGTACGAGGCGGGAAGCCCGCCTCGCCGAGGTCGTCGTCGGACACCTCGGCGAGAGTCGCCGGTGCGGCCGGCCCCCAGAGACCCAGGCACGCCACGCCGTCGCTCTCGTCGCGCAGCGCCACCGGCCCGTCCGCTTCTTCGTGGCTGGCGCGGATCCAGCCGAGGTCGCTCGCCACGTACCCGGCGCCGGTGACGACCCGGAAGCGGTCGTCAGCCAGGCGGGTCACGGTGACGTCTGCGACGATCCCCGCGCGTCGGTCGAGGAACTGGGTGTAGACGACGGCGCCGACGGGGCGGTCGACGTCCGCCGCTGCGACCCGCTGGAGGAGGCCGAGCGCACCGGGGCCGCGAACCTCGATCTTCCCGAACGACGACAGATCGAGCAGGCCCACCCGATCGCGTACGGCGCGATGCTCCTCGGCAACGTGGTCCAGCCACGGCGGTCGCGTCCAGCCGTAGGCCCGCTGGTCCTCGCCGGCGCGCCGCCATGGCCGGCCGGGCTCGAAGTGGTCCGCCCGTTCCCAGCCGTGCTTCGTGCCGAACACGGCGCCCGCCTCCTGGAGGCGGGAGTGGACGGCGCTCAGGCGGCGCGGACGGCCGGCCTGGTCGGAGTCGTACGGGTAGCGGAGGCGGTAGTAGTAGCGGTAGGCCTCCCGGGCGCTCGCCGCGGCGAAGCCCGGGTCGCGGTACGTGTCGGCGAATCGCCACGGCCGGTACGCGTGGACGTCGAGGTCCGGATCGCCGGCGGTCATCCAGCCGGCCAGCGCCCGGCCGATCCCGCCGGCGCCGCCGAACCCGTTGAGCGACAGCCCGGCGGCGACCCAGAAGCCGGTCAGGCCGGGCATCGGCCCGAGGAGCGGGTTCGCATCCGGGGTCATCGCGTCGGGATGGTTCACGAGCCGGACGGCCTCCGCGTCGGCGAGGAACGGGAAGCGGCGGATCGCCCCGGCCATGAGGGGTTCGAACCGCTCCCAGTCCGGCGGCAACGAGCGGGCGCCGTGATCCCACGGCACGCCGTCCAGCCAGCGGGCGTTCGGCTCCGGCTCGTACCCACCGAAGAGGACACCCCCCGCCTCCGACTTGCCGTACACGAGGTTGTCCGGATCCCGGAAGCACGGCATGTCTCGCGGGAGCTCGTGGCCGGGCACCGTCCGGAGGGCCACGTGCTGGTGATCGACCGGCGTGGAGGGGATGAACGCGCCGACCATCGCCGCCACCCGCGGCGCCCACATTCCGGCCGCGTTGACGACTGTCTGCGTGTCGATCGGGCCGGCGTCGGTGAGGACGCGGCGGACGGCCCGGCGGGCGGAGAGCTCGATGCCGGTGACCCTCACCCCGGTTCGGATCGAGACGCCCAGGGACCGGGCCGCGTCGGCTATGGCGTGGGTCGCCGTGTGGGGGTCGAGATGGCCGTCTCCGGGCAAGTGGACGGCGCCATACAGCGACTGCTGATCCGCGGCCGGAAGGAGTCGCCGGGTGTCGTCGGCGCCGATCAGGTCCACCTCGAGCCCGATCCCTCGTGCGCGGCTCACGCCTCGCTCCAGCTCGCGCAGCTGCTCGCGGCTGGAGGCGATCCGGACGCTCCCGACCACCTCGAACACCCCCAATTCGCGGTACAGCTCGATGCTGTACTTCCGAAATCGCATCATCGTCGCGGATGGGTTGAACATCGTGACGAGGCCGGCCGCCTGGCTCGTCGAGCCGCTCGTGAGCGCCCCCTTCTCGAGGAGGACGATCTCGCGCCACCCCGCGCGGGCGAGATGGAGGGCGACGCTGCAGCCGGTGATGCCCCCGCCGATGACGACGACGCGCGCGTGGTCCACGACCCGAATCTCCTCCGCGAGGCCGAGCGGTTCGTCCGCCCGCCGTCCCCCGCATGGTGCCCCTGCGATCGTTCCGGTACAACCCGGTCCTGCGGCCCGGTCCGGTCGCGGGAGGACTCCTACAATGCCGTGCACCCACCAACCGCGACCCCCCGAGGTGATCCGCGCCGATGTCCCCGCGCCCAGACAAGGTCCCTCGCATCATCGAGCGGAGCGTCCTCGAGCGCGAGGTGCACCGGATCGTCGACGCTGGCGGGCGGGCGGACGTGACCCTCCGCGTCCTCGGGTCGCTCGGGGTATCGCTCCATTGCCCGAGCGGCTCCGCGCTCCTGTCGACCTTCCACCGGACGTACGCGGACATCGATCTCGCTGGCTACAGGCGCGAGTCGAGGGAAACGGGGGGACTTCTCGCCGGCCTGGGCTATGCCGAAGATCGCGAGGTGTTCATCGCGTCGGAGGGACGGCGCGGGCTGTTCGACGACCGGTCGACCGGGATTCACGTCGACGTCTTCTACGATCGCCTCGAGTTCTGCCACCCGATCCCCCTCGACGGCCGGCTCGCGGGGGACAGCCCCACCATCCCCCTGGCCGAACTCCTCCTGTCGAAGCTCCAGGTCGTGAAGATCAACGAGAAGGACGTAGTCGACACGGTCCTCCTCCTGCTCGACCACGAGCTCGCCAGCGGCGACAGCGACGTCGTCGACGCTGGCAGGGTCGCCCGCCTGTGCGCCGCGGACTGGGGACTGTGGCGGACCGTCACCCTCAACCTCGACAAGGTCGTCGCGCTGGCCCGGAGCTACCCGCAGCTCGATCCGGCGGCCCGGGATCGCGTCGAGTCGCAGGTGTCCGCCCTGGCGGCCCGGCTCGTCGCCGAGCCGAAAACGTTCGGCTGGCGGGCCCGGGCGCGGATCGGGGAGCGGAAGCAGTGGTGGACGGACGTCGAGGAGGTCGGCTGACCTCGCGCCGCTAGCCCTGCGCCTCGTGGAGCGCGCGCTCGAAGGCGGGCGTCGACGCATTCGCCAGCAGCCGTTCGAAGTGCTCGCCGGCGTAGGCCACGAAGTCGACGTCGAGCGAGCTGATCCCCTGCTGGAGAACCCCCCACATCGCCTCGCGGAAGTCGGACACGACCCGCATCAGGGCGAGGTGCGCGAGCCTTGCGACGCGGTCGGGCGACGGCACACCGTCGTAGGCGGCCAGCAGAACCTTGTCGTCCTCGACGGCGAGGTCGTGGTTGACGCTGAAGTTGGCGAGGTCGAAAAACGGGTCGCCCATCCCAGCGTATTCCCAGTCGACGATCCGGAGGCGTTGCCCGTCGTCGATGAAGTTCGCGTTGAGCAGGTCGTTATGGCACGGTCGCAGCTCGACCGCGGCGGGCAGCAGGGCCAGCTCGATCCGCCGCCCGATCGCGTGCGCCAGCTCGTACTCGGGCGGCATCCGGACGCCGCGCTCCACCGCCAGCGCCCGGTAGACCTCGACGATCCGGAGCGGGATGAACAGCCCCGGGATCGCGGGTCCGTCGTGGAACCGGCGCAGGGCGTCGGCGACGCGGGCCAGGTTATCCGGCCGGCGGGCGTGGGCCTCGGGCAGCGGCGAGCCGTCGATGAAGCGGGTCACGAGATAGCCCTCGGGCCGGATGAACGCAACGACCTCCGGCCCGACTCCCACCCCGGCGGCGGCGACCGTCGCGGCCAGCTCCACCTCCCGGCTGATCCCGAGCAGGTGCGTGTCGTTGCCGGCCAGCCGGATGACGAAGCGATCAGCGCTGCCCGCGACCGTGACGAGGTAGTTGCGGTTCGTGATTCCGCCGGACAGCGCGCTCAGCGTGAGCTCGCGGCCCGCCAGGTCCGGGACGCGCTGCATCGACGCGACCAGGTGGTCGCGAAGCTCGCCGCGAAGGACCTCGGGCTCGGTCAGGACAGTAAGGCTCGCGGATCTTAGCCCGCGGCGACGGCCCGGAGCGCCTCCGGGAGCGGCCGGTGGAGCTCGACCGGATGGACGTAGCGGTCGACCATCTCGCGCGTGCCGTTCACGCCGAGCTCGGTGAACAGGAACGTCATCTTGCGGTGCTGGGCGGAGAGGATCTCGTCATTCTTCGGCAGGTCCCAGAGCTGGCGCTTGAACGGACCGATCGCCTTCTTGCGGGTCGTGTACACGAACTGCTCGTCGGTCTGGTCCGGTTTCCGCTCGTCGAGGGCGTTTGCGTAGACCCACGCCTCGATCTCGCGATGGAGCTCCGGCGGGAAGGACGGGTGCTCGTAGAGGAGGTTCTGGAATCCTGTCGCGAGGTGGATTTCGGCCGTCTCGACCGCCGGGAACCTGTGGAACAGCTCGTCCGGAAGGGTCGATGCGCCGTGCTGGACGGCACCCGCGAGCCCATGCTCGCGCGCCATCTCGCCAAGCCGGCGGAGCACCTCGAAGTCGAGGTTCACCTCGGCGACGCCGCCGCTCGGCAGCGGAATCCCGCCATGTGACGTGCCGGTCTGGACGCTGACCTTCGAGAGGCCCGGGGCGCCGGCCGCGCGCGCGGCCAACTCGCGCTGGTACCCGGCGAGGTATGCCCGCAGCTCGTCCTCGGTCGAGTTCTTCTTGCCGACCTCGCCGATCTCGCCACCGACGCTGATCGTCACGCCGTCGGCCTCGAGCGACCGGATGTAGGCGGTCAGCTCGGCCGCCCGGACGTAGTTCTCACGCTGCTGCTCGTCGAGCGTCTTCTTCGAGAGGTCGACGAGTGTCGACGAGTCGATGTCGATGTTGCGGTAACCCGCTTCGACGGCGAGCCGGCATGCCCGTCGGATCTCCTCGGTGACCGCCTCGGGGTCTTCGGCGTACTTCTTCGCGTTGAACTGGTAGTGGTCGCCCTGGATGAACACCGGCGCCATCCATCGCGCGGCGATGGCTCCGGCGAGCACCGCGGTGGCGTAGTCGACCGGGCGCTGGAACGTGTAGGTCTGTTCGCTCCGGGCCAGCTCGAGGATGACCGCCCCGACGTCGCCCGCGAGGGCGGCCTCGAATGCAGTCCGGGCCATGTCGAATGTCTGGGCCCGGATGTTGATCGCCGGAATGGTGAAGCCGGACACCTCGCCCCGCGCCCGGGCCATGTACAGCTCGTGGATGCTGGCCGAGCGCGCACCGAGCGCCTGGCTCGCCTCCCAGACGATCCACTGCGCAGCCTGGACCGTTGCCTCGTCCTCGCCGAACGCGGCGGTCCACGCAAGGTCGTGGATCGCGTTGTCGCGCAGCCGCTTCTCGTCGACGATCGCGAGCTTCTCGCCGTCGAGCCGGACGATCCCATCGAGCCGGGCCAGGAGGTCGTTGGCGGAGGACGCGACGTGGGGCATCGGGTCCAATGGTACCGAGCGGGCAACGTGACGTCAGAACTGCGGCTTCACGACCATCAGG
>JBBDZZ010000005.1:0-9666 GCA_040899885.1 Chloroflexota bacterium | reverse complement strand
GCGACACCGCTTGCCGATGCGCCGGGCGTGCCGTCCGCAATGCCCGTGGCCGTGGCCGTGCCCGACGCGGACGCCGAAGGTGACCCGCCGGTCGGCCCGCACGCGGCCAGCGCCGTCGCGGTTCCCGCGGCACCAAGAAGTACGAGGATCTCCCGACGTGAGAGGAACCGGCCGATGGGCCGGTCGTCATCGTCGAGCTCGATCGGCTGCGTGGACTCGCGCATGTGGCCTCCGGAACTGGCTGGTCGCCCGCAATCCTGTGAGGGTCCGCTGAGAGCCGCCTGAGAGAAGCGATCGCCAGTTTCCCACCCGGTGAGACTCGGGCGGCGGGTGCGAGCGTTTGCGGGTCCCAGAATCAGCGTGATCCGCCCCGGGACACCCGGATTCCCACCGGGTGACGCATCCGGCTACGACCAGGCAGCTCCCGGATGGTTCGATGTTGTCCCGGTCGCACCGGGCGAGAAAATGGTGATGCGGGCGGGGTTGAAGGCTGCGCGTCATCGACGACCCGGCCGCTACCGCGATCGGCACGCCCCGTTCGGTACCATTGCGCGGCGATGGGGACCCCGGGCTTCGAACGTGATCCGCGGATCGTCAGCCTGCCTGCTGCCGAGATCCGCCGCCGCTTCCTCGAGTTCTTCGCTGAGCGCGGTCACACGATCGTGCCCAGCGCAAGCATTGTTCCCGCGGGCGACCAGACGCTCCTCTTCACGAACTCAGGCATGGTCCAGTTCAAGGACGTCCTCACGGGGGCCGAGACCCGGAGCTACAAGCGGGCTGTCGACTACCAGCGCGTTCTCCGGGTCGCCGGCAAGCACAACGACTTCGAGGAGGTCGGCCGGACCCCTCGCCACCACACGTTCTTCGAGATGCTCGGCAACTGGAGCTTCGGGGACTACTTCAAGCGCGAGGCGATCCATTTCGCCTGGGACTTCCTGACCCGCGACCTGGGGATCCCGCCGGAGCGCCTTGCGGCCACGACCTACTCGGACGACGAGGTCGCCTGGAACGTCTGGCGCACCGAGATTGGCCTCCCCCCCGAGCGGATGGCGAAGTGGGGCAACGTCGACAAGGGCGACGACAAGAACTTCTGGCGAATGGCGGAGACGGGTCCGTGCGGACCGTGCAGTGAGATCCACTTCGACCGGGGCGCGCACTTGAGCGAGGGACCCCACTGCATTCCGGATCACAGCGAGCACTGCCCGCGCTGGCTCGAGATCTGGAACCTCGTGTTCATGGAGTTCGACCAGCGACCTGAGGGCCGCCGCCCGCTGCCGTTCACGAGCGTCGACACCGGGATGGGCCTCGAGCGGCTCGCCTCGGTCCTCCAGCAGGTCCCCTCGAACTATGACACCGACCTCTTCCTGCCGATCCACGCCCGGATGCGCGAGCTGCTCGGCCACGACCCGGACGCGTTCGAGCAAGAACGCTTCAGCTACCAGGTCATCGCGGACCACTCGCGGGCGGCGACGTTCCTCCTCGCCGACGGTGTCCTGCCATCGAACGAGGGGCGCGGCTACGTCCTCCGCAAGCTCGTCCGGCGCGCGGTTCGCCACGGCCGGCTGCTCGGCCGAAAGCAGCCGTTCCTCGCCCAGACGGCGGCCGTCGTCGTCGACGTCATGCGCGACGCGTACCCTCACCTCGAGGAGCGTCGCGAGGAGATCCTCGGCGGGCTCCTGCGGGAGGAATCCCAGTTCGGGCGGACACTTGATGCCGGGACCGTCCAGCTCGAGGAGGCGCTGATTCCTCTGACGTCGGCGGAGAGGGTCGTCGGCCGGCGCCCGGAGGAGCTCCCCGCCGACGCGCCGAAGCTCCCCGGCGAGGTCGCCTTCCGCCTCCACGACACGTACGGCTTCCCGGTGGACCTGACGGTCGAGCTCGCAGCCGAGTACGGTGTCGCCGTCGACCGCCTGGGATTCGAGGAGGCTCTCGCGCAGCAGCGCCAGCGCAGCCGGAGCGGCAAGAAGGCCGAGCTCGCGAAGCAGGCCGAGCAGTCGAGCCTCTACCAGTCGATCCTGTCGCGGGTCGGCGAGACGGAGTTCCTCGGCTACGAAACGACGGCATCCGAGGGCCGGGTCCGCGCGATCGTCCGGGACGGGATCGAATACGAGGAGCTCGAGGCGAAGGGCGACGCCGAACTCCGGTCGGACGCTGGCGCGAGCGCCGTGGTGATCCTCGACAGGACGCCGTTCTACGCCGAGGGCGGCGGCCAGATCGGCGACCGGGGCGAGCTCCGTGCAGCCGACGGAAACGTGCTGTTCGAGGTCGAGGACACGCAGAAGCCGGTCGGCGGGCTGATCGTCCACCACGGCACGCTCCGGGGCCGCCTCCAGCTCGGTGAGCCCGTTGCGGCGGTCGTCGACGAGCAACGACGCGAGCACACGATGCGCAACCACACCGGCACGCATCTCCTTCATCGTGCCCTCCGCAACACCGTCGGCGATCGCGCGCGTCAGGCAGGCTCGCTCGTCACCCCGGACTACCTGCGGTTCGACTTCCCGTTCGACCGCGGGCTGACCGACGACGAGAAGCGGGCGATCGAGGACGAGGTCCGCCGGATCGTCCGCGACGACCGCCCCGTGACGCCGGCATACATGCCCATGCAGCAGGCGATCGACGCAGGGGCGGACGCGTTCTTCGACGAGAAGTACGGCGAGACCGTTCGCACCGTTCGGGTCGAGGGCTACAGCCACGAGCTGTGCGGCGGCACCCATTGCCGGGCGACGGGCCAGATCGGCGGGTTCGTCATCACCGCCGAGCGGAGCATCGGCTCGGGGATGCGCCGGATCGAGGCGCTCACAGGTGCCGGGGCGGACGCGTTCCTGCGTGAGCGCCTCGAGCTACTCGAAGAGGTCGCGGAACTCGTTGGGGCCCGGTCAGCGGATGCGGCGCCTGATCGCATTCGTGCTCTCCAGGTACAGGCAAAGAAGCGCGACTCGGTGCGGGTTCGTGCGCACGTCGGTCCGGGCACGATCGCTGAACGTGTGGAGGAGATTGTTCCGGGCGTTCGCCTGGTGGCTTACACCGGAGGCTACGAGTCGATCGATGCAATGAAGGCCGCGGCGAAGGACGTGCGCGGCATCCTCGGATCGGGGGTGATTGCTCTGGGGCTCGACGACGACGAACCGCAGATCTTCGTAACGGTCAGCGACGACCTCGTTGCACGCGGCATCTCGGCCGGCGACCTCGTCCGCGCCGCCGTCGCGCCGCTCGACGGCAAGGGCGGCGGGCGGCCGGAGATGGCCCAGGGCCGGGGCACGCGCCGCGACGGACTCGGGGCGGCCCTCGACGCGGTCCGAGCGGCACTCCGCAACGGCCGCCAGCCGGAGGCCTGAGTGGCGTTCTGGCGCCGGATCTGGCAACGGGACGGTGAACCGACTCTCGCCTCATGCACCGCGCTCGACGTCGGGACTGAATTCGCCAAGGCGCTCGTATTCGAGATCGACGACGCGGGCCACGGCGTCGTCCGCGGTGTCGGGCGGAAGCGCCAGGGGTTGAGCCACATGCAGTCCGGCACCGTCGCCGACATCGCGGCGGTCGTCGACAATTGTGCTGTCGCCCTCCAGGAAGCGGAGGAGATGGCCGGCTTTCGTCCGCGCCAGGTCGTCATCGGGATCGCCGGCGAGCTGGTCAAGGGGTTCACCACGACCCACAGCCAGGAGCGCAAGAAACCGGACCTTCCGATCACCGAGGGCGAGCTCCAGAAGCTCATCGACGGTGTCCAGCGCGAGGCGCTCCGGGACGCCGAGCGGGCAATCACCTGGGAGACGGGGCTCCCGAACGTGGACGTCCGCCTCGTTCATGCGGCGATCACGGGCGCGGCGATCGACGGCTACGCGCTGACGAACCCGGTCGGCTTCCAGGGGCGGCACGTGAAGATCGGCATCTTCAATGCGTTCGCCCCGCTCGTCCATCTCGGGGCGTTGCAGAGCGTCGCCTCGCAGCTCGACCTCGAGCTGCTCGAGATCGTGGCCGAGCCGTACGCGGTCGCACGTGTCCTCGCGAATGACCAGGTGCGCCAGTCCGGTGCACTGTTCGTCGACGTCGGCGGCGGCACGACGGATGTCGCGCTTGTCCGGCAGGGCGGGATCGAGGGTACGCGGATGTTCGCTCTCGGTGGCCGGGCGTTCACGAAGAGCATCGCGGATCGCCTCGACCTGCCGTTTCCGCGAGCCGAGGCGCTCAAGGTCGACTACGCGCGGGGGATGGCCGTCGAGCGGCGCGACGAGGTCGCGGAGATCGTCGCCGACGACGTCGCCGTGTGGGCTGCCGGCGTCGAGCTCGTGATGGAGGAGCTCGCCGCGGGCGACCTGCTGCCGGGCCGGATCTACCTGTGCGGCGGGGGCTCGCGGCTGCCGGAGATCCCGACCGCGCTCGCGGCGGAGAAGTTCTGGAAGCGGCTGTCCTTCGCGCGACCGCCCGAGGTCACGATCATGTCGCCCGACCAGGTCGACAGGATCGAGGACGCGACGGATCTCCTCGTCGACCAGCAGGACGTGACCCCACTCGGGCTGGCGTACCAGGCGATCGAGCTCCAGACCACCGAGGACCCGCTCGACGTCGCCCTGCGTCGTGTCCTCCGGGCGATGAAGGTCTGACGATGGCCGCGATTGTCTACCTCGACGTCGACGACGAGATCACCTCCGCCGCTGCCCGAATCCGCTCCGGCACAGAGGGTCGGGTGGCGCTCGTCGTGCCACCTGGCTCGCGCCTTGCCACGTCGCGGATCAACTTCCGGCTGCTTGCGCGCGAGGCTCAGACGCGCGACCGACGACTGTCGATCGTCGCAGGAGATGCCGGGACGCGCGCGCTGGCGGCGTCGGCCGGCCTGCCGGTGTTCGGATCGGTCGCGGAGTACGAGGATGCGCTCGACACCCCGCCGCCAACGCCCAGCGGTCCTCCGCCGAAGCCGAGCCGGAAGGCGCGTCGGGAGGCCGCCCGGGCCGCGTCCCCGGCCATGGCGGCTGCGGCAGCCGCAGCCGAGACCGTGCCGGTGCCGCCACCGTCGACCGCGGTGATCGATACCGATGGCGCGCCCAAGGATCTCGAAGCTACGCAGGTCCTCGCGATCCCTGTCGCCACGCCTGTCCCCGCCCCAACCCGGCCAATTCCGGTGGCCGCGCGGCGCCGCCTGCTGCCACTCGAAGGCCTGCCGGCGCTTGCGGGAACGAACGCCCTCATCGCCGCGGGGGTTCTTGGCCTCGCGGTCGTCGTCGTGGCGATCGGGGCGTGGCTGCTCCTCCCCTCGGCCTCGATCGTCGTGACCGCACAGGAGGAGGCGATCGGGCCGGTCAACCTCGTGATCCGCGCCGACCCGACCGTAGACGCTCCGGACGCGGAAGCCCGCATCGTCCCGGCGGAGCGATTGACGTTCGACCTCAGCGCAACCGACACGTTCACCGCGACCGACAAACGGGTCGAGCAGACGGCGGCGAGCGGGAGCGTCATGTTCCGAAGCTACAACCCGATCTCGACCAACACGATTCCGCGTGGCAGCGTCGTATCGACGGAAGGCGGAGTCCGGTTCACGACGCGCGCCGTGATCACGCTCGCTCGCGCCCGGATCGTGTTTCCCGGAACAGTCCTTCCGTCCTCGGCCAACGTCGCCATCGACGCAGTCCAGCCTGGACCCGGCGGCAACGTCCCGGCGAACGCGATCACCGTCGTCCCGCCGGCCGAGAATCCGGAGGTCACGACCGTAACCAATCCGCAGCCCACAGAGGGCGGCACGAGAGCGGAATTCCCGCGGGTCGCGCAGGCCGACTTCAATGCCGCGGTGGAACAGCTGACGCTCCAGCTGGGAACGGACTTCGAGGCGATCCTCGCGGACCCGTCGCGCACGCCTGCCGGTCTCACGCTCTTCCCCGGGACGCGCTCGATCGCCGAGCCGGTTCCGAGCGTCGAACCCGTCACGCTCGTCGGCCAGGAAGTCGCGAGCTTCGATCTCACCATGACATCGAGCGGCACCGTCATCGCGGTCGACACGACGCCGCTCCAGACGATCGCGGAGAGCCGGATCCGCGACCGCGTGGTGGCCGAGCACCGGATCGTCGAGAGCTCGATCCAGGTCGATCCCGATGAGGCGATCGTCCAGGGCGAGAGCGTCAGCTTCCCGGTCACGGTCCGGGCCACCCAGGTGCGCCTGCTCGACGCGAAGGCGCTGCGTGAGCAGATCAAGGGCAAACCCGTCGACGAGGCACGCTCGATCCTTCGGCAATACGGCTTGGTCACGCTGTCCGTATGGCCCGATTGGGTTGCCACGATCCCGACGATCGACGCGCGCCTCGAGCTCCGCGTCGGGCCCGAGGCTCCGAGCCCGGAACCAGGCAGCCCCAGCGGCTCGGTCGCCCCGTGACGCGCCTGCTCGGGATCGACCTCGGGGAGCGACGGATCGGCCTCGCGATCGCGGACGTCGGCGGGGGCGCGGCGCCGCTGGCGACGATCCGCCGCGGTCGGGACCTGGAATCGGACGTGGCCAGCCTCGCCCGGATCCTCGCGGAGCAGCGCGTGTCGGCGATCGTCGTGGGGCTTCCGCTCGAGGCATCCGGCGACGAAGGTGCCCAGGCGCAGCTGACCCGGGCATGGGCGGAGGCGGTCGCGGCCCGGCTCGACGTGCCCCTCGCGCTCCGCGATGAGCGCCTGACGAGCCATCAGGCGGAACAGCGCGTCGGGCCTATGAAGCGGGGACGATCGGGCGGACCGCCGACACCCATGCAGCGAGACGCGTACCGTGCGAGGATCGACAGGGAGGCCGCGACGATCATCCTTCAGCACGAGCTGGAAGCCCGCGCGGCCGCGGGCGCCCGAACGGAACCGCCTGAACCCGGCGACACGGCGCCCGATTCACGAGACACGGAGACGACTCGATGACGCTACGCGGCGGGGGCCGACCGCGCGATCCACGCGACGCACGCACCCAGCCCCTGGACGACGAGTTCTACGTCGACGAGGACTGGCGGAGCCGCGACGCCCGCTGGGCCGCGCAACCGCCCCGCAACGGCCGGCGCGGAGGTGGGGGTGGCCTCGGCATCGGCGGCTTCCTCCGCTTCATGCTGTTCACCCTCGTCATGGCCGCCGTCGTGCTCGTCGGGCTCCTGACCGTCCTCCGGCCGGTCGTCGCCGGTGCGATCGTCGACTGGGCATACGACAACCAGGGCGCCCTGCGGATCCCGTTCGTTGCCGACATCGTGCGTGAGCGCCTTGGGCCCGAGCTCACCGACAAGGCGAGCGCCGATGCGACCGAGGTGGAGTTTGAGATCGTCTCCGGCGACACGCCGAAGACGCTCGCCACCCGGCTCAGCTCGGAGGGTCTGATCAAGAGTGAGAAAGCGTTTCTCTTCGAGGCGACCCGGAGCGAGCTCACGCCGAAGCTCCAGGCCGGCAACTACCGCATCGCCCGGAACCTGACGCCGAGCGAGGTCGTGACGGCGCTCGTCGAGAATCGCATCGTGATCACGGTCGTGTCGGTGAATTTCCGCGAGGGCTTGCGGCTCGAGCAGATCACCGCGAAGATCCAGACCCTCGAACCGCCGGTCACAGTTGACGCGCAGGAGTTCTACGACATCGTGAAAAAGCCGCCGGCCGAGCTGCTGGCGGACTATCCGTGGCTCACCGAGCAGGCCGGCCTCCCGGAAGGGGCATCGCTCGAGGGCTTCCTTGCCCCGGCGACGTATGACGTCGTCGCGGAGACGACCGCGGAGGACCTCGTCCGCCAGATGCTCGACGCGTTCTACAAGCAGGTCGAGCCGGAGCGGATGGCGGTGCCCGCGTCGCGGGGGATGACGTTCTACCAGATCCTCGCCCTCGCCTCGATCGTCGAGAGGGAGGCCGTCCTCGACGACGAGCGGTGGCTCATCGCCGGGGTCTACCAGAACCGGCTCGACGGCCTCAACCGGACCCGGCTCCTCGAGGCGGACCCGACGGTCCTCTACGCGATCGACACAGTCAAGCTCGAAGAGATGGCTTTCGCCGATTGGCAGACGTTCGCGTTCTGGAATCCCGCAGGCGTGCCGCTGGCGGACGTCGCGCTGCCGGAAGCGCTCGCCGGCTACAACACGTACAGGGTCCGCGGCCTGCCACCCGGCCCGATCTGCACGCCGAGCGTCGCCTCGATTGATGCGGCGCTCCAGCCGGTCACGACTGACAAGTTCATCTTCTTCCTGGCGATTCCAGGCAGCGATCCGCCGGGCGCCCACGACTTCTCGAAGACCCTCGACGAGCACAACGAGAAGAAGAAGCAGTACGGCTACGCGTGAGCCGGCTGCCGCGGCGGGCGGACTTCCCCGGGCCCCCGGCCGCCGCCGACCTCGCGCGCTGGCGGGAGGCCGACCGGGCGGCACGGCCGGAGCGCATGGGCCGAGTCCGGGCACGGTTCGCGGAAGCGGGGATCGACGCGTACTTCGGCGTTCGGGCGGAGCACATGCGCTACCTCACGGGGTTCGCCCTGGCCGACGGCGAGGAGAAGGTCGCCGGCAACTCCGGCCAGTTCCTCGTCGCCGGCGACGAGGTCGTCATCCTGGCCGACAGCCGCTACACGATCCAGGCCCGGCGAGAGGCTCCCGAGGCCCGCCTGTTCGAGGCATACGGCGACCTCCCGGCGCGTTGGCCGGAGATCGTCGCGTCGGTCGGGGCGCGGCGCGTCGGGGTCGAGGCCGGGTTCGTGAGTCACGCGCTGTGGACGCGGCTCGCCAAGGCGGCCCCGGACGTCGAGCTGGTCCCGGTCGAGGGCTGGGTCGAGGCCGACCGGGCGACGAAGGAGTCGGCGGAGCTCGAGCGCGTCGCCGCGGCCTGTGCCGTCGCGGATCGCGCGCTCGCGACGCTGCTGCCGCGGATCAAGCCGGGCGCGACCGAGGCGGCGCTCGCGCTCGAGCTCGAGTGGCAGATGCGAACGAAGGGCGCGGAGGCGCTCGCCTTTGACGTCGCCTGCCTTGCCGGACCGCAGGCCGCGCTGCCGCATGGGTCGCCCGGCGACCGGCCGGTGACCCCCGGGCAGGTTCTGTTGTTCGACTTCGGGGCGCAGGTCGCTGGCTACCGGAGCGACATGACGCGAACGCTGTTCGTCGGCGAGCCGTCGCCGCGGGACCTGGCCGTCTACGAGACGGTGGCGCGCGCCCAGGCCGCGGCGATCGCGGCGGTCGAGTCGGCCGTGGCTGCGGCACGAGGCGGTGAGCCGATGCCGAGCGGGCGGGCGATCGACGCCGTCGCCCGCGCGGTCATCGACGAGGCCGGCCACGGTCCGCATTTCGGGCACGGGACGGGTCACGGGATCGGCCTCGCGACCCACGAGGCGCCGTACCTCGGGAAGTCGGCGCCTGAAACGCCGCTCCCATCGCCGACGGTCTTCTCGGTCGAGCCGGGGATCTATCTCGACGACGAGACCGGCGTCCGGATCGAGGACCTCGTCGCGATCGACGCCGCGGCCGGCACCGTGCGCCGGCTGACGCGCTTCCCGCGCGAGGTCGTCGTGGTCGGGGTCTGAGGCTCGTCGGCTACAATCCGAGGACCCGAACAGGCACATCCCGCCGGCTTTGCACGCCCGGTTTCCAGGAGCCCTACCGATGATCAGCACCAGCGAACTGCGAAAGGGCGTCGCGATCGAGCTCGACGGCGACCTCTGGCAGATCCTCGACTACCACCACATCAAGATGGGCCGAGGCTCGGCCCAGG
>JBBDZZ010000004.1:0-9818 GCA_040899885.1 Chloroflexota bacterium | reverse complement strand
TTCAGCCGCGGCATTCCCCAGCGGGCCTGCCTCGACGAGCTGCCGACGACCCGGCCGGACCTGATCAACGCGATCCACCGCGAGTATCTCGAGGCGGGCGCGGACCTGATCGAGACCGCGACGTTCGGGGCCAACCGGATCCGGCTCGCGGGCTTCGGCCTGGCGAGTCAGGCCCACATGTTCAACCGCCGGGCGGCCCAGGTGGCCCGCGAGGCGCGCGACGTGGCCGGCCGCGACGCGCTCGTCGGAGGGTCGATCGGGCCGCTCGGTGCCCCGACCCGGGAGCTGCTCCACCTCGACGAGGCGAAGGTGAGGGCCGCGTACCGCGAGCAGATCGACGGCCTCCTCGAGGGCGGCGTGGACTTGCTGGTGATCGAGACCCACGCGGATCTCGGCCACCTGCTGCTGGCGATCGACGAGGCCCGCCGGGCCGCCGACCTGCCAATCCTCGCCGAGCTCACGTTCGGCGAGGAGCTCGCGCTGCCGGACGGGACGACCCCGGACGCCGCCGGGCGGGCGCTCGCTGCGGCGGGCGTCGAGGCGTTCGGGGTGAACTGCGGGGTCGGGCCGCTGGCCTGCCTCGACGCGCTCGAGGCGATGGCGCGCGGGGCCTCGAGCGACGCGGCCCGCTCGATCATGCCGAATGCCGGCCTGCCCCAGCGGATCGAGGGCCAGTTCGTGTACGCGGCGCCGCCAGACTATTTCGCCGCGATGGTCCCCCGCTTCGTCGCTGCCGGGGCGCGGATCGTCGGCGGCTGTTGCGGAACGACCCCGGACCATATCGCCGCGATGCGGGCGGCGCTCGACGCCATTTCGACCGCCGACGAGCACCGGGCGCGGGCGCGGGCCGCGGGGACGATCGGCCGGACACCCGGCGCGGACGAGGCGGCGCCAGCCCCGCGTGCCCCGATCGCAGAGCGGGCCGCGGACGACGTCCGGCCGGTCGGCGAAGCGCCCCCGCCGACAGGGCTCCTCCGCAAACTGCGCGAAGGCAGGTTCGTCGTCTCGGTCGAGATCGACCCGCCCCGCTCGATCCGGATCGACCGGACGATCGAGGCCGCACGATTGCTCGGCGAGGTGGGCGTCGACGCGGTGAACATCAGCGACTCGGCGATGGCGCGCGTGCGGATGGGCGCGATGGCCGTGGCGTTCGGCATCCAGCACGACCTCGACCTCGAGTGCCTCGTCCACTTCACGACCCGCGACCGCAATCTCATGGCGATCGAGTCGGAGCTGCTCGGCGCCCACGCCCTGGGGGTCCGCAACATCATCGCGCTGACCGGAGATCCGCCGCGGGTCGGCGACTATCCGACCGGCACCGGCGTCTGGGACGTCGATTCGATCGGGCTGATCGAGATCCTCACCCGGCTCAACCGGGGCGAGGACCAGGCCGGCTCCTCGATCGGCCAGCGGGCGGGCTTCACGATCGCGTGCGCCCTCGATCCGACGGCCGCCGACGCGGCGACCGAGTGGGATCGCCTCGAACGCAAGATCGAGGCCGGCGCGCATCTGATCATGACCCAGCCGCTCTACAGCAGCGAGCAGGTCGAGACGATGGACGCCGAGGCGCGCCGCCGGTTCGGGCCCGGCGGCTTCCCACTCCCGGTGCTCCTCGGCGTCCTGCCGCTCCAGAGCACGCGGCACGCCGAGTTCCTCCACAACGAGGTGCCCGGCATCACGATCCCGGACTCGGCGCGCGACGCGATGCGGGCCGCCGGCGAGCGCGGAGCGGAGGTCGGCCTCGAGATGAGCCTCGCGATGCTCGAGCAGGTCGAATCGCTTGTAGCCGGCACGTACATCATGCCGAGCTTTGGCCGCTACGAGCAGTGCGCGGAGCTCGTCCGGCGGATCCGGGTCCGCCACGAGGCGCGAGCCGGGTCGACGTCGTCCGCCGGCTGATCTGCCGGCTCTCCCACCGGCGTCGGCTACACTCGGGCCATGGGTGCTGTCGAGACCATGGAGACGTTCTTCGAGCTCCTCAACGCGGGCGACCGTGAGGGCGCCGTGGCGCTGATGTCGGAGATGACCGAGATGCGAGTCCACGTCGGCGACGGCGTCCAGACGCTGCGCGGGGTCGAACGCGTCGGGGGCTGGTTCCTGCGCGGCGAGAAGGGCCTGAAGATGATCCCGGGCGGCGTCCGGGACACCGGCAATACCTACGAAGCGGACCTGCTCGTCGTCCGGCCGGGCGCCCCGTCGCAGCATCTCGACGCGACGTTCCGCGTCGAAGCCGGGAAGATCACGTCCATCAATTTTGCGCCACGCTAGAGAGACGAAAACGCCCGAAGGAACCACCGATCACTAGATGCTCCGACCTATGTAAAACACAGGCCAGATCACTAGATGTTCGAGGCTCCTTCGAGCAAATGAATGGTGGCGGCGCGACGCACCACCCGCGTTTCGGCACCATGCCGCGGTGTGCCAGACGCGTTGCGATCGCAGGCCTGGGGTGCGAGGAGCGGTTGCCGATTTCAGGCCGAGGGTGACGGTTCCGGAGAGCCTCCGGCCGACGGAGTGGGAATGATGACCTCGTCGCCGATCTGGAGCGTGTCCGGATTCGGGTGCGTCTCGCGGTTGGCCGCGATGAGGTCGTCGAGGCTCACCCCGAACAGTGCCGCGATCTTCGACATGTTGTCGCCAGATTTGACGATGTAGATCTGCGGCGTCGCCGCCGGCACCGGGGTGGGATCGAGCGACACCGACGGCCCCGCGGTCACACCGGGCGGCGCCGACGTGCGGTCCCCGGTTCCAGGGGGTGCGTTCCCGACCCCGAGCAGCTGGGGAAGGAAGAACAGTCCGATCGCCGCGACGACAATGACGATTGCCATCGCCGCGACACGCGACACCCGCGGCCCCCGCGACCTCAGCGGCGGGTATGGCTCGTTGTGGCGCGGCTGCTCCCACGATGGCCCGGCCTCGTCCCAGCCGCGCGCGCGCCGCGTATCGCCCACCTTCGGGCGCCGGTCGCGGCCGAAGCCGATCCCGCCGGACGCACGGGCTGACCGCGGTCGGCCGGGCCGCTCCGACTCGAGCTCGTCCTCGTCGAGCGGAGCGCCGTAGCGATCGTCGGCCCTCTCGTCGGACATGTCGTCTTCGCCGATCGCATCCAGCCGCGCGGCGCGTCGTTGGTCCTGCTCGTCCGCAGGGCCGAACGCCGGCGCGTCCCCCTTGACGTCGCCGTTGCCGCGTCCCGAGCCCGCGAGCCGGTCTGCCGCGCTGCCGGCCAGGCCGGCACCGGCAGCGGCGGATCGCGAGGCGAGGAATCCCGGTGCACCCTCATCCTCGGCGTCGTCCTCGTAGAACATGCCCGTGCCAGCAGCGGCCGCACCGGCTCCGGCCGCGGCGCCCCATTGCGGCGGCGCGGACCAGTCGCGGGGCGGGTTTCGGCCCTCCTCATCGCCGCTCAATGGTTCCGCGCCACCGCTGCCGGCGCGTGCCTGAGCGGCCTCGCGACGAGCCCAGTCCTGGAACGTGGGACAGACGGGAAACGTGCTCGCGAGGCAGTACGCCGCCTGGTGGGCGAGGGCGCGTGGAGCCGGGCGCTCCTCCGCGTAACAGCGGTGCCGGTGATCGGGGCTGGTGGCGCGCTCGTCCCTGTCGTTCTCGAACGCGACGAACGGGCACGCCTGGGCACCGTCGACGATGGGCAGACCTCGATCGCTCATCCGCGCCGATGATACCCGCCCGGACACGCCGGAACCGCCCGCCGGAGCGAGCGGTTCCGCGTTTCGCGAGGGTTAGAAGGCGCCGAGCCTCGTCCGGATGCGGTCGCGCGTCCCCACGACGCCACCCAGGGCGGCGGACGCCGCCGTGAGCGTGAGCGCAAGGAATGAATTCAGCGCACCCGTGCGGACCTGGTTCAGGTCGGGGGCCTCGGTCGTCGGGAACAGCCCGCCGATGTCGTTGCCGAACATCGCACTCACCCCGAGAGCTCCGGCCAGCAGGATGACGAGCAGCCAGAGGGCCCACACGAGGAAGCCATCGAGTGCGCCGCGGCGGTTATCGATCGCGCTGTCGGACCACGCGGCAATGAACCCTCCGAGAAAGAAGCTGACCAGGGCGATCACTGAGCCCACGATCGTGGCGACCATGGTCTCGACCTGTCCCTGGGCCGTCCCCAGCCCGAGCCCGACGGCGAGCAGGCTGAGGAGGATGAACACGCCGAGCGAGGTCAGCAGGCCGGCGACGATCGGCCCCCAGCGGAGCGCTCGAGCCCCGGCCTCCACGGTCGGTGCGATCACGGCCACGTCTCGCTCGACGATGACATCAGGCCCGCGCGGGTCGGTGCGCATGGTCATGGGTTGTTCTCCTCCCTGAACCGGCCGCTAGAAGAGCAGCCGGAGCACGATGACGATCAGGATGATCGTGATCAAAAGCCCGATCATGTGGACGCCTCCATATGCCAGTTTGTCTGGGCGCTGCCATGGGACCCCATCGGGGATTGCAGATTCACCGGTGCGATGAGCCGCCGCGCGTCAACCGTGCTGGCATTGCCGGCCGGCCACGCGGCGTTTGACAGCCTCGGTCGCCGCTCTGACACTTCCAAGGTCCGATCGCGACCGCCACGATCCCGGCGGCACGCACGGCCCTTGACCGCCGGAGGAGCACACATGTCCCGACTGACCGACTGGCTGGCCCCGCGAACGGTCGTCCGCGCGCACTGCGACCTGCCGTGCGGCATCTACGACCCCGAGCAGGCCCGGATCGAGGCCGAGTCCTGCTACAAGATCATCGAGAAGATGGGCGCGAACTCAGACCCCGCGTTCACGACCCGTGCGATCGCCATCAAGGAAGAGCGCGCCGAGCTCACCAAGCACCACCTCGACGTCCTGTGGCACGACTACTTCAAGCCGGAGCACCTCGACAAGGTCCCGAACCTCCACGAGATGTTCTGGAAGGCGACGAAGCAGGTCTCGAAGGTCAAGGCCTCGACCGACATCGCCGACGCGAAGAAGCTCCTCGACATGATCGAGGAGATCGCCGGCGCCTGGCGGGCGACCGGCGGCGCGGAGAAGACCCGGGTCGTCAAGCAGACTGCCTGACGCGGACCCGCCGCCACCGGGCGTGATGGCCCGGCGGGCCCGCGGGCCCTGGCGGGTGACGGTCGCCGAGGCGAGCATGCTGCCGGCGATCGCGCCGGGCGACTGGTTGCTCGTCGATCCGACGGTCCGCCGCTGGCCGCGTCGCGGCTCCGTCGTCGTCTTCCGCGAGCCCGACACGGACGAGCTCGCGATCAAGCGGGTCGCCGCGGGACCGGGCGAGGAGGTCCGCTTTCGCGAGGCCCTGCTCCGCCTCGCGGACGACGAGGCCTGGCTCACGGCCGACGCCGACGCCCCGACCGCGGCTGCCGCGGGCTTCGGGGCGCCGCGCGATTCGGGGCGGTTCGGGCCGGTCCCGCTCGAGCTCCTCGTGGGCCGCGCCTGGTTCCGCTACGGCCCGCTCCGCCGGATCGGGCGGATCCGCTAGGGACACCGGGGTTCCTGGCGCGCTACAGTCCCGCGATGGACCGCTCCACCGGCATCTTCGACCCGCGCGCTCCCCTGCCCGCTCCGCCGGAGCCGTGGGCCGGTTCCGACGTGCCATCGGCGCGGCCGGGCCCGCCGTACCACATGACGGACATGATCGCGGCCGAGCCGCACCTCGCCCGCCGGGCACTCGCCCGGTTGCTCGAGCCTGGCTCGCCTGCCGCGGAGCTCGCCCGAGCGCTGCGTGACACCGCGGAGCGCGGGGAGCCGATCGTCGTGACCGGCTGCGGGACGAGCGAGCACGGGGCGCTGGCGGCCGTCGAGATCCTGCGCGAGGCGCTCCGGAGCGCCGGACTCGCCGCCGATCACGGCGCGATCCTCAGCCGGCAGGCGTTCGAGGCGTCGCTCGATCCGCAGTCCCGTGGCCTCGTCGTGGGCGTCTCGCACGAGGGCGGCACCACGGCGACGAACGCCGCCCTCGAGGCCGCCCGAACGGCCGGCGCGCGGACCGCGCTCCTGACGGCCGGCGCGGGATCCCCCGGCGCAAAGCTCGCGGCCATCGTCGTCGCGACGGGCGAGATGGACCAGGGCTGGTGCCACACGGTCGGCTACGTCTCGCCGATCCTCGCGGCCGCCGCAGCGGGCGCGATCCTCTCCGGCCGCGACATCGACCCGGTCACGGTGTCGGACCTCATGGCCGCGGGGGCCCGCGACGAGCGGGGCGCGGAGTCGATCGCCGGCCGCTGGGCGGACGCTCGGCAGCTCATCGCGATCGCGTCCGGCGCGGACCGGCCCGCCGCGCGCGAGCTCGTCCTGAAAGTCGAGGAGGCTTCGTGGCTCCCGTCGGCGTACCGGGACCTCGAGACGTTCCTGCACGGTCATCTCCCGGCGACCGATGAATCGACCGCCCTCGTCCTCGTCATGACCGACCGCGACCGACGCTCCGAACGGGTCGCCCGCGCCCGCCAGGCCCTCGCCGCGGCGCGCGTCCTCGGGCTGCGGAGCGCCGCGATCCTGGCAGACCACGTCAGCGTGGAGATCGATCCCGCGCTTACGCCGGCCGGCCGGCTCGTCGTGCCGGACGCACCGTCATTGCCCGCGCCTGTCGCGGCGCTCCTGGGGAGCGCGACCGCGCTCCAGCTGCTGACGGAGCGGATCGCCCGCGCCCGCGGCACGAACCCCGATCCGATCCGGCGCGACGACCCGCGCTACCGCGAGGCCGCGGACGCCGCGGAGCGGTAGCTAGACCCGCCCAACCAGCTCCTGCCCCATCAGCTCGATCATCGCGAGGTCGCGCGGCACGAAGTCCTGGAGCATGATCCGCTCGACCCCCGCCTCGGCGAACCGCGCCAGCGCGGCCCGGGCCTCGTCAGGGGTTCCCATGACCCAGCGCGTCCTGCGCTCCTCGAGCCACTCGTTGTCTCCGGACTTCACCCCGAGCGCCGTCAGCAGGGCCCGCTCACGCGTCTTGACCTCGGAACGGTCCTTGCCGATCAACACCCCGGCCATCGCCGAGCGCGTCATCGTGGCCGGATCCCGGCCGGCCGCCCGGCACGCCTCCGCGAGCGCCGCGTACTTGCCGGGGGCCGTGTCCGCCCGGGCCGAGCTCAGGTTGAACTCGTCGGCGTACCGGGCAGCGATGCGCATCGAGCGCGGCTTCCCGTCGCCGCCGACGATGATCCGCGGCCGGACCGCGCCGGAGGCCGTCTTCGGCCGGCCCGGGACATCGACCGGCTTCGGCCGGAAGAGGGCGTCCTCGATCGTGTAGTGCTTCCCGTGGAAGCTCCAGCCGTCGGGTTCCGTCCACAGCCCGTGGAGGATCGCGAGCTGCTCCTCGAGCATGTCGGCGCGGGCGGTGATGTCAGGGAACGGGAAACCGTGCCGCCGGTGCTCGGCGTCGTGCCAGCCCGCCCCGAGGCCCACCTCGATCCGTCCGCCGCTCATCTCGTCCACGGTCGTGACGACCTTCGCGAGGTTGCCGGGGGGGCGGAACGTGACTGGCGAGACCAGGGTGCCCAGCCCGATCCGCTTCGTCTCGCGAGCAAGCCCGGCCAAGACCGCCCACGCGTCAGTCGTCGGGTTGTCCTCGGGGCCGGGGAAGCTCTCGTAATGGTCGGATCGGAAGAGCGCCTCGAAGCCGGAGGCCTCGGCGGTCCGGGCGATATCGAGCTGCTCGGCGTAGGTCAGCCCCTGCTGGGGCTCGATCATCAGGACGAAGCGCACCCGATCCTCCCGTCGATCAGAATGATCGCTCTTGACATGATCATTCAGTTTCTTAGAATAGTTCGTCTTAACAGAACCATTTACGAGGCACGAACCGCTTGGCAACCACTGTCCGCCCCCGGATGGATCGTCAGGGTCTCACGAAGCAGATGATCGCCCAGGTTCGGGTCGTGATGCGCGAGATGAAGTGCGTCGGCAGCCAGCGGCTGCTCAGGCGCGGGGTAAGCATGGCCCACCTCCATGTCATGTCGATGCTCGAGCGGCACGGCGAGATGGCGATGAGCCGGGTCGCCGAGGCGCTCGACGTGTCGCTCTCCAACGCGACCGGTCTCATCGATCGGATGGAGGAGCGTGGAGTCGTCGAGCGGATCCGCGTCGCGGATGACCGACGCGTGGTGAACGTGCGTCTGACTGCGGCAGGGCGCCGAGCCCTCGCCGACCTCGAGGTGTTCCGCGACGAGGCGATCGGCCGGATCGTCGATCAGCTCGACGAGCGCCAGATCGCGCGTCTGGCAGCCTGCCTCAAGGACCTCAACGCCGCGGTCACGAAGGTCTCCCAACAGGATCCGGGCCTGTTCGCCCACAACCACCAGTTCCACGATCCAGGCGCGACCACGACGCCGCACTCGTAGGAGGAAAAACGACCTTGGAAGCCTTGCCCAACGCCGGTCGGTCCGGCGTAGCGCCGGTCGATCTCGATCGACGCACGAAGTTCGAGATCCTCGGCGCGATCCTGCTCGCGCTGTTCCTCGGCGCGCTCGATCAGACGATCGTGAGCGTAGCGATGCCGGTGATCGGGACCGAACTGAATGGCCTGGACCTGTACGTCTGGGTCACGACGATCTACCTGCTCACCTCGACGATCAGCGTCCCGTTCTACGGCAAGCTGGGGGATCTCTACGGTCGCCGGCCGCTCCTCATGATCGGCATCACGATCTTCCTCATCGGCTCGGTGCTGTCAGGCCTGAGCCAGAGCATGGAACAGCTCATCCTCTTCCGCGGCGTTCAGGGCCTCGGCGCAGGTGCCCTGTTCCCGATCTCGTTGGCCGTCATCGGCGACCTGTTCACCCCGGCGGAGCGTGGCAAATACCAGGGACTGTTCGGGGCGGTGTTCGGGATCTCTGCGCTCGTCGGCCCCGCCCTCGGTGGGCTCATCACCGAGACAATCGGCTGGCACTGGGTCTTCTTCGTCAACCTCCCGCTCGGCCTGATCTCGCTGTTCATCATCTGGCGCTACATGCCCACCCTGCGCGTCGCCGGCGCGTCGCGCAGCCTCGACTACCTCGGCGGACTCGTGTTCATGGTCGGCGTCTCGTTGCTACTCGTAGGCCTGTCGAACAAGCAGACGGGCGAGTGGACGGATCTCACCGTCGGCGGGTTCACCCTGGCCGGTCTCGTGTTGAGCGCCGTGTTCTTCTTCATCGAATCGCGGGCAGCCGAACCGATCGTCCCGCCCGCCCTCTTTCGCAGCCGGACCTATGCGGGATCAATCGTCGCGACATTCCTGGCCGCATTCGGTTTCTTCGGCGCGATCGTGTTCCTGCCGCTCTGGTTCCAGTCGGTCCACGGCTCCAGCGCCACCGAGTCGGGCTACCAGATCCTCCCGCTGCTCATCGGCCTGATCGGCGGGGCGACGATATCCGGGGCGCTCGTATCGCGAACCGGGAAGTACAAGGCCATCCTCCTCGGCGCGCTTGCGGTGATGGCGCTGGGGCTCGGCCTGATGACCCAGCTCCACGCGACCACGCCCCTTCCGATCCTGTGGGTCTGGATGTTCCTCGCCGGGCTCGGCGTCGGCCCGACCTTCTCGGTGTTCACCGTAGTCATCCAGAATGGCGTCCCGGTCGAGAAGCTCGGTGTGGCGACGTCCAACCTCACGTTCTTCCGCCAGATCGGCGGGTCGGTCGGCCTCGCCATCGCCGGCACGCTCTTCGGCTCCGCCCTCCGCGACCAGCTCCCCGTTCAGCTCCGCGCGCAGGGCACGCCGGAGCCGTTCATCGCCCAGCTGCAACAGGCGATCGCCGCGGGCAGCGGCGGATTCGATGTCCGCGGTGTCGGTGATCTGGGGGCCAGGCTTCGAGCTGTCCTGCCACCTGAGGCCTTGCCGTTCGTCGAGCAGCTCGTCGCGGC
>JBBDZZ010000003.1:0-9889 GCA_040899885.1 Chloroflexota bacterium | reverse complement strand
GCGATCGCGGGCAGCCAGCCTTCCTCAGCTGATGCGGCGCTGCTTGATCCTGCCAGCGTCAGCCGCGAACGGCCCTCCGCCGAGGCCGTGGGTCGAGACGATCGGGAGCATCGCCCCCGGGAACTCACCGACCGACGAGCGGTAGTCGATGTTCAGGGCGACCAGCCCATCGCGCAGGCGCTCCGCGGCCGCTGACCGCCATGCATCGTTGACGCCGTCCAGGTCGCTGAGCTCGAGCGCGACCGACGGACGCGGAGTGCCCGCCTCGTCGTCGACGACCGACAACATGAACGAGTGCATCCGGCGGGCGACGTCGACATCGCGGTAGAGGACCGCTTCGATGTCTTCGGGGTAGATGTTCGCGCCCATCACGCTGATCGTTGCGTCGCGCCGGCCGTGGATCCAGAGGAACGGCAGGGGGATCGGGCGAGCCCACGGGAGCGGTCCGCGCGGCCCGTGTACCTCGGTCGCCTCGTTGAGCGCGTCGAGGTCGAACCCGAATCCCTTGAGAACGCGACGGACCTCGGCGAACTGGACGATCCCACCGGAATCGTGAACGTTGTAGCGGATCCGCGGCGAAAGGAGATCGAGCCGGCTGACGGTGCAGATGACCTCGCCCTCGGGATTGACCTCCATGTAGTGGATCAGCGGGTTGTACTGGAAGACCATCGGCAGCCGCGAGTCCGTCCCGAACAACGCCCGTCCGATGTCCGGTCGAGAGCGGGCCAGCCGTCGAACCGCGATGCTGACCGGCGACTCACCGGCCATCCCGATCTCGATGTCAGTCGCGCCATAGCCGGAGTAGACGGAGGCGAATCGCACGAGGAGGACGTCGCGCAGCGCCTCGGTCATGCCCTCGCCGCCGACGAGCGCGTGGAGCTCGTAGTCGGCCCACGGAAAGCCGCGTCGCTCGCCCTCGTCGAGGAGGTGCTTGAGGAACGGCGGATACCCGGAGACCAGGTAGCGGTACGTCGGTCCGAGATATCCGAGTGTCGAGAGGATCTTGTCGACGTCCGGCCCGATCGACTTGACGATGCCATGACGCATCATCCCGAGGCTCATGTTGAAGCCGGCCGCCCACGCGCCCATCGAGAAGGCGTTGAGCGTGATGAGCGGCTCGGTCCCGAACGCGTAGCGGGCGAAGAAGCCGATGTTCCGGTGTGCGACCTCCCGCTCCCGACGACCGCGGATCCAGTTGTACGGCGTGCCTGTTGAGCCGCTCGATTCGTCGATCGTCGTGCCCGGGTAGGGGACGGCACCGCCGACGCAGCGGTCCATGAGCCCGTAGATGTCGACGTAGTTGCGCTTGTCGGTCTCGGGCAGGTGACCCAGGATGCCGAGCGGGAAGAGCCCCGCGGCGTTCACGCCGTTGGTGGCCAGGAACCGGCCGTAGGCAGGCACCCGGTGGGCAGCCCGCCAGGCGGCCCGCTCGGCGCGGAGTCGGGCGATCCCCGCGAGCACCGCCGGCGGCGTCGCGCTGAACAGCGCCTTGAGCCAGCCGTAGCGGAGGCCGACGATCCGGAACATGGTGTCGAGCGGAAACAACCAGATGCCGCGCCCGACGCCGACGAACGAGGCAAGGCCCTGCCGGCCGATCCGTGCGATCGCGGCCAACTCCGACTCCCTCTCGCGCCGTTCCGATGACTCCATCGAAGTCTAGAACGCGCTCGTACCCCTTCCGTTACATGTCACGGCAGGCGCTAGGCTATGCCTCGGTCCGGGGGAGAGCGCTGGCGAGTAACGCTTGGATGTCGCGTGCGTCGCACGGTCATGAGCCACCGCCCGAGCCTGCTTGACCAGATGGAGCGGTGGGACGATCCGCTTGCCCAGGCTGTGCTCGGGAGTCCGAGCCGCCCTGGAGGACCATCCACCGACGGTGAGGCTGGGCCCGTCCCGCCGGTCCCGCTCAGGCCGGCCCCTGCCGCCCTCGCGACGCTGCTCGGCGTCCTGCTCATCGTCTTCTGGACGGCCCCCATCCGGCCGTACACCGAGGGAGTCTGGGAGCCGGCAGACCTCATCAGGTTGTTCGTCCTGGCACTCATTGTCGGGGCCCTGAATCCGTCCGTCGCAGGGGTCGTTGGCACGGTCCTGGGCGCGACGGCGGCCATGGCGATCCAGCTGTTCGTGCTGACCGAGCAGGCGTCCTGGACGCCGGCTGTCGTCGCGGCGCTCCTCGAACCCGTCTGGTCCGGCCGTGTTCTCGGCGCGCTGGCCATCGGCCTGGCGACAATCGTTGCGGGTCACCTGGCGGGGACCAGTCTCGCCCTCATCCGGGCCGGCCGGCGATCGATGGACCCGGCGCCTCAAGCGTCAGACGCGGTTATCCGGGCGGGCCTCACCGTCATGAGCGTGATCGCAGCATGCGCTCTCCTCGCAACCATTCTGCTTCGCGCCACGGCGACGTCCGCCTACGTTCTGACCGAGTCGAGTCCGGCCATCCACATCGCCGGCCAGGGAGACAGCATCGTCGCGCTGACCCCCGAGTCGGTCGTTGCTGGACGGGTGTTGATCGACATCGAGTGGACTGGGGGAGCGCTGGAGCGGTGGGTGTCCATCGAGGGCCCGCTGACCGCCGAGACAGAGGCGGTGCTGGCGGCCGGGTACGACCCGCTGGTCGGAGGATTCAGCCGGCTGTTGCCCAGGAGTGACGAGCTGGTGCACCGCGCCGGCGGGGCGGATCTCTTGCCGGGCCGATACGCGGTCGTCATCTCCGCAGGCTTTCCCGAGATAGGCCCCGACGACATGGTGCCTCCGCCGGTCCCGGCTCTCGACGTTCGTCGGCTGGTCGTCAGCGGCCCCGGGCCCGATGGGGGTCGGGCTCAAACTGGCGGTCCGATCGTCGCGTTCGGCTACCTGCTGGGGCTGGCCGAAGCGGGGTGGGGGATCGCCGGCTGGGTGCTCGTCGCCCGGCGACGGCGAAGCCTCCCCGTGGCGGTAACGGCGGGCGTGGTCGGAGCGGCCCTCCTGTGGCTGCTCGTGGGCTTCACCATCGGTCAGAGCCACAGCCCGTTCTGATCCCGCCCGATCAGGGTCGCCGGCCCGCCAGTGCGTCGGCGTGGAGGCCCCGGGGATCGATCGAAGCGCGGCCCTCGCGGGCGGCGAGCTCGGCGAGCGTCTCCTCGTCGAGGATCTCGAGCATCTGGTCGCGCACATCGAGCATGACGTCGCGCAACGGGCATGTCGCCTCCTCGGGGCAGGAGCACTTGCCGTAGAACCGCAGGCTGACGCAGCTGAGCGGCGCAAGAGCGCCGTCGAGGAGCCGGATGACGCGGCCGATCGAGACCGTCGTCGGGTCCACGGCCATCGCGTACCCGCCGTGCGCTCCGAGCGTCGTCCGCAGGATCCCGGCCTGCTTGAGGCGGGCCATGATCTGCTCGAGGAACTTGGGCGGGAGGTTGTTGCGCCGCGCGAGCGCGGCGAGCGGGACCGGGCCGTGGCCGTCGTGCCGAATCAGGTCGACGAGGGCGCGCAGGCCGTACTCGGAGCGTCGTGAGAGTCGCATGGCGGCATTGTCGCAGGAACTCCTAGTCGGTAGGAGGTGATTGGGGACTAGGTGGTCCCGAGCGTGTTTCGCCTGGCGAGTGCTGCGACGACCGGGCGCCAGCTCCCCCGACGAGTGCGGCGCCCCGCGAAACGGTAGTCGGGCAAGGGGCTCTTTTGGCGCGGTCGTTCGTCGTAGCGCGCGCCCACCGAAACGCGGGTGTTTGTTAGAACATCCGTGCGAAACGAGGTGCGGCGTGGTAAGGTTCGGACGATGACGGACGACGTGTCCCGGGTCCTGGCGGCCGACCTCGTCGACGACGCGGACGTGGCCGTGGAGACGACCCTCCGGCCGCGGACGCTCGACGAATACGTCGGACAGCGGGAGGTCAAGGCCAACCTGTCGGTGCTGCTCGCGGCGGCGCGGGGCAGGAAAGAGGCGGCCGATCACATTCTCCTGTACGGCCCGCCCGGCCTCGGCAAGACGACGCTCGCGACGATCGTCGCCCGCGAGCTCGAAGTGAACATCCGCTACACGAGCGGCCCGGCCGTCGAGCGGGCAGGGGACCTCGCCGCCGTTCTCACGTCGCTCGAGGAGAACGACGTCCTCTTCATCGACGAAATCCACCGGCTCAACCGCGCGGTCGAGGAGATCCTCTATCCGGCGATGGAGGACTACGCGCTCGACGTGATGATCGGCAAGGGCCCCAGCGCGCGCAGCCTCCGACTCAGCCTCAAGCCGTTCACGGTCGTGGGAGCGACGACGCGCGCCGGCCGAATCAGCTCCCCGTTGCGCGACCGTTTCGGCGCGACGTACCGGCTCGACTTCTACACCGAGGAGGACCTCGTCGCGATCGTCGTCCGCTCGGCCCGCATCCTCGACGTCGACATCCAGCCCGCGGCGGCCAAGGCGATCGCCCGGCGCGGCCGGGGCACGCCGCGGATCGTGAACCGGTTGCTGAAGCGCGTCCGCGACCACGCGCAAGTGCACGGCGATGGTCGGGTCGACGAGCGGACTGCGACCGAGGCGATGCGCGCAATGGAGATCGACGACGAAGGCCTCGACTCGACGGACCGCAAGCTCCTCGCGGCGATCATCCAGAAGTTCGCGTCGGGGCCGGTCGGCGTCCAGGCGCTCGCTGCCGTCCTCGCCGAGGAGGTCGAGACAATCGAGGACGTGTATGAGCCGTTCCTCCTCCGCCTCGGGTTCATGGATCGCACGCCGCAGGGCCGGATCGCGACCGAAGCCGCGCGCCAGCATCTCGCGAAGCTCGGGTTCGAGATCCCGACACCCCGACGCGCCGAACCGGACATGACGCCGTTCTGGGACGACCCATCGACCCCGTGACGTCGTTCCTTGGCCGGGTCGCCCGCTTCGACGTCCTCGTGGCGCCGCCGGCCGATGGCTCGACGCAGGGGCGCCTCGGGCGCCTCGAGCTGCCCCACGGAATCGTCGAGACGCCGCAATTCATGCCGGTCGGCACGAATGCGACCGTGAAGGCCCTCGATCCAGAAGACATCGCCGCGGCCGGCGCGTCGATCATCCTCGCCAACACGTACCACCTCTACCTTCGCCCGGGGCACGAGCGGATCGCCCGGCTCGGCGGGCTCCACAAGTTCATGGCCTGGGACGCCCCGATCCTCACCGACTCCGGTGGGTTCCAGGTCGTGTCGCTCGGCGATCTGCGAGTCGTCGACGACGACGGCGTGACGTTCCGGAGCCACCTCGACGGGTCCGTCCACCGGTTCACGCCCGAGCACGCGATCGCCGTCCAGGAGGCACTCGGGGCGGACGTCGCGGTCGCCTTCGACCAGCCCGTGCCGCCGTCCTCGCCACGTGAGGTGGTGGCAGACGCGACGGCCCGGACGCATCGCTGGGCGGAGCGGTCGCTCACGGCCCACAAACGGGCGGACCAGGCGCTGTTCGGGATCGTCCAGGGTGGCCTGGACCCGGAGCTGCGCTCCGAATCGGCGGCGTTCATCGCGGGGCTGCCGTTCGACGGGATCTGCCTCGGCGGGCTGGCCGGCGACGAGACGGCCGCCCAGCGCGAGGCGACGATCGAGCTGGCGGTCGCGTCGCTGGCCGCCGACCCGCGTCCGCGCTACCTCATGGGCCTCGGTTCGCCGGCAGATCTGCTCGAGGCGGTCGACCGGGGGATCGACCTGTTCGACTCGGTCCTTCCAGCCCGCGTTGCCCGGAACGGAACGCTGTGGGTTCCGGGCGACAGCGAGGAAGGCGGGAAGCTGAACATGCGGAACAGCCGGTTCCTCGACGATCCGGAGCCCGTCCAGGCCGACTGCCCGTGTCCGCTCTGCCGCCGCTTCTCGCGCGCCTATCTCGCGCATCTGTTCCGGGCCAGCGAGCTGCTCGCGTACCGCCTCGCAACTTGTCACAACCTCACCTTCACCCTAGACTTCATGGCCAGGATCCGCACCGCACTTCGAGCCGGAACCTTCCACTCGTCGCTTCCCGAATTGCGCTCGCGCGCCGGGCGGGTGAGCGGCGGTGAAGCCGCCGAGAAGTCGGCGTGAAGGTCCCGTCGCTAGCCTGCAATCCACGTGGAGGACCTGCTGATGGGTTCCCGAGACCGACCGAGCAAGGAAAAGAAGAAGAAGGCCAAGGCCAAGACGATTCAGCCGACCCTCTCGCCGCTGGCGGAGCCGCCGCGGCAGGTCGAGCTGATTCGGAAGGAACGCAAGCCTCGACGCGTCGACGAGGAGGCGGAGGAAGGCTGATCCGCCGGTCGGACGCCACGCGGCGTCCGCTCCGTCGGCTGGTGCAGGGATCGACAGGAGCGTGACAGTCGGATGGCGATAGCGGACGAGCGAAACGGCGAGCGGGCGACAGCCGAGAAGGCAGGCGCGACGGCGACGGCCGAAAGGGCCGACAAGGCCTCGGCGGCTTCGACAGCCGCGGCCGACAAGGCGACCGCCGAGCGCGGCAAGGCCGTGTCGGCGGCGATCCTCGCGATCGAGAAGCAGTTCGGTACCGGCTCGATCATGAAGCTCGGCTCGGCCGCGCGGCAGCAGGTCGACTTCATCCCGACCGGCTCGATCGCGCTCGACCTCGCGCTCGGCGTCGGTGGTATTCCCCGCGGCCGCATCACGGAGATCTTCGGCCCCGAATCGTCGGGCAAGACGACGGTCTGCCAGCACATCATCGCCGAGGCCCAGGCGCGCGGCGGTTTCGCCGCGTTCATCGACGTCGAGCACGCGCTCGATCCGGGCTATGCGCGAGCCTGCGGCGTCAATGTCGACGAGCTGCTCGTGAGCCAGCCGGACACCGGCGAACAGGCCCTCGAGATCACCGAGACGCTCATCCGCTCTGGCGGCATCGACGTCGTCGTGGTCGACTCGGTCGCGGCGCTCGTGCCGCGGGCGGAGATCGAGGGCGAGATGGGCGACTCGTTCGTCGGGATCCAGGCGCGCCTCATGAGCCAGGCGCTCCGCAAGCTGACCGGCGCGGTGTCGCGCTCGAACACCTCGCTGGTGTTCACGAACCAGCTGCGCGAGAAGATCGGGGTGATGTTCGGCAATCCGGAGGTGACTCCCGGCGGCCGCGCGCTGAAGTTCTACGCGAGCGTTCGGCTCGACATCCGGCGTGTGGAGACGATCAAGACAGGCACCGAATCGGTCGGCAACCGGGTCCGGGTCAAGGTCGTGAAGAACAAGGTCGCGCCGCCGTTCCGCGTCGCAGAGTTCGACGTGATGTACGGCGAAGGCGTGTCGAAGGAAGGCGGGTTGCTGGACGTCGGCGTGGCGATGGGGGTGGTTGCCAAGACCGGCGCCTGGTTCACGTTCGACGAGACGCGTCTCGGCCAGGGCCGCGAGGCCTCGAAGGAGTTCCTGAAGACTGCCCCGGACGTGTCCGCGGAGATCGATCGCCGGATCCGCAGCAAGATCGACGAGGTCGTTGTCCCGGTCGAGGGCATCGAAGAGGCCGAGTAGCTCGGCACCGCATGGACCGAGTCGAGAGCAAGCGGGCGGTCAAGGCGTTCCTTCCACGCGCCAAGCGCGTCGTCAACAAGGTCGATCCCCTCGATCTCGTGAAGATGGGCGCCTCGAAGGACGAGTACGACGATCTCGTCGCGGAGGCGGCGCGCTGGCTCGCGGCCGAGGTGGGGGATTTCGATCAACGGCTCGCCACGTATGTCCGGAGCCATTACGGAGTCCCCCCGGACCGCGCGAGGATCGCCCAGCTTGGCAAGGAGCTACGCGCAGCCTGGCAGAGCTCGCGGTAGGTGGCGCGGCGGCGTGAGCATCCGGCCGCGGCACGCGAGCGCCGCGCTGCGGTCGACGATCCGGAGCTCGTCCTCGCCGCGGCGCTCCGATTCCTCGAGGCGCGGTCGCGGTCCATCGCCGAGGTCCGCCGCCGGCTGACCGGCGCGGGCTATCAGGCTGAGCTGGTCGAAGGCGCGGTCACGCGACTCGTGGAGCTGGGCATGCTCGACGACGCGGCGTTCGGGGCGGCGTGGCTCGAGTCTCGCGACCGGGCGCGGCCGCGGGGCGAGCGGGCGCTCCGCCAGGAGCTACGGCTCAAGGGCATCGACGGACCGCTCGCCGAGGAGCTCCTTGTCGACCGGGCCGCCTCGGCCGATGACGTGGATCGCGTTGCGGCCGAGCGGGTCCTGGCGCGACATGCGGCTGCGCTGGCTCGCGTGACGGATCCGCGTGCCCGGCGCCAACGTGCCTACGCGCTCCTCGCCCGCAATGGCTTCGATCCCGAGACGTGCTCCGCGGCTGTGCGGGCGTTCCTCGCGGACCATACGGCCGCGGATTGACGGCGTTTCGCTGAGGGAACGCTACGTCGCTCGAACGCGGCGCACGGGGCTCTCCGGCGACGAACGCTTCACTGGGCGACACGTACGTCGATCGGCGGCCCCTCGGGCGGCTCTCCGGCGTCGCAGGCTTCGCTGAGCGAAACAGGTCCTCCCGCGGCCCACCTCCAGGCACGTTTGCCCTCCGAGCCACCCGGCCGTAGGCTACCGGCAGACAAGCCACGCGCCGGGACACGGCGCGCGACGACGGGAAACGGCGCGATCACGGCCCATTCGGAGGCGCCCCAGGCGCCCCTCGGTCTGTCCGTCCGATCGGTGAACGCGCCGTATGTGACGCTAAGACCTCCGGCCATCGCCGCCGGACGGGAGGAACACGAGATGGTGGAGACACCGGTCGTCGTGGCGTTGGCCGTGCTGGCCATCGTCGGCGGTGCCGTACTCGGCATGCTCATTCGCAGCAAGTTCGCCTCGCAGTCGATGAAGGCCGCCCAGTCCGAGGCTCGCCGGATCGAGGCCGAGGCTCGAGCCCGCCAGAAGGAGCTCATCCTCGAGGCGAAGGACGAAAAGCTCCGCCTCCAGCGCGAGGCGGAGGACGAGGCACGATCAAGGCGCACGGAGCTCGGCGCCCTCGAGCGCCGGCTCCTCCAGCGCGACGAGCAGCTCGACCAGCGCACCGACATGCTCGAGCAGCGCGATCGGAAGCTCCTCGACCGCGAGCGCGAGCTCGACCGGGTCCGCGAGGAGCTGGCGAAGGCACACCAGGAGCAGGTCGGGGCCCTGGAACGCGTGAGCGGGCTGTCCGCCGAGGATGCAAAGGCGATGCTCCTCGAGGCCGTCCGCGAGGAGGCCGAGCACGACGCGGTGAAGCTCGCGAGGTCGATCGAGAAGACCGCTCGCGAGGAGGCCAACGAGAAGGCCCGCGACGTCATCGTCACGGCGATGCAGCGGATCGCGGCGGACCAGACGGCGGAACACACTGTCAGCGTCGTCCACCTGCCGTCGGACGAGATGAAGGGCCGGATCATCGGCCGCGAGGGTCGCAACATCCGGGCCCTCGAGCAGGCGACGGGCGTCGATCTGATCATCGACGACACGCCGGAGACGGTGGTCCTGTCAGGCTTCGACCCCGTCCGCCGGGAGATCGCCCGACTCGCTCTCACGAAACTCATCGCCGACGGCCGGATCCATCCCGGCCGGATCGAGGAGGTCGTTGCGAAGGCGCGCGCCGAGGTCGACCTGGTGATGCGCCAGGCCGGCGAGCAGGCCGCGTACGATGCCGGCGTGCCGGGCCTGCCGGCGGAGCTGATCAAGCTCCTCGGCCGGTTGAAGTACCGCACGAGCTACGGCCAGAACGTCCTCAACCACGTCGTCGAGACGAGCCGACTCGCGGCGACGATCGCCGCCGAGGTCGGGGCGGACGTCCAGATCGCGAAGATGGGCGGGCTCCTCCACGACATCGGCAAGGCGGTCGATCACGAGGTCGAGGGACCGCATGCCGCGATCGGTGCCCAGATCGCCCAGCGCCACAACCTGCCATTCAAGGTGATCAACGGGATCGCCGCCCACCACCAGGAGGTCGAGTACGCCTGCGTCGAGGCGCCGATCGTCCAGGTCGCCGACGCGATCAGCGC
>JBBDZZ010000002.1:0-10029 GCA_040899885.1 Chloroflexota bacterium | reverse complement strand
GCGCAGCTCTGCGACCGGATGGGCATCGACGTCTGGGAGGTCGTCGACGCGGCCGCGACGAAGCCGTTCGGGTTCATGAAGTTCACCCCGGGCCCGGGTGTCGGTGGCCACTGCATTCCGGTCGACCCGTACTACCTCGCCTGGCGGGCCCGTGAGTTCGATTTCGTGGACCGTTTCATCGAGATCGCCGGCGACATCAACCTCGCGATGCCTCGTCACGTCGTCAGCCTCGTGGCCGAGGCGCTCAACGACCGGAGCAAGTCGCTCAAGGGCGCGCGAGTCGGAGTCATCGGCGTCGCCTTCAAGCCGAACGTCCACGACGCGCGGAACAGCCCCGCGGCGGAGATCATTGCGCTCCTCGACGAACGCGGTGCCAAGGTCGACTACCACGACCCGTACGTCCCGTCGTTCACCGATACGGCCGCCACCGTCCGCGACTCCGTCCCGCTCGCCACGCTCATCGCAACGAGCGACGTCGTCGTCGTCGTGACGCCCCACCGGGCGATCGACTGGGCCGCGGTCTACGGCGGCGCGGCGCTCGTGGTCGACACCGTCGACAGCTCCGCCGGGCGCCGAACGAAACCGCGGCAGGTTCTCCGACTCGGCGCCGGATGGTCGACCCGGCCCTGACGGCGGCCGGGGCGCCGGCCGTCTCGGGCCGGCCGGATCGCCGGCCGGTGGCGATGCTCACCCACTCCTATTACGAAGAGGATCCGCGCGTCCGGCGGGAGGCCGAATCGCTGGTCGCGGCCGGCCGGCCCGTCGAGGTCTTCTCGCTCCGCCGGCCGGGCGACGAGCCGGAAGGTGTCGTCGACGGTGTCCGCGTCCACCGTCTCGACGTCCAGCGTCACCAGGGCGCCTCACTGCCGGTGTACCTGCGCGAGTACCTCGGCTTCTTCGTCCGGGCCGCCTTCTCCGTCGTGCGAGCCCATCCGCGCCGCCGTTACGCCCTCGTCCAGGTCCATACCCTGCCCGACTTTCTCGCCTTCGCCGCGCTGCCGCTCCGGGCAGCCGGCGTGCCAGTTCTTCTCGACCTGCACGAGGCGATGCCGGAGTTCTTCCGGAGTCGCTTTCCGCGGGCCGCCAACCCGCTCGTCCACCGGGCGCTCCTGCTCCAGGAACGGCTCTCGATTGGGGCGGCGACCCACGCGATCACGGTCAACGACGCGCTTGGGAAGCGGCTCGTCGACCTTGGTGTCCCGGCGGACAAAGTTTCGATCGTGATCAACAGCCCCTCGCTCGCCCGCTTCAACCCATCGCGCCACCCTCGTCGTGGGTTCGGCTGGGACGGCACCATCCGCCTCGTCTACGCCGGGGCCCTGACACCGACGTACGAGCTCGACGTCGCGATCGACGCCGTCGCCAGGATCGTCGAGCGCCGGCCGGAGCTGCCGGTCACGTTCGAGATCTACGGCCGGGGCGACTCGGAGGCGGGGCTCCGGGCGCAGGTCGACCGGCTCGGCCTCGGTGGGCGAGTCACCTTCCATGGCCGAATCCCGATCGAGGACGTGCCCGCCGCGATCGCCGCCGCCGACATCGGCCTCGCTCCCACCCGCCACGACCAGTTCACGGATGCCAGCCTGTCGACGAAGATCTTCGAATACGGAGCGATGGGCCGGCCGGCGGTCGCCTCGAGGCTCCCGCTCGTCGAGCGGACCTTCCCGCCCGGGACGGTCGCGACATACCGGGCCGGCGATCCCGACGGCCTGGCCACCGCGATCCTCGGCCTGGTCGATGACCCCGCGACCCGCGAGGCGGCGGTGGCCAAGATGGCGAAGCGGGTCCGCGAGCTCGCCTGGGAGCGTGAGGCCGAGCGGTACGTGGCCCTCGTCGACCGGCTGACCGGAGGCCGCTGAGCGCTCGGCGGGAGCGCTCCCGGAGGGAGCGACCGGAACTTACGGTACGATACCCGCCCCATCCCTTCACTCCGGCGTCGGGCCGGTTCTTGCTGCAGGACCACACCCAGAATGACCTTTCGAGCCAGGCCGGTCGTGAAGCGCCCCCACCGTCCGTCGTGGGACCGGGACCGGCGAAACCTCTATACGAACCTCGGTTTCGGCGTCGTCGTCGTCGTCGCCGTCCTCATCCTCGCGGTCGCCTTTGGCGCCAGCTGGTACGACCAGCATCTCGCCCCGGTGGCATCGGTCAACGGCCAGTCGATCACGACGGACGAGTTCAACGACCGGTTCAAGATCGAGGCCTTCCGGCTCGAGCAGGCCGGCAACCGGATCAACACTGAAGCTGCGGCTGGGCGGCTCACACCGGACCAGCAGCAGGCCCAGCTCCAGTTGATCGACCAGCGTCGCCAGCAGATCGGCGCGATCGTTCTCGAGCGCCTGATCGACACCCGGGTCGTGAGCGCTCTCGCCGCGCGGGAAGGGGTTGAGATCACGCTCGCGGACATCGACGCTCAGCTCACGAAGGAGGCGACGCTCCCTGAGCAGCGACACGCGTGGGTCATCGAGGTCGAGCCGAAGACGGACGTGGACAAGGACGAGCCCACTTCCGCCCAGATCGCGGAAGCCAGGGACAAGGCGGACAAGGCGCTCGCGGATCTCGTGACCGGCACGGCCTGGGAGGACGTGGCCAAGGCGTCATCGACCGATTCGACCGCTCCGATCGGCGGCGACCTGGGCTGGCTGTCGGAGGAGTCGAGCCTCGACCAGAAGTACCTCGACGCGATCTTTGCCCTCGCGCCGAATGGCCGGACCGGCGTCGTCGAGGGCGAGGACGGCATCTTCCGGATCGGGCGGGTGACGGAGATCGTCCCGGAGTCCGTCGACGAGGTCTACAGCGACGAACTCGCCAAGAAGATCGACCTCGCGAAGTACCGCGAGGCCGTCCGGATCGACCTCATCCTCGACGCGCTCGAGAAGAAGATCACGGACACGGCCCTCGGCCCCACCATCCAGCGCAAGGTCGCCGAGATCTACATCCAGGCGTCCGAGGACCCGGATGTGCCGACCGGCTCGGTGAAGACGCGCCACATCCTCTACTCGCCGAACGACGATCCGGACAAGGCGAAGGACGTCAAGGCGGACGATCCTGCATGGGCGAAAGCGGAGGCCGACGCGAAGGCCGCCTGGGAGAAGCTCAAGGCCGACAAGACGAAGTTCGACGCGCTCGCTCGCGCCGAGAGCGACGAGCCGGGCGCCGCGAGCACCGGTGGCAAGCTGCCGTACTTCGACCAGAGCATGGTCGCCGCGGACACCGGGCTGGACCCGGCGTTCGGGGCCGCGATCTTCAAGGCAGGACTGAAGCCGGGCGACCTCCTCGAGCCGGTGAAGAGCGCGTTCGGCTGGCACGTCATCCAGGTGATGTACCTCCCGCCGGACCTCGACCAGGCGAAGAAGCTCAAGGCGGATCTCGACCGCGGCGCGGTCTTCGCGACGGTCGCCCGGGACTTCTCCGAGGGCACCGAGGCGAAGGATGGCGGGGACCTCGGCTGGATCGCCCGCTACCAGCTCGACAAGGTCCTCGAGGACGCGGTCTTTGCGACACCTGTCGGCAAGGTTTCCGAGCCGCTCGTCATCGAGGGCGACGGGATCTACCTCGTGAAGGTCGTCGAGGAGGCAACGCGGACGCCGGACGCGGACCAGAAGACGACGCTCGAGCAGCGGGCATTCTCGAACTGGTACGAAGCGCAGAAGCTCGAGTTCGACATCAAGCGCGAAGTCGACTTCTCGAGCGGGACGGGCTAGGCACGGGGCGGTGCTCGACGCGCTCGTCGCGGAGGCGCGGGTTCGCTGGGGGCTCGACCTCTCGGCCGGGCTCCAGGTCGTGGCCGCGGAGCGCCTCGTCGCCACCCCGATCGAGCCGTCGCGGCCGCTGCTGATCGTCCCCCTCGCCCTGCTTCGGGGCGGGCCGCCCGGGCCGAGCGACGCTGAGCCCGCCGAGCCGCTGCCCGGTCGCCACGGGCCGGCCGGCCGCGACCCGATCGCCCTGGTTCGCCGGCTCTACCCCGACGAGCAGCGGGTGGGACGGTTCGGCAGCGCGATGGAAACGACCATTGGCGCTCTCGTCGAGGCGGACCTCGAGGCGCCGCTGTACGTTCTGCCGGTCCCCCCGGAGCTCGCATCAGCAGGACCGTGGGCGATGCCATGGATCTCCGATCGCCTTCGCCGCCCCGACGGCTGCCCCTGGGATCGCGAGCAGACCCACGAATCACTCCGCAAGCACCTGCTCGAGGAGGCGTACGAGGTCTATGACGCCCTCGAGCGCGGCGCCACTCCTGCGCTGGCCGGTGAGCTCGGCGACCTCTGGCTGCAGATCGTCCTCCACGCCCAGCTCGCGGCCGAGGAAGGCGTGTTCGACCTTGCCGACGTCCATCGCGCGATCGCGACGAAGATCGTCCGCCGCCATCCCCATGTGTTCGGCGATGCCGAGGCGCGGACCGCGGGTGACGTCAACCGCCAGTGGGAGCGGATCAAGGCGGACGAGCGAGCGGCCGACGCAGAAGCCGACGCGGAGGAGGGGGAGACGCCCGCCGGGGGTCCGAAGAGCGCGCTCGACGGGATCAGCCCGTCGCTGCCGGCTCTCGCGGCGAGCCAGGAGATGCAGGAGCGAGCAGCCAACCTCGGCTACGACTGGCCCTCGATCGAGGGCGTGCTCGAGAAGGTGACCGAGGAGCTCGCCGAGCTGCGCGCGGCCACCTCCCCCGAGGGGTGGCGCGAGGAGTTCGGAGACCTGCTGATGGTCCTCGTGAACGTCGCTCGCAAGCAGGGGATCGAGACGGAGGGCGCATTGCGCGGCGCGAACGACAAGTTCCGGCTGCGGTTCCGGAGCGTCGAGCGGCAGGCCGCCGAGCGCGGCGTCGCGTTGCGCGACCTCGAGTTCGCTACGCTCGACGAGATGTGGGACCAGGCGAAGGCGGAAGAGGCCGCTGGCGGAGCGCGGCAGCGTGAGGAGGCACGATCATGACCATCGGCAACCGGGCGGCCGTTCGGCCCGACGGGCGCGGACCAACCCAGCTCCGACCGGTGTCGCTCACCCTCGGCGTCCAGAAATGGGCCGAGGGCTCGTGCCTCATCCGCGTCGGTGCCACCGAGGTGCTCTGCGCCGCGACGATCCAGGACCGCGTCCCGCCCCATCTCCGCGGCAAGGGCACGGGCTGGGTCACGGCGGAGTACTCGATGCTCCCGCGGGCAACCGCGGAGCGGACCGAGCGGGAGTCGGCTCGCGGCCGGATCGGCGGGCGGACCCACGAGATCCAGCGGCTCATCGGACGATCGCTCCGGGGCGTCGTCGATCTCACGAAGCTCGGCGAGCGGACGATCACCGTCGACTGCGACGTGCTCCAGGCGGACGGTGGCACGCGCACCGCGTCGATCACCGGGGGATACGTGGCCCTCGGCGTGGCGTTGATCACGTTCGGCATGGAGCGCCTGCTCGTCTCGAAGGTCTCCGCGGTCAGCGTCGGGATCGTCGACGGCGTGTCGCTGCTCGACCTCGACTACGCCGAGGATTCGCGGGCTGAGGTCGACTTCAACGTCGTCGGGACGGACGCGGGCACGTATGTCGAACTGCAGGGGACGGCGGAAGGCCGCCCGTTCGACCGCGCCGCGATCGACCGCCTGCTCGACCTCTCGAACCAGGGCCTCGAGCACCTGTTCGCGGTGCAGGCCGAGGCGCTCGCCAGCGTCAAGCGGTGACCCGGCCGCGCCTCGTCGTCGCCACCCGATCCGAGCACAAGTTGCGCGAGCTGCGGGAGCTGCTCCGGCTCGACCGGGCCGAGCTCGTCTCGCTCGGCGATCTCGGGATCCGGGGCGAGCCAGATGAGGACGGGGCCACGTTCGAGGCGAATGCCGCGCTCAAGGCCCGCTGGGCGGCCCGACAGACCGGGCTGCCGGCCCTCGCCGACGATTCAGGGCTGGAGGTCGATGCATTGGGCGGCAAGCCGGGTGTCAGGACGCGGCGATACGCGGGCGAGGGCGCGACCGACGCCGACAACAACACCAAGCTGCTGTCCGCGCTCGGTGGCCGCGGGCCCGCGGCCCGCGGAGCCCGCTATGTGTGTGTCCTCGCTCTCGCCCGGCCGGACCAGGCCGGTCCCCGCGGCGGGCTGCCGGTGACGACACGGCGGGGGATTGCGCGCGGCCGGATTGCGACCGCGGCGCGCGGGACGAACGGCTTCGGGTACGACCCGATCTTCGAGCCGCTCGTGGAACCGCCCGGTGGCCGGACGCTCGGCCAGTGGTCGGCGGACGAGAAGAACGCGATCTCCCACCGCGGCCGCGCCGCGCGCCGCCTGGCGCCCGTCCTCCGGGAGCTCGGCTACTGATGCCCGCAGACGCGCGCATCCTCCGCCGCCTGTGCGTGTTCTGCGGCGCGAGCCCCGGGCTCAATCCGGCCCATGCCGCCTTTGCCCGTGATGTCGGGGCGGGTCTGGCTGCCCGCGGAATCGGCGTCGTGTACGGTGGCGGCCGGGTGGGACTGATGGGCGCGCTTGCCGACGGCGCCCTCGGCGCGGGTGGAGAAGTGATCGGCGTGATCCCCCGTGGGCTCGTCGACCGCGAGCTCGCCCACAGCGGCGTCACCGAGCTCCGGGTCGTCGAGACGCTCCACGAGCGGAAGGCGGTGATGGCCTCGCTCGCCGACGGGTTCGTCGCGCTGCCGGGCGGCCTCGGCACGCTCGAGGAGCTGGCGGAGGCGATGTCCTGGGCACAGCTCGACCTCCACGACAAGCCGTGCGGCGTGCTCGATCCCACGGGCTACTTCGACCCGCTGCTGGCGTTCCTCGACCGAGCGGTGGAAGAGGGCTTCCTAGCCACCGGGCACCGCGAGCTGCTCGTCGTCGCCCGCGACCTCGACGCCTTGCTCGCCCGGTTCGGAGCGCATCGCGCCGCCGTGGGGCGCTGGGATCTGCCGGGCTAGCCGACGACCTCGAACAGCAGCAGCCGGCCGTCCCCGAACCGCTGCTCGAGGCGATAGCGCGGGCTGCGCTCGAGGGCCGCGAGGTCGACCTCGAACGGCACCGAGCCACCCAGATCGTCGCCGGTCCCGGCGGGCGTCACGACCAGCAGGTACTGCACGCCCTCTCGAGCGAGGTACGCGGCGGCATCCGCGCCCTCAGGGTCGGCGAACACCCGGCGAGCGTCCAGCACCAGGCCGGTCGCGCGTGCAAGCAGCGCCGGATCATCGAGGTACGGCGCGGGACCGTCGATGATCCCGGGTTGCTTCGCGAGGGCACCGAAGGCGCCGTCGGTCCAGGCGTTGGCCAGCACCCGCGTCCCCGGCCGAAGGTTGTTGCCGATCCAGCGATACGCCTCGTACCCGGTGGGGCTGAGGACCGGCTGGCGGTCGCCCGCTGAGTCCTGCGTCGAGGGCACGGGAATGACGACGACCGCGGTGACGGCGGCGAGCACGGCGCCCGCGACCGGCATCGCGCCCCGCCACAACCTCGCCCGGAGGCGCGGCACCATGAGCCGATTGAGCCACCACAGGCCGATGATCGCGGCCACGGCCGGCACGATCGCGATGAAGGGCACCAGCCCGCTCGGGCCGACCCGTCGCGGGACGAACGTCGGGATGAGCGAGAACAGCGCGACCGATCCGGCCAGGAGGACCGCCGCGAACGCCGTCCAGCCGAGGATCGCCCTCTGCCGGCGGGCATCGGCGAACGGCCAGCCCCCCAGCGGAATCGCGAGCAGCGCGGCCAGGACGATGAGCCCGAGCAGTGCCAGGCCGTCGACCCACGGCCAGATATTGACGGCGGAACTCGGCAGGAGCCGCCCGTCGACGAAGGCAGCCGGAGGCGGCTGGCCGAACTGCCCTACGTCGGTCGCGGCCACGTGGAAGTCCCACGTTGGGTCGCCGCTCGCCTTCCAGCCGGCCGGCGGGTCGCCGACGAGCGGGATCGGGACAGTCTCGCCGCCGCTTTGGCCGGCGATCAGGTAGCCGACGATGCGGTTGTCTCCGGTCAGGACTGCATCGCCGACCACGCCCACCAGCAATCCGCCGCCGACGATCGCTGCACCGAGCGCGAGCGGCCGGACGACGTCGATCGCGATCGGCGATCGCAGGCCGACGCGCCGGCCGTGCCGGTAGCCGAGGCCCCCGGCGCTCTCCGGGCCCCCGCCGGGCTGGACGAAGGCACGGGCGATGACGATCCCCGCGACCGCGGCCGCGAAGACGAGGAACACTTCGATGTCGACGAGGAAGACGACCGCTCCGCTCGCGGTCGCAGCCACGGCCAGCCGGCGTGACCGCTCGACGACGGCGCGGTCCGTGAGCCACAGCCCGAAGAGCGCGACGACGAGCCCCCATCCTTCGGGGCCGTAACCGGCGGCGGCAGCCACGATCCAGACCGTCCGGAACAGCAGGATCGCTCCCAGGAGCGCGATCCACGTCGAGACCCAGCGGCGAAAGAGCAGCGTCGCGAGGACGAGTCCGCTCATCAGGACGGCCAGTCGGTAGAAATTGAGCTCTACGAGCGGGTCACTCTGCATCAGCAGGAATACGGCGGCCGAGTGGGCCGTGAGCGGGCCGTGGTCGACACGGAACGGCCCGACGACGCCCCACGCCGGGAGGTCCGCCCGGAACCCCCCGGTATCGGCGGTCGACCACGCCAGGGCGGCATCGACCCAGGACGTCGCGCCCGAGGGGACCGGCACGCCGCCGGCCTGGGACCAGGTCGCGAGCACCGCAAGGAGGGCGGCGAGGACTGCGCCGGCAGCGGCGCCCAGCCACCAGCGCCGGGCATGCCGCGACGGTCGGCGGGGCCGGCGCGGCAACCGGGAGTGGAGGGGCAGCAAGGTGAGGCCGACGAGGAGCGCGATGAGGATCGTCGGGCGGAGCAGTCCCAGCCGGGCGAGCATCATGCCGGCAAACGCCGTGACGACGAGGCTGACGCCCACGGCTCGACCGAGCCGGGCCAGCTGGGTGGACGCACCCGGAGCGACGACCGGTCCCAGGGTCAGCCCGGGGAGGACGAACAGGAGGACGAGGGCGGCCGCAGCCCTCGTCGCCTCGAACAGGATGGCGATCGGGTCCATCGAAAGTCGAGTGGTCCTCCGGTGAGCGGACTGGACCGGGTTACGGGCTGGAGGTTCCTTGCGCGCTGGGGGTCGGGCGGGGCGCGGGCCATGGACGGGGCGGCGTACCAGGGTCGCTGAATACACCGTCTGCCACCGCCCAGATCGCGATGAGGTCGGGGAACTGGACGGCACCGTACTCGTTCCGGCCGTCCATGACGAGCGGGGAGCGGATGACGACCCGAACAATCGCGTCGTCGTTCACCTCGTCGGCGAGCACCGCGAGCATCGGCAGCCGGTCGACCGGCAGGTCGGTTCGGATGGCGTCGCCGAAGGCATCGAACAGGGCGGGGATCTGGAAGAGGAGGCTGCCGTTGCGGAGCGCCCGGTCTCGAAGGGCGAGGATCACCTCCTGCTGCCGGGCCGCCCTCGTGAAGTCGCTTTCACCGGCTGCCCTGCGTGCCCGGACGTAGGCGAGCGCGTCGAGGCCGTCGAGATGGTGGCGACCGGCCGTGATCGAGAAGCCGTACCGGCCCCGGTACCCGTATTCGGGATCGGTGAATCCCCTGGCCGGTGACACGTCGACCCCACCCATCGTGTCGACGATCCTGACGAAGCCGAAGAAGTTGATCGACGCGTGGTAGTGGATCGGGACCCCGAGGAGCGCCGACACGGCGTTCTTGAGCGCTCGCATTCCGCCCTGCGAGAACTCCCCCGGATGCGCGTCGGCGTAGCTCTTCAGGGAGTTGAGCTTCGGGCCGTAGACGTCGCCGTTGCCGAGCGGCGTCCCCACGAGGTCACGCGGGATCGACACCATCGACACGGTCCGGCCGACCGGGTCGATCGAGACGACGATCATCGTGTCGGTCAGGGTCGCGTTCCGCGACGGGATCTTGTCGATCCCGATGACGAGGATGTTCGTCCGCTCGCGGTCGCCGGGCCCTGGCGTTGCGGTGACGCCTGCCACCGCGCCCTGCCGGGAGTCGAAGATCCGGGCGAACGTGTCGCGCGCAGAGAGGCCAACCTGGAGCGCATAGAGGTGGGGGCCGGCCACGAA
>JBBDZZ010000001.1:8059-10099 GCA_040899885.1 Chloroflexota bacterium | reverse complement strand
CCCGGATGAACCGGGCGAAGTCGGTCGAGGCGGTCGGCCGGTCGATCGTCGAGGAGACCCGCCGCGTGCTCGACTACAACAACGCCCGGGTCCACATCCTCGAGGCACCGGCCGACCTCGTGCCGATCGCCTTCGAGGGCCGGGCGGGCGCGTCCGACGGCTTCGACCTCGAGGAATTCCGCACGAAGGTGGGCACGGGGTTCACCGGCTGGGTGGCGGAGCGGGGACTGCCGCTCCTCATCGATGACGCGGGCGCGGATCCGCGCGGCGTCACGATCCCGGACGCGGTCGCGGTCGACGAGTCGCTGCTCGTCGTCCCGATGCGCCACGACGGCGACGTCATCGGTGTCATCACGCTCTCGAAGCTGGGGCTGCGGCAGTTCACCGAGGACGACCTCCAGCTCCTCTCGATCCTCGCCGACCAGGGGGCGACGGCCCTCGAGTCGGCTCGGCTCGTCGGCCGGAGCGAGGGTTTCGCCCGGGAGCTGCGCCGGCTCGTCGAGATGAGCAGTGACCTGTCGGCGAGCCTCGATCCGCGCCAGGTCGCGGACCTCATCGCGAAGCACCTCGCCGGGGCGATGGGCGTGGACGAGTGCGCGATCAGCTACTGGGACCGGGCGGCCGGCCGGGTGCTGACCCTCGGCTACTACCCGCCGTCCCGGATCGAGGAGCTCGAGCCGTATTTCGACGTGGCGCGCTTCCCGGTCACGCGCCGGGTCCTCGAGACCCAGTCGACGGTCGTGATCGACACCGACGACCCCGCGGCCGACCCGGCGGAGACGCGGCTACTCCAGCGGGACGGCAACCGGATGCTCGCGATGCTCCCGCTCGTCGTCAAAGGCGAGTCGATCGGCCTCGTCGAGCTGATGTCCAAGACCGCGGTCCAGTTCGACGAGAACCAGCTCGCACTTGCCCGGACGATGGCCAACGAGGCCGCGATGGCCCTCGAGAACGCCCGGCTCTACGACGACACGCGCAAGCTCGCCGACCGCGATCCGTTGACCGGCTTCTACAACCACCGGTACTTCCACGAGCGGCTCGGCGAAGAGGTCGTCCGGGCGCAGCGGTCGCGCCAGCCGCTGAGCGTGCTGATGCTCGACGTCGACGACTTCAAGCTCGTCAACGACACCTTCGGCCACCTGTTCGGCGACCGCGTGCTCGTCTGGGTCGCGGAACGGATCCGCTCGACCCTGCGCCATCCGGACGTCCCGGCCCGGTACGGCGGCGACGAGTTCGCGATCATCCTGCCCGAGACGGACAACGTGAGCGCCCGCCGCGCCGCCGAGCGGATCGTCGAGACGTTCCACCGCGAGCCGTTCGAGTCGGACATGCGCGGCCCGGTGCCGATCGCCGTCTCGATCGGCGCAGCGACCCATCCGACCGACGGACGGACCGCGACCGACCTCATCGCCGCGGCGGACCGCGGCCTCTACCGGGTGAAGCGCTCCGGGCGGAAGCGGGCCACGGACCGCGCTGTGGACCAGGCGGCTCCACCCGTCGCCGCGCCTGTTGCCGTGCCCGCGGGCGTGCCTGACCCCGTGCCTGACCCTGTGCCCGCGCCTGTGCGTCCGACCCGGCGCCCGCGACGCCCGGCGAGCTCGGAGACCGACGCCGCCTGACCTGGCTGGCGAGGCGGAGCCCGGGATACTGCGATCTCGTACGACGATTTCGCAGCAGGCTGGAGCTCGCGGAACGGAAGTACTACCTCGACCGGCCCGGACGTACCCCATCCGAGCCGTGGACGCGACCTCACCGCACCGCCATTCTCTGGTCCGAACGTGACCGCAACCACCACCCCCCGCGACGATCCCCAGGATCGGCAACTCCGACGGACGTGGTGGTTCCTCGCCGGGTCGTTCGTGATCCTTGGGGTCACTGCGGCAGTCCGCCTGGCAGGGGACGGTGCGCGGCCGATCGACGTCGTATCGGCCGGTCTCGTCATCGTCGTCGGGTGCGCCGCGATCCTCCATCGGAACGCCGTACAAGCACTCGAGGTCGGCGGCCGCGAGGAGGCCGAGAGCGTCGCCCGGATCCTCCAGG
>JBBDZZ010000001.1:6395-7959 GCA_040899885.1 Chloroflexota bacterium | reverse complement strand
GCACTCGAGGTCGGCGGCCGCGAGGAGGCCGAGAGCGTCGCCCGGATCCTCCAGGGCCTCTCCCGATCGGTATCTCCCGATGCGATCGTCGGCGCCATCGTCGAGAATCTCGGCCACGAGACGGGTGCGGACCACATCGTCGTGGTGCGGCGCCGGGACGAGCACTCCCTCGAGGCGACCCTCGTCACGAACCGCCCAGGCGTGCCGAGCTCGACGACGCTTCTTCCGGTCGGCCTCACGCTCCTGCTGTCCTCTGATGAGGCGCCGCGCCTCACCGCCGAGGGGATCGCGAACCGCGTCCGCGTGCTCTACGGCCTGCAGAACACGCTCGCGGCGCCGCTCCGCTCCGAGCACGGCGTCATCGGCGCCATCGTTCTCTCGCGCCGGTCCCCCGACTCCTGGCCCGCCTCGACCCAGCGAATCCTCGCCGGGGCCGCCGTCGAGGCCTCGGCCGCGCTCGCCCGCGCCCAATCCCATCGCGCGGCGGATGCCCGGGCCTCGACCGACGCGCTGACCGGCCTCCCGAACCGGCGCTACTTCGACGAGTTCTGCGCCCTGCTCGGGCGCCGCCGGCGGGCCGACGACGCCGTCGGCGTGCTGATGATCGACATCGACCGGTTCAAGGCGCTCAACGACAGGCACGGCCACGCGACCGGCGACGAGGTCCTCCGCGCCGTCGGCGGCGCGATCGCCCATGCGGTCCGCGACGACGACGTGCCGGCTCGATACGGCGGCGAAGAATTCGCCGTCATTCTGCGCAACCCGACGCCGCTAAAGGCGATCGAGGTGGGGGAGCGGGTGCGCGACGCCGTCAAGCGGCTCGACCTTCGACCGTTCGGAGTGTCTGGGGTCAGCGTCTCGGTCGGCGTCGCCGTCGCCGAGACCGCCGACGAACCCATCGCCGACCTCCTCGACCGAGCCGATCGCGCCCTCTACCGCGCGAAGCGCACGGGCCGCGACCGCGTGGTGGCCGCGGCATAGCGACGCCGCCCGGGACGCATGGTCGTCCGGCGCGGAGGCGCTCCTGGTTGATGACGCCCCGGCACCCAGAGGCAGCTGTCGCCGCACGGCTCAGTAGTCGGCTTGCCGCAGGCCGCGGATTACTCGACGCCAAACGCCGTCGAAATCGGGCAAGTCGCGGACCTGATCCTCGAGCCGTTGCTGCCAAAGCCGCTCCCAGGTCTTCTCGCGGCCCTCGAGGCGCCCGAGCAGATCAACCGGTTTGAGCGACTTCACGATCGCCTTCCGACGGAATAGGTCCTTGGCGCGGTCCGGGAGCGTCGGATCATCCTCCAGTAGCTGGTGGAGGTCATAGAGGTCACGCGGCTCGGATCGCTGCATGAGCGAGCGCACTTTCTCCGCCCAGATCTCAGTGACCGCGTAGACGTCGATGAAATAGCCGCCTTTGTCAAGATCCGAGTACTCGGACAGCAGCGCACGACGTTCAGTGCCGTCCCGCACCACCTCGTCAATGGCGACGTCGATCTTGATGCTCCTCCCATCAGCCGCCCTGAGTGGCCCGACGTACTCGATGAAGGTGGTAGCACCTCGGGCCTTCGCGGCG
>JBBDZZ010000001.1:0-6295 GCA_040899885.1 Chloroflexota bacterium | reverse complement strand
GACAGCCGACTGATCTCCGGGCGTCCGATCACGTCCGGCCAACCATGGAGAGTTCGTCGGGTGGGACATTCATCCGGACACCCCAGCGCCGGTCGATCTCGCCGCCTGCTGGCAGGCTGGGGTCGAGCGAGACCGGACGACCACTCCATCGACCCTGCGGCAGGCGTCCGACCAGCCGGTCAGCTTCGTCGAGCTCCAAGGCCTGGATCACCGCGCCGAGGCGTCGACTGACACTGGTATTGCCAAGCCGATCGGCATGCGAGATCAGGCGATCCTGATCGAGCGTCGGCCAAGCCCGCACGAACGCTGCCGCTATCTCAGTGATCCCCCCGGCGTGTCGGGGGAGATGGAGGCAGTCGAGGAAGGTCCGCTCGGGATCGCTTACGGGCACCTTTGAAGAGCCAATCCATTTGTCGCGCACGCCCCATTCGAAGCGGTCGAGTTTGGTCACCACCCAGGTGACACGATTGCCTGGCGTACGCAGGACACGACGCTGCTGGGGGACCGCGATCCAGAGCCGGCCAACGATGGGATGCTGGAGCCAGCCATACAGCTCGAGGGCCGATCGGTAACCAATGTAGTAGGGAGGTTCGAGCGACAGACTGAGCCCAGCGAAGCGGTCGGCCACGAACGATTGGCGCGTTGCCCAGATCGGTGCGACCTCATATACCCCGCGCCGGACCCTGACTATCCATCCCTGTCGAACGAGCCGGGACAAGAGGTTCGACGTCACCTGGTTCGAGGCGCCGAGCACGATCTGTGCCTCGCCCAACGTGAAGATCGGGGGTTCCCTCTGGGCAAGCTCCATCACCAGACGAGCCGCGGTGGAGCCGAGGGTCTTCGGGTCGATCATGCATCAAGAATAGTGCGTTCCTAACCAACCTGCAATTAGAAACGCACTACTTATGTTGCGCTCACAGGCCGCGATGGTCGCCGCGGCGTAGCGGCTCGCGCCCGTTCTTGTCAAATGTCCCCTGGTGGGACGGAGAGAGGCGATCGCCACGTCGACCCGACGCGGGCTTCCCTTCCCACGCACGAACCCCCAGCCCCGTCCAGTCATTTGCCCTCGTGGACGACATCTGACGACACCGGTGCGTGTTCCGTCCTCCGTGGGGACATTTGAGAACCGCATCGCCCGGCGGGCTACCATCGGGGGATGCCCCGCCGGCCGACAGCCCCCGAATTACAGATCGATCCCGACGCGCTCCCGGGCGACGACCCCGACCGCCCCCTTCCCTCGAACGGTGACCTGGCCCGGATCTTCCACGAGATCGGCGACATCCTCGAGGTCAAGGGCGAGCTCGTGTTCAAGACCGTCGCGTACCACCGGGGGGCTGATGCGATCGGGCGCGCGCCGTTCGCCGTTGCCGACGCGTACAAGGCCGGGTCGCCGCCGAAGATCCCGGGCGTCGGCCAGGCGATCAGCGACAAGATCGGGGAGCTGGTCACGACGGGCCAGATGTCGATGCTCGAGCGGCTCCGCGCGGAGGTCCCGGCGAGCCTCGTCGACCTTCTCCAGATCCCGCGACTCGGCCCGCGGACGGTCCGCCTGATCTACGAGCAACTCGGGATCGAGACGATCGAGGACCTTCGCCACGCGGCCGAGGCCGGCACGCTGCGCACGCTCAAGGGCCTGTCCGAGAAGACCGAGGCGATGATCCTCGAGGGGATCACCGCTCTCGAGAACCGGCCACAGCGCCTGCTCGTCAACCAGGCGGAGGCGATCGTCGAATCGCTCATCGAGGCACTCGAGGGCACGCCCGGGCTCCACCGGATCGTGCCGGCGGGCTCGCTCCGCCGGCAGAAGGAGACGATCGGCGACCTCGACCTGCTGGCCGAGACGGACGACCCCCGCGCGCTCATGGAGCGGTTCACCGGCATGGGCATCGTCGACCGGGTCCTTCAGGGGGGCGGCCACAAGGCGGCCGTCGAGCTGCTGCGTGGGCCGCAGGTCGACCTGATGATCATGCCGCCCGGCGAGGCCGGCACGTACCTGATCCACTTCACCGGCTCGAAGGAGCACAACGTCGTCCTCCGGGCGCGGGCGCGCGACCGTGGCTGGAGCCTGTCGGAGAAGGGGTTCCTCCGGATCGGCGACGACGGCCAGCCGCTGACCGGCGCCGACGCGGAGCTCCGGACGTTCGCCACCGAGGAGGAGGCGTACGCGTTCCTCGGCCTGCCGTTCATCGAGCCCGAGCTGCGCGAGAACCACGGCGAGGTCGAGGCCGCGCTCGCGGGCCGGCTACCGTCGCTCATCGGGCTGTCCGACTTGCGCGGCGACGCCCACAGCCACTCGGACTGGTCGGACGGCATCCATTCGATCGAGACGATGGCCGAGGCCGCGCGGCGGCGCGGCTACTCGTGGCAGGTCCTGACGGACCATTCGATCTCGCTGGCGATTGCCCGCGGCCTCACCCCGGAGCGGGTCGAGGAGCAGCGCGCGATCATCGCCGAGCTCAACGCCCGGTTCGCCCGCGAGGAGGCCGAGGGGACGGCGCCGCTCGAGACGCCGGCCGAGGGCTTCAGGCTCCTCCACGGCTGCGAGCTGGAGATCCGGGCCGACGGCGTGCTCGATTACGACGATGCGCTGCTCGCCCGCTTCGATGTGGTCGTCGCGTCGCTCCACGTGTCGCGCCGCCAGCCGCGCGCGGAGCTCACCCGCCGGACGCTCAACGCGATCCGCAGCCCGCATGTCGATCTCATCGCCCATCCGGCCGGCCGGATGATCCAGTCGCGCGACGATCTCGACCTCGACTGGGAGGCGGTCTACGCCGAGGCGGCGCGGACCGGGACCGCGCTCGAGATGAACGGCTCGCCCCATCGGCTCGACCTGTCGGTCGAGCGCGCCCGGCGGGCGGTCGAGCTCGGCTGCGTGCTCACGATCGACTCAGACGCCCACAAGACCGCGGAGCTCGACTTCGTCCGGTGGGGAGTCAGCCAGGCTCGCCGCGCGTGGGTAGAGCCGCGCAACGTCCTCAACACGCGGTCGCGCGCGGAGCTCCTCGACTGGGTCGCCGCGAAGCCGTCGCGGGTGGCGCAGTGACTGTCGCCAGCCGCGTCGAGCCTGGAGCCGTCCCGCGCCGCGACCTCGTGCTCGCGGTCGTCACGATCCTCGCGGTGTCGCGGTTCGTCAGCGGCCCGCTGCTCTGGGTCGTGGCGATCCTCCTGTTCGCGGCCCTCCTCCTCGGCACGCTCCAGGTCCTCGCCCAATCCGATCCCTTCGGCGAATCGGCCGGCGTCCCGATCGAGGCGCTCCTCACGCCGACCGTGGCCGCGTTTGCCTGCCTGGGAGCGCTCCGCCTCGTGCCGGTCGGGATGTGGCTCGCGCCGGCGATCGGGCTGGCGTGGCTGCTGATCGATCGGACGATCCGGACGGAGGCGCGAATCCTCGCCGCGCCGCACGGCCCCACCTCGGAGGACCGGGCGCGGGTCCTCGTCCAGGCGCTGATCGTCGCGTTCCTCGCGTTCGCGGGAGCGGCGGCTCTCGTGCCCGGCGGCCTGGTCGAGCCCGCGACGCCGGGCGTGACGCCCCCGCCGCTGTCCGAGGCGAACCTGCTGCTCCTCGCCTCGCTCGACGCGCTCGTGGCCGGCCTGCTCGGCTACCGCGCGTCCGCGCTCCGGGTCACGAACTTGCGCGACGCCTTGTGGTCCGCGGCAACGTACGCGAGCGCCATCGCGGTCGGGGCCGCGGCTCTCCGGGCGATGGACATCCCGCGACTCGTCGGCCCGGCGATCCTGACGCTCGTGTTCTTCCTGTGGGACGCCTTCCACGCCGCGTCGCCATCGCGCCGGCGGCACCCGCGCTGGATCTGGCAGATGGCCATGCTCGCCGGCCTGGGCATCCTCGTGATCGGCTGGAATCTCGCCCTTCGGCAGGCCTGAGAAACGCCTGAGCCGGGGGACCGGCCGTTTGACGAACCCGCCGGTCGGTGCTAGAAACGATGCCCGCTTTGGCCCCCGGATGGCCGAGGCCCCGTGCTCCCCAGATCCGTTCCGAAAGGACGACTCCCTCGTGACCTTCCCCGAAGTCGACACGAACGCGGCCCCCGTCAACCAGGTGCGGCTCAAGCGCCAGCTCGCCGACCAGGCGATCCACCAGGCCGCCACCTCGCAGTGGGCCGACGCGGCCGAGACGAACCGCAAGCTCCTCGAGCTTGGCCAGGACGCCGAGGCGGAGAACCGCCTCGCGAAGGCACTCTGGGAGATGGGCGAGCTGGGCGCCGCCCGCGAGCACTACCAGACGGCGCTCGCCCTCGACCCGACGAACCGGATCGCCGAGCGGAACATCGACCGGCTCAAGGTCCTCCTCGTCGCGGCCGGCGAGAAGACCGTCCCGGCGCAGGCGGGGAGCAAGGCCCCGGTCTCGATCTTCGTCGAGGAGACCGGCAAGACCGGCTTCGCGTTCCTCACCGACCTCGCCCATCCGCGCGAGCTCGCCCAGGTCAACCCGGGCGACACCGTCGAGCTGACGCCGGAGGGCAAGCGCCTGATCGCGACGAGCAACAAGATCCGGATCGGGGTCGTCGAGCCGCGCGTCGCGGCCCGCCTGCTCAAGCTCATGGCCGACGGCAACAAGTACGCCGCCGGGGTCACGGCACTCGGCGACAAGGACGTCCGGATCATCATCCGGGAGGTTTCCCAGGATCCCCGCAACTACGGGAAGGTCTCGTTCCCGACGGCCGCCAAGTTGACCGACCTGCGGCCCTACACGAAGGGCACGCTTATCCGCGAGGAGGCGCTCGAGGAGGATCTCGAGGACGACGAGGAGGACGAGGAGATCGAGGACCTCGACCGCGTCGTCCCCGCAGACGTCACGACCGACGAGGCCTTCGTCGAGGAGCCGGACGAGCTCGACGAGCCGTAGTCCCTCCGCGACCCTGTAGTCCTCTCGCAACCCGCTGGGCGGGTCACCTGTCGAAGGAGCGTCCGAGAGGCCCCGACTTCGGCACCAAACGGCTTCTTCCTCCGATGCCTGACCCTCTGGCCGGGTGCAGCGTTGCTCGGGGCATCAGCTGACCCGCGTGGCGGGTCGCGGATCGGGGGCTAGGCCCCGACCGCCTCGCGGACGCTCCGGGCGAGCCGCGCGGCCTCGGTCGCGCCGGCCTCGACGATCGACGCCGCGCTCGAGCCGTCGGGGAACGCCCGCTCGACATCCGCCGCGGGCCGCGCGAAGACCGTCGCCTGGAGCCGCCCCGCCCCGCCGGAGCCAGAACTCGCCACCTACAGGTAAGCACGTTGCCAGTTGACGCAGCGAGCGCCAGGCGCGTGCCGGTCCAGGTTCATAAGACCGCGCCTCGGGATCTCTTCGTGGAATCCCCACGCCGTTAAGGTTTCCGGCCCATTTCCCTCCTCTATCTGCAGGATGCAGGATGCGCGCGTGGACGAGACCACCGGCAGCGACCTGGAGGCCGTGTACCGAGAGCACGGATCTCGGCTGCTAAGGGCGGTCATCGCCTACGCGGGGAGCCGGGAGGTAGCGATCGATGCGGTGTCCGAGGCCTTTGCCCAGGCGCTCAAGCGGGGCGACGCGATCCGGGCTCCTCTGCCATGGGTCTGGCGCGCCGCGTTCCGGATCGCGGCGGGCGAACTCAAGAACCGAGCGCGCGAGTCGGCGACCATGCCGGAACGCTCCTACGACATGGCCGAGCCTGCCGGAGACGTCGTCGGCGCGCTCGCACAGCTCTCTCCCATGCAACGCGGTTCGGTCGTCCTCCATCACTACGCGGGGTACCCGGTGAAGGAAGTGGCCTCGATCCTCGGCTCGACGGAACCGGCAGTGTGGGTCCACCTCCACCGCGGCCGAAAGCGCCTGCGGGAGCTACTGGAGAAGAGCGATGGTTGACCTCGAGCAGCGACTGCGCGCACTGGACGAGATCGCGCTGCCCGATCTCTGGCCGGCGATCGAAGCGCGCGCGTGGCAGGCCCAACTCGAGCGCGCTCCGCTGCGCATGCTGCCGACGCCTCGCCGGCGGCCCTGGATGCGGCTCGCGCCCGTCGCCGCCGCCGCGATCGTCGCGCTCATCGCCACGATCAGCACGATCGGGCCCCAGCCGAGGTCAGCGTTCGCGGTGGTCGAGCAGGCGCGCGAGCGCTTCACCAGGACCCCGTTCCACGCCACGATCCGCAACGTGTTCGGGGAGTTCGTCGGCGACGAGACGCAGGTCGTCGATCTCTGGTTCAAGAGCGACGCGGCATGGCGCTCCACGATCAAGAGCAGCTCGAACCCGAGCGCGCCCAGCCAGGCCGGCGATTTCACGGTGTTCGACGGCAAGCTCTTCGGAAGGTACGAGTCGGC